>NZ_JBHULB010000080.1:0-133191 GCF_042684265.1 Croceitalea marina | reverse complement strand
GAATCAATGAGGAAAAAAATTAAAAATAAACGTTAACTTCAGCACCAAAATGAGTCGATCTCGTGCACTTGATTTGCACTGCTCAGTTTAATCCGCCGCAGGTGGTATACATTGACCGCCCTATCCACGTAACTATTGATTGATGTTGCGCACTTTTAATTTCCATACAAACTTTCAAAATACTCCCTCTTCTATTTGTGTGAGAAAATAGCACATCAACGAATCCATTTCCTTCTTTAACTTCTCTTGACATTTGAACACCACTAGTTCTGCAGTAATTTTCTATTGCGTTACAAATAATTGGTTGAAACTCTATCTCAGTTTTAGGGGTGTTGAAATTATTTTTTCTCCAAAAACCTTGAAAAGACTCTTTAAAATCCACTTCATGCTTTAGTTTGTTAAGCACCACCTTCAGCAGCCATTCTTTTAACTCCTCATCTGTATCAAACGAGTTAACATCTTTTGATATCAGAACGTCATCTACTAAACCTTTAACCATAACCTGTTCAAAGCTATTTTCGCATGGAACTTCCATAATACCACCTCTGTTAAAACCAACAAGGGCTTTATAATTGTAAAAGTGTGGGGTTTCTACAGTTGAGCAAAAGCTACAATTACAAGGAACCATTTCTTTGTATTCCAATTTTCCATGTCTGCTAAATTCATCATGTATTTCCCCTAAAATCATTCGTATGGCCGATAAAAGCCCTTTTTTTGATGATCCTGATAAGGTTATTTTTATTTTCTTAAATATAAAATCCTCTTCGACGATTGCTACTGTATCTTCATATCCAAGCTTAACCCCGTATCGCCAATACTTATTATCAATAATAAAACTATGCGCTTTAACAATAAACTTAGCCAAAATGCCAGACGGCATAAACTCATAACGATATTCAAATTTTAACTCTGGGAACTCAGAATTCTCATATAATACATCCTTATCAAGCAATTCTACTGGCAGTTGATTCGGTATAATATATCCTGAGTTATCATTTAATTCAAAACAAAGCTCATAATTAATCATCAACTTTATCAACTCCATTTCTTTATTTCTAAATCTAGGCTCATCCCAAATTTGCAATAACATCTCATTGGAAACCTTACCATTATTTGAAAATACTAGCTTATTATCCAAGACTTTATAAATTCCATCTACACACCAATCAGTTTTAATAAAAACAGTCTTTCTAAGAAGTAAATCATTTTTGTGATGAATAATTACCCCTAAATTGTGTAGAAAACTACTCAAAAAATCGGCTTGACTCACATTAAGCCCCTCTTGATTACACAGTTCTAAATAAAAAGGATAATCTATATAGTCACTTTCTTCTGAAAGATTTTCTAAATATCTTCTAATGTTAACCCACTTATTGGAAAACTTCTGTCTAGTTTGAGGTAAAGTTAAAATTGAATCCTTAATGCCCTCCCTAAGATTATCAATAGTATATTCAAAATTAGACTTACAGCTTACATCGTAAAAACCTATTATATTTGGAAACTGTGCAATGTAAGTTTCTCTAGGCAATAGTTTTTTTCTTTTGTCAATCTTACTTAAAACAACTAGAACTGGGCTATTCGAACCAAGTATCTTTATAGTATTTAACCATAGATAAAAATCTAAATAATTACTTTCTTGACGAGCTTCAGTTACAAATAAATAAAGAGAATTTTTCGTTATAAATAACTGGTGGGTGGCATCATACTTTTCTTGCCCTCCAAAATCCCAAACATTAAATCTAAAAGTTTTATTTGAATTACCTTCTTTAAATTTAAAATACCACGGGTGCTTTAATATTGATATTCCCAGAGTAGAATCTTGATTGGAAAATTTGTACTCTGGATTAGTTAAAGTTTTTGTCAATACGGTTTTACCAGCATTACCTCTTCCCACGACTACCAACTTGGCCTCTAAAAGTAGTTCTTGGCTATCTGCATCCTCCATAGATTGAAGGAAATTCTTAATAGCAGTTATACCCCCAACCGTAATCTCTGATGGAATATTTTCTAAATCCCAACCACTATATACAAATCGTTTTAAGCTTTTCAATTTTAAAAAATCCTTGGAAAGTTTAAATACAGGGGGGGCTTCAATATCATCATTTGGACCTTTTCCAATATATCTTCTAGAAAAATCAAAATCTTCTAGCCTAGGCATTTTAAATATTACATCTGGAAATTCCTCTAGAGGATTCCCTGCCAAATTAACCACCTCAAGTTTTTTAAGCTGTGATATTTTTTTTGAAACCTTTGTTAACCTATTACCTGCAATATTAAGATTTCTCAGATTCACCATGGAAAAAGCAGTACTCGGTAGTTCTTCGAATAAATTGCCAATCAAATAAAGTTGTGTTATACTTCCACAAAAATCAACATTTAATGGTAGTTTTTTTAAACCACATTCCTGAAGAAATAAACTTCTGAGTTCCTGAAATCTAAAGGATTCTAAAGGAATTGATTCAAAGTTAATCAGTACAATCTTATTCAGCCTTTTTAGCTCTAGAACAATATTTGGCAAAACTCTTAATTCTTCTCCAGACAGATATAAATAAGTTAACTCTCTAGGAATTCCGTCAATTCGGGTAAGACTATTAGTATCTAAGTACAGGTAATCGAGTTCGACCCAATCATCCAATTCTTTTGGGAGAAAAGTAATATTCCCACTAAAACTCAAATGATTAAGGTTTTCCATTTGCATTAGTTGTAATGGAAAATCTATCCCTCCATAACGTAGAAATAGTTTCTTTAATTTTTTTAATCTCAATAACTCCTTGGGGATAATTTCAACTTTGAATGGATACAAATTAAGTTCCTCTAACTCAACTAAATCAAATAATTCTGAAGGAATTTCCAGTTTGTTTGTTAGGATTTCTTGTTCATGGATATCAGAAAAACTAAAGTTTTTAGTACCGGTATTTTTGGCTTCATAAATTTGGTTAAGCAAACTATTTAATACTGCATCCCTATCCATTAGATAACATTTTTAATCTTAAAAAACCTGACAAAAAAACGTGCAAATAAAAAAACCCCTTTGCAATTAATTTATAATCAATTGCTTAGGGGTTTTAATTGTTGGCCTACTAGGACTCGAACCTAGAACGACTGGACCAAAACCAGCTGTGTTGCCAATTACACCATAGGCCATTATCAATAAGAGCGTGCAAATTTAAAACAAACTTTTGTTTCGGCAAACAAATTCGACACAATTAGAAACAAAACTAAGCGATATTCATGTTAAAGGTTTTTGAAAATTGCCCATACATCTCTTTTTTATTTGGTAATTTCGCCCCAATTCGTAAAGTACGCACTACATGTTTGCAAAAAAATTTGAGAAATGGGACACCATTTTGGGCTGGGTTGCTTTTTCAATTGCATTTATCACATATTGCTTAACTGTTGAACCCACTGGAAGCTTTTGGGATGCCGGGGAATACATTACTACTTCGGCAAAACTTCAAGTAGGGCACCCACCAGGGGCTCCGCTTTTGCAAATGATAGGCGCTTTTTTCTCCATTTTTGCCTTTGGCGATACCGGCAAAATTGCCTTAATGGTTAATACAGTGTCCATAGTTTCAAGTGCTTTTACCGTACTTTTTATGTTCTGGACCATTACGAATTTGACCAGAAAATTAATCGTTAAAAAATCAAACTTATCCAATAGCAACGCCATTGCAGTTTTAGGAAGCGGACTCGTGGGTTCATTAGCCTTTACCTTTTCAGATAGTTTTTGGTTCAATGCCGTGGAAACCGAGGTTTATGCCATGGCGAGCTTGATAATGGCCTTATTACTATGGCTTGGCTTAAAATGGACCGACAATTTAGAGGATGTCAGGGGCAATAGATGGCTACTTCTAATCTGTTTTGTTGTCGGACTTACTTTCGGAATTCAATTCATGGGCTTTTTGGCTATTCCATCCATAGGTCTATTATATTTTTTCAAAAAATACAAGAAGACTACCGTAAAAAACTTTTTACTGGCGAATATTGTCGTAGTAGCTATTTTGATGTTGGTTTATAAGTTCTCTCTAACCTATGTCCTTAAAGTATTCGGATGGAGCGAAGTATTCTTTATCAACGATGTGGGGCTACCTTTTAATTCTGGCTCCATCATCATGGGAATCGTATTTATAGCCGTTTTTTACTTTTCCCTACGATATACTCGAAAAAACAATTATCAAACTGCAAATACGATTGTACTTTGCTTTATGTTCTTGATTCTTGGTTTTTCTTCTTGGTTAATGCTTCCGATAAGGGCTAATTCGCAAACCGTGGTTAATGAAAACAATCCTGAAGATGCACGTTCGCTCTTAGCTTATTATAATCGCGAGCAATATCCCGGTGTTGAAAGTCCTTTTTACGGTGCATATTACTCCGATACTTTTGCGCCAGCGGGCGAAGACAAAGATGACAAACCCAAATACGAAAAAGATAGAAAGCTGGGCAAATACGTTATCGTCAATAAGTACAAAAATGCATTACAAGGGCCGAATGATAAACATATAGGCTTATTACCTCGTTTATGGAGCGATCAGCATGCCGAAAATTATATGCGGTATTTTGATAGGCTAGACTTTAAAATAAAACCACGATATATTTCTGACAAACAATTGCGTGACGCCGTTAAGCAATTCAGGGAATTAGAGGCGCAGGGTGAAATTGATACAGAACAATACATTCAATTCTTGCGAAGCTTTGGTGAATATATTGAGGTCTTACCCCCTACACTGTGGCAAAACGTCAAATACATGTTCGAATTTCAATTTGGCTACATGTATATGCGTTATTTTATGTGGAATTTTGTTGGTAGGCAAAATGATGTTCAAGGGCGTTATGATGAAAATGGACATTGGCTAAGTGGAATTCCTTTTGTGGACAGTCTACGATTAGGAAGTCAAGATAACCTGCCAAGCGATGTTTTAGACAATAAAGCGCGCAACACTTATTTCTTTTTGCCATTGCTACTAGGAATCATCGGACTGGTTTTTCAAATATCACGAAACCCTAAGCAATTCTGGGCCTTCTTCGTCTTCTTTATGTTTACGGGAATAGCCATTCAGTTTTATACAAACCCATATGTATTTCAACCAAGGGAAAGAGACTACTCTTTGGTAGGATCGTTTTATATTTTTGCGCTTTGGATTGGATTAGGGGCCTTTGGACTCTATGAAGAAGTAAAAAAACTATTGAAGCCTAAATTATCCGCACCTATAGTGACCCTATTATGTATTTTAGCGGTTCCCTTGTTAATGGCTTATCAAAATTGGGACGACCATGACCGTTCTGGTAGATATACAGCTAATTCAACAGCTAAAGCCTATTTAGCCTCTTGCCAAGAAGATGCCGGCGCTATTCTCTTTACCATTGGCGACAATGACACATTCCCCTTATGGTATGTTCAAGAGATTGAAGAATACCGAACCGATGTTCGGGTAGTAAATACCAGCCTTTTTGCTACGGATTGGTACATAGACCAGATGAAGCGCAAGGCCTATGAAAGTGACCCAATACCTTCTCAACTTACGCATGACAAATACAGCTACGGAACCCGAGATGCAGTTTACTATTCTGAAGTTGATGATATATTCGGGAAAGAAATTTCGGAAAGCAGATGGAATATTAAAGACTTTATAAATTGGGTTGGTAGTGATAATTCACAGACTAGGTATAAATTTATTGTTGAAAAACGTGGTGGAGATTTAAGTGCTTATTCAGAAAGCAATCTAGATATTGTGTATTACCCAACGAATAAAATCCGGATTCCTGTAAATAAGCAAAATGTATTAGAGAGTGGATTGGTAAAGCAGCAAAACGCCGATTTAATTTTAGATTATATTGATATAGATCTTCCAAAAAGCGCATTACCAAAGAACCGTATTTTAATGCTAGATGTTATTGCCAACAACGATTGGAAAAGACCTATTTATTTCTCTGGCGGTAGTTTCGACAATGCGGAATATATTTGGATGAAAGAATATTTGCAATTGGATGGTTTGGTCTACAAACTGGTTCCTATTAAAACGACAAATGAAAGTCCCTATGAAATGGGAAGAATCGATAGCGATTTAATGGCAGACATTGTTGATGGTTGGGAATGGGGTAATGCTTCAAGCTCGGATATCTATCATGACCCTCAAACACGTTCGCAAGGTCTTTCTTTTAGAAGTAACCTTGCTCGTTTAATGGAAACACAAATAGCGGAAGGTAAAATTGATGAAGCCAAAAAAACCATAGAAACCGCAATGACCAACGTACCATTTAAGCACTTCGGGTTTTATGCCTTTGTGGAGCCCTATGTAGATGGTTACTATCAAGTAGGTAGTCAGCAAAAAGCGCGTGAACTTTTCGCAAAGCTCAAAAAGGTTTACCAAGAACGCCTGGAATATTATGCTGGTATTCCGCTTGATGAGCAGTACAATAAGATTGATGACATTCTTTCGGACATGGAAGCTTATCGAAGAAATATAGATATCCTAATAAGAAACAGGGATCGAGATTTCGCCGAAAAAGAAACTTTGATTTTTAATGAATATATCGACAAGTTCACCCAATTTATTGGTGAAGAGGATCAAGAATATTTAAATGACCCCAGTAGAGGAGAAGACCCAGATATGCAAGATACAATTCCTCTGGATACGATTCCTTCGGTTGAAGACGGTACTCTGATTGAGCAGTAGGCAGTAGGCAGTAGGCAGTAGGCAGTAGGCAGTAGGCAGTAGGCAGTAGGCAGTAGGCAGTAGGCAGTAGGCAGTAGGCAGTAGGCAGTAGGCAAAAATATTTGATATAGTTAATTAGCCGCCTATTTGATAAAAAACTCTTTTCTTATGAAAAGCGATAGCAGTATTAAAAAAGTACGCACAAAGAAAATATTGCTTGGTATAGCTATTGGCTTTTTTCTAGGATACCTGGTTTTTGATGTCCTTTGGGGATATTTTCAGAACTAAATAAGAAAACTAGTTAGTATACTCACTAAGGATACCGATCAGGGTATTGGCATCTTGCTCACCACTTTGTCTCCAGACCATTTCACCCTTTTTGTAAATCATTAAGGTAGGCAGGCCTTTTATACGAAGTGCTTGTGAAAGCTCTTTGTTTTTATCAACATCTATTTTTATCACTTTGCCCTTATCACCAAGTGCGGCAGCTACATCACGAAGTACAGGATGCATTGAAGTTGATTGTTCGTTCCAGTCTGCATAAAAATCTAACAATACTGGAATATGTAAGTCAATAAGTTCACCAAATTTAGACATGGCAAATAGGTTATGTTTCTGCCCAAAAGTAAGAAAAAATGTTAAAGTTATACGTGAAGTGAAACCTTTAGCGCCTTGATATGCGTTAAATTCACGTTAAACCTTTCTTTTTAAGGGTTATCACAGATATTTCTGGCCAGATTCCGAAGCGTCCGGGGTAACCGATAAAACCAAAGCCCCTGTTCACATTAATAAATTGGCCAAGCTCTTTATATACGCCTGCCCAATATTTGTAACGCCATTTTACCGGGCTCCATTTAATAAAGCCTGGTATTTCAACACCAAACTGCATGCCGTGGGTATGCCCGCTCAAGGTCAAATGAAAATGATACTCATCATTTATTACAACATCTTCCCAATGAGATGGATCATGACTCATCAAAATTTTGAAGTCATCTTTATGAATTCCCTTTTTAGCACGTTCTAAATCTCCTGCTTTCTTGAACCTTCCCCTACCCCAGTTCTCAACACCTACAAGCGCTATTTTTTCACCATCTCTTTCCAGATATCTGTGAGAATCTAACAATAAATCAAAGCCCATATTTTTTTGCAAATCTTTCAATTCTTGTAAGTTCTTTGCTTTTGCCTCATCGCTTTCCCAAGCTACGTAATCTCCATAATCGTGATTTCCCAGAACAGAATACACCCCATCTTTTGCGCTAAGTGTAGCGAACAAATCTGCCCAAGGCTCCATTTCTTCGGTTTTATTGTTGACCATATCACCCGTGAATAGAATAACATCGCTTTTTTGAGAATTGATCAAGTCAATACCATAGGCAACTTTATCTCGATTATCAAAACTACCACTATGCACATCAGAAATTTGCGTAATTTGATAACCATCAAAGGCATCAGGTAAGTCATCAAATTCTAAGTTGTACTTAAGCACCTTATAGTTATACTTTCCCTTGTACATTCCATACAACAAAGCTCCAAAAGGCAAGGCTGCTAGACCGACACCAAGCATACTTACAAACTTTCTTCTAGAAGGCAGATAATTGCTCTTACCTTCTGCCAACCCATTTATCTTGTTGTAAGCGAATGAAAAAACACGAACGATATCCTCAACCAAAAGAAAGAAGCCAAGAACCAGCCCAAACATTAAAAAGGAGAAAAAAACTCCACCTGCAATGGCTGTCCCAGGGGATAATGCCTTGCCAGGCACATACCCCAAAACCTTGATTATAAAAAAACACAGGGCTGCCAAAAACAATACCCCATATGAAATTTGAATCCATTGATTCTTAAACAAAGTCTTAAATCCTTGAAAACCATAAACGGCAAGAATAACATAGATGACACATAAGACAATAAGAAATCGAGACATGAATATTTTTTTACAAAGCTATTTTTTCTAGAAAAAGTAAAGGTAGTTTTTGCGTTTTATTTAACGCGCTGAACTATTTGACGAATAAGCTCCATATTAGTTACAGCTACCTGGTGTTCTACCAGATGATTTTCAGAATTCATTGAAATTTTATTAGCAACGGAAACAGTATTATGAAAAGTAGTACCCGAAAGATGTATCGCTTTTAGGCCAATTGCTTTAAAGACATCAATATTGGTTTTATTAATACCAGACCCGGCCATAATCGTGATTTTTTTTGCAATGGAATTTAAATCGGCCAACAAATCAATGCCCTTCTCTGCCGATATTCGTTTGCCAGAAGTCAAAACGGTATCTACCCCAAAGGACTCCAATTCAAGCAAAGCTTCTAACGGATTCGGAATCCAATCAAAGGCTCTATGAAAAGTAAAATGTAAGGGGCCTGCCACCTCGACCAAATGCTTTGTGCGTTCACCATCAAGCGTACCGCCGGTGTTTATTACACCTGAAACGATTCCGTCTACACCCAGTTCTTTACACAGCTCAATATCATTCAATAGAACCTCATACTCACTATCAGAATAAGTGAAATGACCACTTCGCGGTCTTACCAATACATGAACAGGAATGGACAGTTTTTTTTTAACTGCGGTGATTAAACCATATGAAGGTGTAACTCCGCCAATGCCCAGTTCTGAACAGAGTTCGATACGGTCTGCCCCGGCCTTTTCGGCATTCAAGGCCGATTCTAAAGAATTGGCACAAACTTCAACAAGCATATTGTTATATTTATTGAGTACTAAAAATAAACAACCCAAGCATGCAAAGACGTAAATTCCTAAAAAAATCAGGTCTAAGTACCGCAGGTATTCTTTCCGCACCGATTTTAGCTTCTTGCAAAACGGAGCCTAAAACAAAAAATATCGTTACCACTAACTCGACAATAAAACCCATTGTTATCGCCACATGGAATGTGCCGAATGCAACTGCCGAAGCATGGAAGGTTTTAGAAAAAAAAGGCAACGCCTTAGATGCCGTTGAAGCCGGTGTAAAAATGGAAGAAGCCGATATAAATAACCAATCTGTCGGTAAAGGTGGTAGACCAGATAGGGATGGCAACGTAACATTAGACGCCTGTATTATGGACCAGAATGGAAATTGTGGTGCGGTGGTCTATATGCAAAATGTAACCCATGCTATTTCAGTAGCACGAAAAGTAATGGAAGACACTCCACATGTCATGTTAGCAGGCTTGGGAGCTGAAAAATTTGCTTACGACAAAGGATTTCCAAAGGAAAATCTGCTCACTGAAAAATCTAAGGCAGAATGGTCGGAGTGGAAAAAGGAGTCAAAATATGCGCCTGTAATCAATATTGAAAACCACGATACTATTGGCATGTTGGCCATTGATACAAATGGTGATATTTCAGGTGCCTGCACAACAAGTGGAATGGCCTATAAAATGGCAGGGCGCATTGGTGACTCCCCTGTTATCGGTTCAGGTTTGTTTGTAGATAATGAAATTGGGGGAGCAACAGCAACTGGTCAAGGAGAGGAAATTGTAAAAACCGTAGGAAGTTTTTTGGTGGTAGAACTTATGCGACAAGGCTGGTCCCCACAAAAAGCTTGCGAAGAGGCGGTAAACCGAATCATTAAAAACGACCCGAATTATAAGGATATTCAGGTTGGCTACATTGCCGTTAACAAAAAAGGCGAAACAGGAGGCTATTGCATTCATCCCGGTTTTAGTTATCGCGTTTATTCAGAAGAAGGGCATGAAAATATTACATCAAAGAGTTATTTGTGATTGTTTAAAAGTCTTAAATCTTATGTCTTTTTATCTTAGGTCTTTTTTCTACTTTTAAAGACTTTGAACTTTTAACTTAGTACTTACAATTTTTCAAACATGTCTGACCAAAAAAGACTCTTTTTATTAGATGCCTATGCACTAATTTTTCGTGGGTATTACGCCCTTATTAAAAACCCAAGAATCAACTCCAGAGGCATGGACACCTCGGCCATTATGGGTTTTATGAATTCACTATTTGATGTCATCAAGCGGGAACAACCCGACCACTTGGCCGTTGCTTTCGATAAAGGAGGAAGTGTAGAACGAACAGAAATGTTCGAAGCGTACAAAGCAAATAGGGATGAAACCCCGGATGCTATAAAAATAGCGGTACCCTACATCCAGAATATTTTAAAAGCAATGAAAATTCCGATTGTGGAATTGGAGGGTTATGAGGCCGATGACCTTATTGGAACCATTGCCAAACAGGCCGAAAAAGAAAACTATAAAGTCTTTATGGTCACCCCTGACAAGGATTTTGGGCAACTGGTCTCCGAAAATATTTTTATGTATCGCCCGGCTAGAATGGGTAATGGCATTGAAATCTGGGGTATCCCCGAAATTCAAAAACGTTTTGGCGTACAACGTCCAGAACAGGTTATCGACTATCTAGGAATGATGGGTGATGCAAGTGACAATATTCCTGGTTTACCTGGTGTTGGAGATAAAACGGCAAAGAAATTTCTTGAGCAATTTGGCGATATGGAGGGTCTTTTAGCCAATACCGATCAGCTAAAAGGCAAAATGAAAGAAAAAGTAGAAGAAAATGCCGAGCTCGGTCGTCTTTCACGAAAACTGGCCGAAATAAAGATTGACTGTGAGGTTACTTTCAATGCCGAAGATTATGAAATGTGTGAACCTGATAGCGCTCAGGTACAAGAAATTTTTGAAGAATTAGAATTCAGAAGACTAAAAGACCAGTTTATAAAGATATTCTTTGAAGAAGCCCAAGCAGATGCCAATCAAGAATCTGGTGATACGATTTCAAATAAAACACGCTCCGAAGGCAGCCGTGTAGAAGCCAAGGCAGCGGGCAGTGGTCAATTTTCACTTTTTGGGGGTAATCCTTCCGATGCTCCCGCTACCATCAAAGATGTAAGCAGCAGAAATAAAATTGAGGATATTTCACACTTTTATCAACTTGTGCAGCCAGGCTTGGCCATGGATTTGTTCTTGAAACAACTCATGCAACAAACTTCTGTTTGTTTTGATACCGAAACGACTTCCTTAAATCCTTTAGAGGCGGAACTAGTGGGTATTGCTTTTAGTTGGAATACGGGCACGGGGTTCTATGTTCCATTTCCTGAGGAGAAAGAACAGGCAAATCAACTTATTGAACAGCTACGCCCATTCTTTGAATCGGAAAGCATCGAAAAAGTAGGACAAAACCTAAAGTATGACATTAAAGTGATGCAAAACTATGGCGTTCAAGTAAAAGGGAAACTTTTTGACACCATGTTAGCGCACTACCTTATCAATCCTGATATGCGTCATAATATGGATGTGCTAGCGGAAACCTACCTCAACTACACGCCAGTCTCAATCACCGAACTTATTGGTAAAAAGGGAAAGAACCAACTTTCTATGCGTGATGTTCCTTTGGAAAAACAAACTGAATATGCTGTTGAAGATGCTGATATTACGCTACAATTGGCGCATCATTTTAGGCCCGAATTGACCGAGGCAAAAACCGAAAAGCTTTTTAACGAAATTGAAATTCCGCTGTTACGTGTTTTAGCGGATATGGAAAGTGAAGGTATTAACCTAGATAAAGACTTTTTAGGTTCCTTATCCGCAGACTTAAATACAGATATTCAAAATTTAGAGCGAAGTATTTACGAAGCGGCCGGGCAAGAATTCAACATAGGTTCTCCGAAACAATTAGGGGAAATTTTGTTCGACAAGATGAAGTTGGTCGATAAACCCAAAAAGACCAAAACAGGTCAATATTCCACTGCCGAAGATGTGCTTTCTTATTTGGCAAAAGACCATGAAATCATTCAGAATGTTTTAGACTATCGTGGGCTTGCCAAACTAAAAAGCACCTATGTTGATGCGCTCCCTGAGCAAGTAGAAGCAAAAACGAAACGGGTACATACAGATTACATGCAAACCGTGGCTGCTACCGGCAGACTTAGTAGTAACAATCCTAATTTACAGAATATCCCTATACGTACGGAACGCGGACGTGAAGTAAGGAAAGCATTCGTACCTAGAGATAAAGACTATGTTCTATTAGCTGCAGATTACTCACAAATAGAGCTTCGCATTATCGCTGCTTTAAGTGAGGAAGATACCATGATTGAAGCCTTTAAAAACGGTGAAGACATTCATGCGTCTACAGCTTCAAAAGTGTTCAATGTACCTTTAGAAGAAGTAACACGTGAGCAACGTAGCAATGCTAAAACTGTAAACTTCGGGATAATCTACGGAGTTTCTGCCTTCGGCTTGAGCAACCAAACGGATTTAACCAGGGCAGAATCCAAAGAACTTATCGAAACCTATTATAAGACCTATCCTAAACTACGCAATTACATGGGTGAGCAGGTAGACTTTGCCCGAGACAATGGTTATGTACAAACTGTTCTTGGGCGTCGTAGGTATTTAAAAGACATTAATGCAGGCAACCAAGTGGTGCGTGGTGCCGCAGAGCGAAATGCCGTGAATGCCCCCATACAGGGAAGCGCTGCGGACATTATTAAGATTGCAATGATCAATATTCACAAAAAACTTACTGAAGGTAATTACAAAACCAAAATGTTACTTCAGGTACATGATGAATTGGTTTTTGACTGCTACAAACCGGAGCTTGAAGAAATGAAAACCTTAATTAAATCTGAAATGGAAAATGCCTACACCATGGCAGTACCTTTAGATGTTGAAGTTGGTATTGGCGAAAATTGGTTGGAAGCGCATTAAAATTTAAAAAACACCCTGCGGGTGTTTTTTTCTTTACCAACCAAAAGCTAGTTTAAACTTTGGCTTCTTTTCTTTTTTAGGGGTCTGTCGCTCTTTTTCTGCTTCCTTATTTCGCAATCGAGCTTCTTGCTCAAAATGTGCAAACATTTCCATCGAAAATGGGGCTGCTTGCCAAACACTTGGGTAATGCTTTAACTTTTTCATATTGAAACAATTTTCAGTTAATAGCTGCAAAATTCAAACAAACAGCATTAAATCAAAACAACGTGTTTTTCCAATTTATATGCTATTTTAACCCAAAGCTTTTAAAGGTCAAATGAAGTCAACGCTATCTGACAAACTCCAATTCACTAAAACCTCTTTACAAAAAAATAGCGGGCCCTTACTAATTATTCTGCTGTTCGTGGTATTGGGAATATTTTTAGTTTACTTAGGACTTCGCACCGAAACTACCTTTCTATGGATTTTTGGAGCTGTTTTTGGTGCCTTACCGCTATTGGGAATTCTATTTACAATACCCTCTAGCTTTTTGTACTATTATGAGCAGGCCCAGACCAAAAAATATGGAACTTATGGTTCGGCCAATATTATTGAAAAAGAGGAAAAAGATGTTTCATATATCGACAAAGTGGGTAATCGGCGCGTTAATGTAAAGGCGTTTCAGTATTTTCTAACCTACGCTTTTGAGCACAACGGCCAAAGCTTTCAAAATACATTTTTAGTAGCGGGTAAAAATTGTTTTGATGCCTTAGAAATTGGTCAAGAAATTCCTATTCAATTTTTACGCAACAATCCGAAAAAGTCAACTATTAGAAGACGTAAGTTGGCCAATGAACTTGGTCTGCCAATAGAAGATTGCCGATAATCATTCTTCGTAGTTCTCTCCTATCTGATCCAAAACTTTTAAGAACGTTTCAAACTCCAGCACATCCAAACCTTTAATGGCTTGCCTACGCAACTGTTTTGCATGGGGCTCGATGAGTGCAATAACCTCTTGCCCACGCTTTGTAAGCTCCAGTTTAAAACGTTTGAAATCCCCTTCAAATCGTGTTTTTTTTATCCACTTTTTTCCCTCTAGCTTTCCTATTACTCTAGAAGTTGTAGCCCGATTACGAAAATTAGATTTTACAATATCAGATTGAGAAGCCTCCTCACCCGACTGATAAATTCGATACAGAATTACCCATTGCTCAATAGTAAGATCTAGTTGTAGCTCTTGAAAGGTTCTCAAATAGGCATCTTGCACTTTTCTAAGCACTAAATCTAAGTGCAATCCAATACCAGAAATTTCATCTATTTGATTGAGCATATAAATTTGATAAATGCCACATCGAGCGGAGTCAAGATGTCTTTCAACTATTTCTCGACTCCGCTCGAAATGACCGTTAAATATTCCTTCAAAAAAATCTAACTAAAACCTTTTCGTATTCCAAAAATACGTATTTTTGTTGCATTAGCAACAATTATAATAAAACACATCAAAATATACAGCATATGGAAACTACAACTTTACCAAAATTGCACGAAGACGCTCAAGACTTTATGCCTATCAATGGCACAGATTATATTGAGCTTTATGTAGGTAATTCTAAACAAGCGGCCCATTTCTATAAATCAGCTTTTGGCTTTCAGTCATATGCCTATGCTGGCTTACAAACAGGTTTAAAAGACCGCGAAAGCTATGTAGTTATACAAGATAAAATACGATTGGTATTAACTTCGCCCCTAAAGAGTGGTACCGAAATTGGAAAGCATATTGACGCACATGGTGATGGTGTAAAAGTAGTCGCCTTGTGGGTAGACGATGCCACTTACGCCTATAACACTGCCATGAGCAAAGGAGCCAAATCTTATATGGAGCCGGTGACAGAAGAAGATGAAAACGGAAAAGTAGTTCGTGCAGGAATCTATACCTACGGTGAAACGGTTCATATTTTTGTAGAACGTAACGATTATAAGGGAACATTCTTACCAGGTTACACCGCTTGGGAAACTCCAGACTTTAACCCTGCCCCTACAGGATTAAAATATGTTGACCATATGGTAGGCAATGTGGATTGGAATCGTATGAACCACTGGGTAGAATTCTACGAAAAAGTGATGGGCTTTGTCAATATACTTTCATTTGACGATAATGATATTTCTACAGAATACACGGCTCTAATGAGTAAGGTGATGAGCAACGGAAACGGTAGGATTAAATTTCCTATTAATGAGCCTGCTGAAGGCGCCAAAAGATCCCAAGTTGAAGAGTACTTAGATTTCTACGAAGGTGAAGGAGTGCAACATATTGCGGTAGCCACTGACGATATTATAAAAACTGTTCGTGATCTAAGAAGTCGCGGTATAGAATTCTTGAATATTCCTGATACTTATTACGATGCAGTAACCGATCGTGTAGGTAAAATTGACGAAGACATTGCCCCATTAAAAGAGCTTGGTATTTTGGTAGACCGTGATGATGAAGGCTATCTTTTACAAATTTTCACCAGACCAATTGAACCAAGACCGACAATGTTTTTTGAAATCATTCAAAGAAAAGGTGCACAGTCATTTGGAAAAGGTAACTTTAAGGCACTCTTTGAAGCTATCGAGCTTGAGCAACAATTGAGAGGTACTTTGCACTAAGGTGTGGTTTAAAGTTTCAGGTTTAAGATGCTATTTTTTAAGCTTGAATCTGAAACTTGTATTTGAACTTTAAAACAACGTTATGCCTATTTATCATAAACTCGGGCAGTTTCCTGAGAAGCGACACACGCAGTTCACAAAACCTGACGGAAGCTTATACTATGAACAACTATTCGGGACCATTGGGTTTGATGGCATGTCATCACTACTCTACCATGTTCATCGCCCAACACAGGTAAAAGAGGTCGGTGAGGCAATTGATGTGAGCCCAAAAATTGCGGAAGCGAAGCACATTAAATCTAGAAAGTTAATTGGGTTTGATGTATTGCCAAAAGCTGATTTTTTGGAATCTCGAGAACCTATGTTAGTGAACAACGATGTTCATATTGGTTTGGCCGCTCCAAAGAAATCGATGACTTCTTATTTTTATAAGAATTCTGATGCCGATGAAATGTTATTTATTCATAGAGGCAACGGAACCTTAAAAACTTTTTTAGGAGATATTCCTTTTGAATATGGAGATTACCTTATCATTCCACGCGGAATGATATATCAAATCGAATTTGATACTGAAGACAATCGTATTTTATATGCAGAGTCTTTTCACCCTATTTATACGCCAAAACGATATCGCAATTGGTTTGGGCAGTTGTTAGAGCATTCCCCTTTTTGTGAAAGGGATTACAAACTGCCTGAAAATTTACAAACGCACGATGAAAAAGGTGAGTTCGTGATGAAAATTAAAAAGCAAGGCATGCTGCATAGCTTAGTCTATGCAACGCACCCATTTGATGTTATTGGCTGGGATGGTTATAATTATCCATACGGATTTTCCATTCACAATTTTGAGCCTATTACCGGTCGCGTTCATCAACCGCCACCAGTGCATCAAACTTTTGAGACAAGTGCTTTTGTCATATGCTCCTTCTGCCCACGGTTGTACGACTATCACCCAAAGTCAATTCCAGCGCCATATAACCATAGTAATATTGACTCTGATGAAATGCTGTATTATGTTGATGGCGATTTTATGAGTAGAACGGGGATTGGTCCTGGTTATATTTCGTTGCACCCTGCCGGCATCCCTCATGGACCGCATCCGGGAACTTACGAAGCGAGTATTGGTAAAAAAGAAACAGAAGAATTAGCAGTAATGATCGATACTTTTAAACCATTACAATTGACAGAAAATGCCATGAAAATTGACGATGGCAAGTATTACAAATCTTGGATAGAATAAAAATTAGACTTGAGACGATAGATTTGAGAATTGAGAAAAAATCTCATTAAGCACTCACATCTAAAATCTCAATACTCACATCTATATAAAAATGATAATAAACATACCTGAAAACTCAGATTTTTCTATACACAATATTCCTTTCGGAATTTTCTCCACTGCCGATAGAAGCCCTAGGGCCGGTGTTGCTATTGGTGAGCTCATTTTAGATTTAGCCGCCCTTGCTGAACTTGATGTTTTTGAATTTAATACAGCCGTATTCGAGAAAGATACCTTGAACGACTTTATCTCTCTTGGAAAACAGATAACCAAAAAAGTTCGTAAAGACATTCAGGTTTGGCTACAAGACGACAATTCCATTTTGGCCGGAAAACCAGAACTTTTTGTAAAACAAGTGGAGGCTGAAATGCATATGCCCGTGACCATAGGAGACTACACCGACTTCTATTCTAGTATTGAACATGCTACCAATGTGGGTAAGATGTTCCGCGACCCAGAAAATGCATTATTGCCTAACTGGAAACATATTCCTGTAGGTTATCATGGTCGTGCAAGTTCAATTGTAGTTAGTGGAGTACCGGTTCATAGACCAAAAGGACAAACCATTCCTAATGATTCCAAACAGCCAGTTTTCGGACCATCTCAGCGCGTAGATTTTGAATTGGAAATGGGCTTTATTACTGGAAAAAACACAAAACTCGGAGAATCCATTTCTACCGAGGAAGCTGACAATTATATTTTTGGACTAGTTTTATTAAATGACTGGTCGGCACGTGACATTCAAAAATGGGAATATGTGCCGTTAGGGCCATTCTTGGCCAAGAACTTCGCATCACATATCTCACCTTGGATAGTTACATTAGAAGCCCTAGAGCCTTTTAAAGTTTCAGGGCCTGAACAAAAACCCGAAGTATTACCCTATTTAAAATATCAAGGTGAGAAAAATTATGATATTCACCTAGAAGTGGGGATTACACCTGAACAAAGCGAGGAACAGACCGTATGCCGTTCCAACTTTAAATACATGTATTGGAATATGGAGCAGCAACTTGCCCACCACACCGTAAATGGATGTAATATCAATGTAGGAGACCTATACGGCTCAGGTACTATCTCGGGAAAAGATGAAAAATCTTATGGCTCAATGTTAGAATTAGCCTGGATGGGAACCAAACCCGTAAAAATGAAGGACGGTACCGAACGTAAATTCATTAACGATGGCGACACGGTTACCATGAGAGGATTCGCTGAAAAAGATGGCAAACGAGTTGGTTTTGGAGAGGTATCTGCCAAGATTTTACCAGCTAAATAAAAACATCGATGACAAAAACCATAGACCCTATCGCTATTCCACAACCCGAGTTGCACGCCTACTTACTTTCAGCGGTAGCACCGAGACCCATTTGCTTTGCCAGCACTATCGATAAGGAAGGTAATGTGAATTTGAGTCCGTTTAGTTTTTTCAATGTTTTTAGTTCTAATCCGCCCATCATGATTTTTTCTCCTGCACGAAGTGGTAGGGACAATTCTTTAAAGCATACGCACATCAATGTCAAGGAAGTACCTGAAGTAGTTATCAATATTGTAAACTATCCTATTGTTGAGCAGATGTCTTTATCTAGCACTGCTTATGACAAAGGGGTGAACGAATTTGTAAAGGCCGGTCTTACCCAAGTTGCTAGTGAAAAAGTGAAACCCCCAAGAGTTGGCGAAGCTCCGGTAGCTTTTGAATGTTCCGTAACTGAAGTCATCGAGCTTGCAGATACCCCGGGCTCTGGAAACCTCATACTTGCAAAGGTAGAACTCATCCATATCAATGAAAAATACCTAACGGACGATAAGCTAGACACCACAAAATTAGATTTAGTTGGCCGTATGGGAGGTAGTTGGTATACCCGTTCAAGTGGAGATTCACTCTTTGAGATTCCGAAACCAATACGTACTAAAGGAATAGGTGTTGATGCATTACCTGAAAATATTCGTAACAGTTCTGTACTCACAGGTAACAATCTTGGGCGTTTGGGCAATGTGGAAGAGTTACCAACCCTTACAGAAATCGAAAAAGTTGCTGATCACGAAGACATTAAAGACCTGACCAAAAAATCGGAATTACATAAAATAGCGAAAGAAGTTTTAGAGGCGGGCCATACAAAACAAGCTTTGAGCATATTAATGCATGCAGAAAAATTTAATTGATGAGCAAAACAATTGAATCTATATTCAAACCACACTTAAAACCAAAGGAAGTTTATCAAGGGGGTAAAAATCCGCCCACTTCCAATGGAAAAAAAATATATAAACTATCTTCTAACGAAAATCCCCTAGGACAGTCTCCAAAGGCAACTGAAGCTTTGTTAAAGGCAGCTAAACATATTGATGTTTATCCAGACCAAACGGATATTCGATTGCGTGAGGCGCTTGTAAAAGATTTTGATGGACAATTAAATGCAAATCAATTTATCTGCGGAAACAGTGGTTCAGAAATTATTGATATGCTTCTTAGGGCTTTTGTCAATGAAGGTGATGAAGTAATTTACTCCAACCCTTGTTTTTTACCCTATGCCGTATTTTCTAGATGGTACGGTGCAAAACAGGTAGATGTTCCTTTATTGAATACCACTTATGATTTAGATTTAGAAGGCATTTTAAATGCAGTTACGGACAAAACAAAAATCATTTTTCTGACTAGTCCTAATAACCCAACTGGAACCTATATTCCAAAATCGGTTCTAGATGATTTCTTTACTCGAATTCCTAAAGATATTGTTATCGTTTTTGATGAAGTTTATCGTCATTTTGCCGATGCTGAAGATTATATTTCGGGTTTACCTTACGTAACGGAAGGACATAATGTGGTCGCTGTAAATAGCTTTTCCAAGACCTACGGTTTGGCGGGCCAGCGAATAGGTTATTGCTATACCACCCAAACCATTGCCAATTACGTTCGGCAAATTCATAAACCTTTTCTTTTACCTATTACTTCAATTGAAGCAGCAATAGGCGCTTTAAATGATACCGACTTTATCGCCGAAACCGTAAAAACCGTTCAAGTCGGCAGAAAGTATTTGACCGCTGAATTTGATAAGCTGGGAATTAAATACTGGCCAACACAAGGAAACTTCTTTATAATTGACCCGCCCTTACCAGAATTTGAATTTACCGATATGCTTATGGAGCAAGGTATAATGGTAAGACCTGTTTCTCAATTTGGAGCTCCAGGAAAAGTTAGAATTACCATTGGAACGCAAGAGGCCAACGAGGCATTGGTAAAGGCTTTAAAAAAATAAAGCCCATTGTTTCCAATAGGCTGTGTTTTTCTTAATTATCTTAAAACTATTGCCTCGTAAAGACTACCTCAGCACCAGCGTAATTCTCTGCATTGATAGCCTCACCCAATATAATTAAGGTATTTCCGTATAATTCTATAGTTATGGTCTCTTCTTCTTGATTTTCATTGATGAAAGTCAATTGATCTCCCACTAAAGTCCATACTGTGGTTTCAGTATCACTTTGTGCCGGGCAAGGAACATCCAAGCCCATAGCACCAACATTGACCTCAATGTAATTTACCTTATTATCGGCAGAAGCTGTTCCATCAGTATTAAAAGTAAAACTTACCAAAACGCAACCTTCTTCAACTAATCGGTCTACAATTTCATCGGCCAAATTCAACGAGGTATCATTGGGGTCTTCTGGAAAACGTACATCTGTCATATTCCAGGTACCCACTAAGGCCGAACCCTCCAACATCTCATTATCTTCACCATCCGTAGAGCAGCTGGCTAAAGTGAATACAGTTAAAATTGCTATTATACCTTTTTTCATGTCTGTTTTTTTAATTCGTATTGTTCAGAACGAAAAAAAGAAAACAATAGTGTATAGTAAGTAAATTACTGATTATAAGATAAATCGGTAAGTGGCTTTAAGCAAAAAGGTGTTGTCTCTTTTCTGACCTAAAATTTGATTATCCAGACTACGACCTAAAGAATCGGAAGGGTCACCAAATCCCGTAACACCCTGAGACCAGACTAAAAATACTTCGGAACCTGGAATGTATTCCCAACGAACCACCAAATTGGAACGAAACTGGACAAATGAAAAATCTGGGTCATTAAACTCATAATCCGTAACGGAGTCCAAATCTTCGTCAATTAGAAAAGTATTGTCTGTTGATTGTGAAATTTGGTTAGCGCTATAAAGACTTATTCGTTCATTAAGGTCTTCGGCAGCAGCATTATTTACAAAATTAAAATTGGTGTATGTTCCCCTTGAAATAAAAGGCTGCCCATAATACTGAATACTTAAATTTGGATTGATACTATAATTAAAACGCAAGGTTGTACTGAAGGTCCGTTGATCTATTTCACCTAAAATATAGCGTGGTGTACCTAGAAAATCTCTTTCAGTGATATACTGTGTTTTGCTTGGGTTCTCTTCGTATTCAAAATTAAGTGAAAGACTAAAAGCGTCAAAAGGCTGGTATCGCGTTCTTAAAACATATCTCACCAAAGAAAAATTATCTTGTTGAGCTTGACTATTAACATAACCGATGGTAGCATTAAATTTTTTGCTTCTATCCGTTCCGGCAAAAACAAAAAAGAAATTTTCTTCATTAAAACGCCAGCGTGGGCCACCGCGTAAAATCGTATTCAAGAAAATACGAGGTTTGTGTGTTGCGCCACCTTCTGTAAACCAATTATTTGCATAGTTTATAAAGCCTCGAAAATCATATTGAACTCTATTATAGTTGCCTTCAAAATCAAAGGCGCTACTCTGACCTAATGTCAAACTAGCCGTGCGCAGTAATTTTGTCGGTTTTAAAAAAAGATACTGAAGATTGGCGAACTGCCTAATATCATCGGCCTGTCTTAAAAAACCAACGTCGTTTAATTCTAGCTCTGGAGAGCGCCAGAAACCACCAGTTTCAAATCGCCAGTTTCCGCCACCCGATTTACCAAAATTTAGCTTCCCTCCAGTTCCGGTAAGCGAAGTTCTTGTTGGGTCAACTTCAACGTGAGTGGCATCTGTTCTCTGAAATAGATGAGCCAGACTTTGTTGCGTTCTTAATATTGCTTCTGGGCTTCCGGTGACATGACTTGTAACAATATTACCCTCTATATAGTAATTTCTATTCTGCCAACTGTGTCTAAAATCCAATCCTCCGGTATACGCCGCTTCGTGCAAAAAGTCTAAATTACCTTCTAACTTGCGATTGGTTGCGGTAAAAATTCCTCCAACAAAAGAATTTCTTTCATTAAAATCTTTTTGAAGTCTGCCCACCAAATAATTGGTAAAAGGTTCAACCAATTCCTCTCGACGGTCGCCGTTTGAATCAACTTCTGCATAAACTTTACCGGTCACGCTTTCCAATAAACCAATGGACCAGCCGTTTTTGGTCTTTCCTGAGAATTTAGCTGCACCTAGAATTGCTGTATTATTAGGCACATTAGCAAATTCCCCCGCATCCAAATTTGGAAAACCTTGTGGATTTCTGCCTATACGACGGCTGTAAAAAACATTGTCATTACCATTTGCAAATTCGTAATCAAAAATATTCTTGTTTTCTACAAAAAAAGGGCGTTGTTCTCGAAAGAATATCTGAAAACCATCAAGCGCAATCGCTCCAGGGTCTGCTTCTACCTGACCAAAATCTGGATTAACCGTAAGGTCTAAGGTCAAGTCGTTGGTGATTCCGATTTTGGCATCTAGACCGCCGTTTAATCTAAAGTCAGATCCATCTCTAAAAGGGTTTCCTTCTTCTGCCGGGTAAGTATCATATTGTTTCACAACAAAAGGCTGAATTTCTAATTGTTTCTGAGGCTCAATATCTATTAACCCATGCAGCTCACCAAATTCACTAACAAAGCCCGATAAATCTTGGGGTACGCGCTGCCATACAGAGCGTTCTTGAGCCCTGAAAAATAACCGGGTAACCTGTAGCCCCCAGATTTGTTCTTTGGCTTTTCCGAACTTTAACTGGCTGAACGGAATTTTAGCTTCCGCCGTCCAACCTTGGCTATCAATGTTTGAAGCGGTATACCAAATCGGGTTCCAACTATCATCAAAGTTGTTTCCATTTTCAGATACAAACTCATCGCCTTTAACCCCCGCAGCCGTTGTTGTAAAAGAAAATGCCGTTCTCTTATCATGATAACTATCGATAATTATGGCTATTCTATCACCAGCAAAATCATCGCGTCGTGACAATCTTCGCTCTATTTTATCGGGTTCTGAATCGTAACATCTGTATGCAACATAGAGGAATTTATCGTCATACAGAATCTTAAACTTTGATTGTTCGCTTGGGGGCGTATTTTCATCTGGTTCTCTTTCGACAAACGCTTCGGACCAATCTACCAAACCCCAGGCATGGTCATTTAAAGTGCCATCTATTATTGGTGCATTGTTACCTTTTATGGGCTTGGTGGTATAAACGAATTTGGGAACGGGGGCAATCGAATCTTGTGCTTTTGTGCTAAAAAAAGCGCACATAGCAAAAAGTGTAAAGAGCGTTTTTTGCATGATGAAATTGGTCTGGCTTGATGAATACCCAAAAATAAAGGGCTTCAATGATAGAAGCCCTTAGTTTAATTTTTAATTAACAGTATTACTGTCATAAAACAAATCGATAGGTTGCCTTTAACAGGAAGATGTTTTGTGGTTTTTGTCCGAAAATATTGTCGCCCAAGCCTGTAAATAAACCTTGACTTGGATCACCTGATTGCGATACATCTTGAGACCATACTAGAAAAATTTCTGAGCCAGGTATATACTCCCAACGAACGACTAAATTTGAGCGAAACTGTACAAAAGAAAAATCTGGATTACCAAAACTGAAATCGGTTACTCCATTCAAATCTTCATCAACACTGTAAGTGCCATCTGCTAAAGAAACTTGATTGTTGTCATATTGCACAAAACGATTTTCAAAACGTTTTGCCGTAGCATCATTTACATGCTTAAAATTAGAATACCTACCTCTAGAAATAAAAGGCTGCCCCCAATATTGAATAGTTAGATTAGGATTAATGGTATAATTTAACCTAAAGGACATGCTTAAAGTGCGTTGTTCAATTTCTCCATTTAGATATCTGGGCGCCCCATTTACATCAAGATTACTTACAAATTGCAACTTATCATTATTGATATTATAGGAAGGAAAAGCGGAAACCCGAATAGCATCTATAGGCTGATAGGTTACACCTGCCCGTATAAAATATGAGTTAAAGGAATTATCTACTGCTTTACGACCATTATGAAAAACATTAAAGCGCACTTTTTTTCTATTGTCCGTATTGATTCCATTCCAAAAACTACCCCATGGCGATTGTCTTAACCGGGGGCCTCCTCTGAGTGCAAAGTTTGAATATTGAACAGGAGCATAGTTAAACCCTGCATTAGTGAACCAGTTATTTTTCCAGTTTTGCCAACTGTTGGTATTAAATTGAAGATAGTTATGATTACCTTCAAAATCCCAAGCGGTCCAATGGTTGTAATTAATACCAACCCGTCTAAAAGTACTGTCCGGCTTTAAAGTTTGATATCCTACCCAAGTGTAGTGTCTAATATCATCTGCCTGTCGCTGAAAACCTAAATCATTCAACTCAAGTTCTGGTGAGCGCCATGTGCCCCCAGATTCAAAACGCCAATGTCCATTACCAATCTTGCCGATTTTTACATCTCCTCCTGTTCCTGTTAGTGTTGTTTTAGTCTCATCAACTTCAACATGATCAGCGCCTACTCGCTGAAACAATCTAGTTATTGATCTCTGTGTATTTTCAATGGCTTCTTCACTTCCTTGAACGTGGCTCAAAATAATATTCCCGCCAAAATACCAATCACGATTGTTCCATTGGTGTTTAAAATCCAAACCTCCGGTATAAGCGGATTTATGCAAAAAATTCAACCCTTCAGTAAGGTTATCACGATTGGTTGCAGTAAAAACTCCCCCAACAAAAGAATTTCTATCATTAAAATCTTTTTGTACTCGCCCAACAAAGTAATTGGTTAAAGGTTCTACGACTTCTCTTCTTCGTTCTCCATTATTATCTATTGTAGCATACTTTTTGGCCGTGACACTTTCTAAAACACCCAAAGCCCAACCATCTTTAGTTTTTCCGCTAAATTTTGCAGCACCTATTATTTGGGTATTATCTGGAATTTCAACAAATTCTCCATCAGCGGTATTAGGAAAACCCTGAGGACTACGTCCTATTCGACGCGAGTAAAACACATTATCCGAACCAAATGTGTTTCCCGCTTCAGATTGAGAAATATTAAAGTCAAAAATGTTCTTGTTCTCTACAAAAAATGGACGTTGCTCACGAAAGAAAATTTGAAATCCATCTAATGCAATAGCAGAAGGATCTGCCTCAACCTGACCAAAATCGGGGTTTACCGTTAAATCTAAAGTCAGGTCGTTTGTAATACCAATTTTTGCATCAAGCCCAACCGTAAGATTGGTTTCATTTCCATCTCTAAATGGGTTTCCTTCCTCAGCTTCATACGTCTCACCACTCGCAACAGTGTATGGCTGAATTTCCAACTGTTTTTGGGGCTCAATATTTTTCAATCCGTGTAATTCTCCAAATTCACTTACCCAACCCGGCTGATCAACTGGCTTGCGCTGCCATAAAGAACGTTCTTCTCCCCTAAAAAATCGTCGTGTTGATTGTAACCCCCAAACTTGATTGTCAGAACTACCAAATTTTAATTGACTTAACGGAATCTTTAATTCCGCAGTCCAACCCTCACCATCTATATTAGTTTTGGTATACCAAATTGGGTTCCAGCTGCCATCCCAATTATTACCATTGTTAGAAATAAATTCATCTCCCTTTACCCCTGCTGCCGTAACCGTAAAAGAAAATGCAGTACGCTTGTCATGGTAACTATCAATATTAAATTCTACCCAATCTCCCTCAAAACCATCTCTTCTAGAAAGTCTTTTTACGATTTCATCAGGTTCATCATCATAACATCGTACACCTATATATAGATATTTGCTATCATATAAAATTTTAAATTTTGTCTGATAACTGGGAGGTGTATTTTCATCAGGCTGATTTTCAATGTAATCACTTGTCCACTCCACAATATTCCATGCGTTGTCATCTAAAAGACCATCAACAATCGGAGTCTTTTCTGAACCTAATGGTTTTGTTAAATAAATTCTTTTGGGAATAACTTCTGTAGTATCTTGCGTTTGTTCGTTCTCTTGAGCATATAGCCAGCAAGAAGATAGAACAAGGGCAAGAAAAAAGGTTGGATTTCTCACGACGTTCGTTTTTTGATTAGATGTGTAGTAAAGACTTACCTAATCTCGAACAGTTACAGTAAAAAGGAGTTTTAATGTTTTTTTAACAAAAATCTTTTCAATCCTTTTTGATGACATTTTAATTATTCTAAAAATTAAAAAATATTCTTTCTCAACCATTTGCAATTCAATCTAATAATTGTACATTTGCAGCCCGTTATTCGGGAACGATTACAAAATTTAATACTATTTCGAGAAGTGGATACATTAAGTTATAAAACGATTTCTGCCAATAAGTCTACCGTTGATAAGCAATGGGTATTGGTTGATGCTGAAGGACAGACATTAGGTAGATTGGCGTCTAAAGTTGCCAAAATATTAAGAGGGAAGTACAAACCAAACTTTACTCCTCATGTAGATTGTGGTGACAATGTAGTTGTTATCAACGCTGAGAAAGTTCAAATGAGCGGAAATAAGTGGAACGATAAAACCTATTTAAGATATACAGGTTACCCAGGTGGTCAACGTTCAACAAGTGCTTCTGAATTGTTGGAAAAGCATCCTGAAAGAATTATAGAGAAATCTGTGAAGGGAATGCTTCCTAAAAATAAATTAGGTGCTGATTTATTCAGAAACCTTAAAGTATATGCTGGAGCTGAGCATGGTCAAGAAGCTCAAAAACCTAAAGCAATTAATTTAAACGACTATAAATAATGGACGTTATTCATAAAATTGGGAGAAGAAAAACAGCCGTAGCTCGTGTATACGTTTCTGAAGGAAAAGGAAACATTACCGTTAACAAAAGAACGCTAGAGGAATATTTTTCTACTGCAACATTACAATACAAGGTAAAACAACCTTTTACACTTACTGAAACTGATGGAAACTACGACGTTAAAGTAAATGTATACGGTGGTGGAATAACTGGGCAGGCAGAAGCCGTTCGTTTAGCATTGTCTAGAGCAATGTGCGAAATAGATGCTGAAAACAGAGCTGTTTTAAAACCAGAAGGTTTGCTTACTAGAGATCCAAGAATGGTAGAGCGTAAAAAATTCGGACAGAAGAAAGCTCGTAAGAAATTCCAGTTCTCTAAACGTTAATACAAGATTACAAGGCATCCTTTTTGGGTGCCTCTATTATATTTTCTAACAAAGTTCATTGAAAGTTTTTGCCTGTTGGCAAAAGCAATTAAAAAATCCCAAAAGCCAATACCATTGGCAGCTTAATACAAGCTTTGGGTAAATTAGTTTAGCATCTAAATGATAAAGGCTTCCTTAACTCCTGTTTTTGGATACCACTTTTTCATTGCTAATTCAAAAGAACGTAAACTAAATTTAAAAATGGCGAAAGTCGAAGTAAAACAATTATTAGAAGCAGGTGTGCATTTTGGGCACCTAACAAGAAAGTGGAATCCAAACATGGCTCCTTACATCTACATGGAGCGTAACGGCATTCACGTTATCAATCTTTACAAAACGGTTGCAAAATTAGATGAGGCCAATGAGGCTTTAAGAAAAATTGCGGCATCTGGAAGAAAAATCCTTTTTGTAGCTACCAAAAAACAAGCGAAAGACATCGTTGCCGAAAAGGTTTCTAATGTAAACATGCCTTTCATTACAGAAAGATGGCCTGGTGGTATGTTGACCAATTTTGTTACTATCAGAAAAGCTGTTAAAAAAATGGCCTCTATTGATAGAATGAAGAAAGACGGAACATTTCTTACCCTTTCAAAGAAAGAGCGTTTACAGGTTGATCGTTTAAGAGCTAAGCTAGAGAAAAACTTAGGTTCTATCTCTGAGATGACACGTCTACCTGGAGCAATTTTTATTGTTGATACCATGCGTGAACATATTGCCGTGAAAGAAGCTCAAAAATTGAATATTCCAATTTTTGCCATGGTGGATACCAATTCTGACCCAAGACCTATCGATTTTATTATTCCTGCAAATGACGATGCCGGTAAATCTATCGAGGTTATCATGGGTGCTGTCACCGAAGCTGTAGCAGAAGGTCTAGCAGAAAGAAAAGCCGAAAAACAAGGTGATAAAGAAGGTAAGGAAGAAGCCAAGCCAAAAGAAAAGGCTGCAGCACCAAAAGCTGAAAAAGAAGTAAAAGAAAAAGTTGAAGCTGCTCCGGCAAAAGAAGAGCCAAAAAAGAAGGCTCCAGCGAAAGTCAAAGCCGACGACCTAACGAAGGTTGAAGGTATAGGCCCAAAAGCAGCCGAGGCACTAGTTGCAGCAAGTATCGCTACATACGCTGATTTAGCAAAGGCTAAACCAGAGGCTATAAAAACTATTCTTACAGATGCTAGCCCAAGGTTAGCCCACTTAGAACCTGCATCTTGGCCAAAACAAGCAAAAATGGCGGCCGATGGAAAATGGGACGAACTTAAAGAGTGGCAAGACAATACCAAAGGTGGTGTTGAAGATTCTGAAGAGTAGTTCAACAATTACGAATAACAAGATGGCCAATGTGGCCTCTTACAATACATAAATTTTAAAAAAGTATACAAATGGCAAAGATTACAGCCGCTGAAGTAAATAAATTAAGAAAGACTACCGGAGCTGGTATGATGGATTGTAAAAATGCATTAGTCGAAGCTGACGGTGATTTTGACAAAGCAATTGAAATTCTTCGCAAGAAAGGTCAAAAAGTTGCTGCAAAAAGAGCCGATAGAGATTCTTCGGAGGGAGCAGCAATTGCAAAGGTTGATGCTAACAATAGTAACGGTGTCATAATTTCATTGAATTGTGAAACCGATTTCGTAGCAAAGAATGAAACTTTTGTAACCTTAGCTAACGAACTAGCCGATTTAGCCTTAGGTTTTGACAACAAAGATGCTTTCATGAACGCTTCTTACAACGGAATGACCGTTTCTGAAAAATTAACGGAACAAACTGGAGTAATCGGTGAGAAAATTGAAATTGGAAGTTTTGAAAAATTAAGTGCTCCTTTCGTTGGGTCGTACATTCATGCGGGAAACAAAATTGCAACATTAGTAGGCCTATCTGCTGCAGTTGATGGGGCCGCTGAAGCTGCAAAAGATGTTGCTATGCAAGCAGCTGCAATGAATCCTGTTGCATTAAATGAGGAAGGTGTTGACCAATCTGTTATTGATAAAGAAATTGAAATTGCAAAAGATCAATTACGTCAAGAAGGAAAACCAGAAGCAATGTTGGAAAATATTGCGAAAGGTAAATTGAAGCGTTTCTTTAAAGACAACACTTTAATAAATCAGGCCTTCATTAAAGATAATAAGCAAAGCGTTGCTCAATATGTAAAATCTGTTGATTCTAGTTTAGAAGTTACAGGTTTCTCTAGGGTCGCTCTAGGATAATTTCCTTTTATTTATAGAATAAAAACCCTGACCAGTAGGTCAGGGTTTTTTTGTTTTAAAATTTAGTTTATTCCGATTTTATCATAATATCTCCATTCATCGTTTTAAATAGAAGTTCTGCACCGCCACCATTTATAGTTCCAGTTACCCATTTATCAACATTAACCTTATAAACTCCAGATGAGGTTCTATTTTCCTCTTTTTTTACATTTCTAGTCATTTTAACTTCATAATCCGTATAAATCTCTCCATTATCTGTTTTAGCTTTAATATTTGCAGCTAGGTTAGAAGGAAAAGTAACATCCAAATCTCCATTTAAACTAGTAAAAGCCATAGGGGCCTTAGAATATCCCTTAGTAAAAGAGACCACTATATTTTTATTTAAGGCATCTGCAATAACAGACCCACCAATGTTTGTTAAGGTAATAGCTCCGTTTAAATTGCTAATTTCCATTTCTCCGTCTACACCCTCGACACTTATATTACCATTATTTGTGGCTCTAAGATCTAAGGAGAAATTCTCCGGAACTTTAATCTTAAAATCTACTTTTTTATTAATAGTTTTTGATTTTACTACAACTTCATTATTAAATTCTTCTACAGTAAACTCGAGTGAAGTATCACCAATCTTTCGCATACCGTTTTTGATCTTTACTGGCTTACTACTTTTTGGCCCCACAGTCTCTATCACAACATCATTACCTTTATGTGCAATAACACTAATCGACCCGTATAATAACCCGATTTTTAATTGTCCATCTTTCCCCGGATTGGTTAATGGAATGGTAACTGCTTCTTTATTTTCTGTTTGCGCAGAAATACTTGTTATACTTAATAGGAAGATTAAGATTGTTACTATATATATATTCTTTCTCATCATTTTATTTTTTTAAAGTTGCATCTCCGTTTAAAAGATTAAAATCTAATTTTATTCCACCATTACCAATTCTATACGATTGATTTGAACTCATATTATACTTTACACCCTTCCCTTTTTTAGTTTTTGTTTTTATCAATTCTGGTTTTAAAGTTGTTGTGTCATAATTGGTATACATATCTCCATTTAGACTTTTAAATGAAACATCGGCATTAAGGTTTTTCTTAAAAGTAACATTGATATCACCATTTAATGAGTTGTATTTAGAATCCTCAGTCGGGTTCTTATAATAGCTTATATTAATATCTCTATTTAATGCATTAACATCAGTCTTACCGGCTACATTTTCTAAAGTAATTGCTCCGTTTAGGTTGTTAACAATAATTTCATCGCCTTGAACATCTTTAGCATAAATATCCCCATCATTCATAGTTGCTAAGCTCACATTAGTACTCTTTGGAACTTTCAACTTAAAGTCTAAATAGTATTGGTACTTAGGTTGTTCCCATCTACCATTATTTTTATGATTTTCATATCTACCGATAGCTGTATTAAAATTATTCCAAGGAGATTCTAGATAAACATATATACGAGCACCTACTTCTTCAACCCTAACTTCAATATCTTGCTTTCCTTCTTCTAAACTATCTTGATTTCTAGCAGAAATTGTCTTTTCTACTTCAATTTTAACACTAGTCCCATCATAACCCTCAACGGAGATAGGACCATTTACATTTTGTACTACTAACATATTATCTGATGAGTTTGAAGAAAAACTTAACTCTTCCTTAATAGTTTCAGTAGACTTTTGTGCTGTCATTAATTGACAACATAAAAACCCAAATACCAACATAATTGTTTTAACTGTTTTCATGATTGTTCGTTTTTTGATTGTTTATATAATATGATTAATTGATTCTTCTAATTTTTGTTTTACTGTAGTATCTATATCTGGCTTTTCTAATAACTCCTTCATTGACTCGATAGATGTTTTTTCCTGTAAGGCAACCATTAAATCTGCTAATGCAATTTGAACTAATGGAGAATCTTGTCGTTCTATAGATTTTACGAGTTCCATTCTAACCTCTGGTGTTTCCGCATATTTTGCCAAAGACTCTATAGCTACTAAGCGAACATTAATATTAGGATCACTGTTTAGGGTAGTAAATAAGGCTTTTATAACACGTTGGTTTGCAACATTCAATTTTGCAGCTTCATTTACAGCTTGGAGTCTTTTATTTGCAGATGGCTGCTCAAGTAAAGTAAGAACAAGTTGCTCTCTTACTTCTTCCGTTTCATCATTTGCAACAATATTAGTTACAGTCTGCGTACTATCAGAATTTAAAAAATATCCTATTGAAAGTCCTATTCCTAGTAGCAGCAACCCGTATGCAAACTGCGGCTTCATTAAAAATGAAAGACTATTGGCAAGTTGATTAAACCAACTTAAGTTTGATTTTTTTTGCTTTTCTGTTTCTGAATTCAACATATCAAAAAACTGAACATCCATAGCTTCAGATGGTTCAGGAGCATTTATAGCATTAGAGGTTTCCCATAGTAGCTTTAAATCTTCATATTCTTTCTGATATGATGGATTGGCACTAAGAAATTTTTCAAAGACAACTTTATCATCTAAACTTATCTCTCCCCTTAGATAATCAATCGCTATTATTTCAAATTCTTCTTTCATAACTTATCTAGTTTCCAACTGTTGAAATATTCCTTTTAATTCCTTTAAAGCTCTATGAGCCTTTACTTTTGCCGCACCCTCGCTACAACCTATAATTTCCCCTATTTGGCTGAATTTTATTTCTTTAAACTTGCTCAATAACAAAATTTCTCTCTTCTCTGGGTCCATTTTACTCATGGCGATTTTTAAATTAGAAATATCATCATTTTGTATCATAACCAACTCAGCATTCTCCCCATTATCCAATTTATACGCAACCGATTCTAGATTATAGCTATTATGCTGCTTTTTATTTTTTTTATAATGGTCGTAATTCACATTCCTAGCAGTTTTAAACATCCAAGCTACAAATGACCCATCTCCAGTATATGTGTGCTTATATTTGAGCATCCTCACAAACACATTTTGCACTAAATCTTCGCTTAAAGCCGCATCTGAATTCATATTATAAAAAAAGCCAAATAACCTTTTCTTATGACGTTCATATAACAAGCCCAACTTCTGAATATCTCCAGATTTCACTTCTAACATTAATGCGTTGTCGGTTAGCGTTTGCATTATAATTTTAAGGTTTTCAAAAGGGTAAACTGCTATTTTTTAAAAAGGTTACAGAAAATAGGGTTTTTTATTTTCAATTATCGAAAATTCAGCTTTAGAGCATCAAAAATTATTTTGATTATTTTTGTTCCGATTTCATAAAAACGATAGATGCAATACAAAAGAATTCTTTTAAAGTTAAGTGGCGAAGCCTTAATGGGAGACCAGCAATATGGCATTGACCCAAAAAGAATTGCAGAATATGCAGAAGACATCAAAGCTGTAATGGCAAAAGGGGTAGAGCTAGCTATCGTTATAGGGGGTGGAAATATTTTTAGAGGATTGGCCGGCGCAAGTCAAGGTATGGACCGTGTTCAAGGCGATCATATGGGCATGTTGGCAACCGTAATCAACAGTTTGGCTTTGCAAAGTGCTCTTGAAATTCAAGGGGTAGAGACAAGGGTACAAACTGCTATAAAAATCAATGAAGTTGCAGAACCCTTTATTCGCAGAAGAGCAATGCGACACCTTGAAAAAGGCCGCGTTGTAATTTTTGGTGGTGGAACTGGAAATCCTTATTTCACAACGGATTCTGCAGCAGTACTAAGAGCAATAGAAATTAAGGCCGACGTTATTCTAAAGGGCACACGTGTAGATGGAATTTACACTTCAGACCCAGAAAAAGATAAGAATGCCACTAAATTTGACAATCTATCCTTTCAAGAAGTACTTAGCAAGGGGCTAAAAGTTATGGATACCACAGCATTTACGCTAAGTCAAGAAAATGAACTACCAATAATTGTTTTCGATATGAATACCAGGGGTAATTTGATGAAAATTGTTTCAGGAGAAAGTATTGGAACACTTGTAAATGTGTAGTGCTGGCACAATAATTGGTTGATGAATTAAAAAGAATACGATTATGAACGAAGACGTAACATTTATAATTGACACTACTAAAGAGGGTATGGAAGCTGCCATGACCCATCTTGAAAAAGCTTTTATAAAAATTAGAGCCGGTAAGGCCAGCCCTGTAATGCTCTCAACTGTTATGGTTGAGTATTATGGCTCCCCTACTCCGTTAGGTCAAGTTTCAAATGTAAATACCCCAGATGCCAGAACCATTTCGGTACAGCCTTGGGAAAAGAGTCTACTTCAAGACATAGAGACGGCAATCATGAATGCCAATTTAGGATTCAACCCTATGAATAATGGTGAAATGATTATTATTAATGTTCCGCCTTTGACCGAAGAGAGAAGACGCGATTTGGTAAAGCAAGCCAAAAGTGAAGCTGAAGACGCTAAAGTCAGTGTTCGCAGTGCTCGCCAAGAAGCCAATAAAGAACTTAAAAAATTGGATATTTCTGAAGACCTCTTAGCCAATGCCGAGGTTGATGTACAAGCCTTGACAGACAACTATATCAAAAAAATAGATAGTGTATTTGAAGTTAAGGAAGCAGAGATAATGAAAGTATAATTTCTTCGTCTTTAGATCTCGAGCCTTTCCTTAGGTACGCAAGCAATGATTTTCTACCTTTGCCAACAATTAAATTGAAATGCTAAAAAAGCTTTTTCAAGGATTTTGGGCAGGTCTTGCACGAATCATCCTTCGCAATAGAATATTAATTTTACTGGGTATTGTAGCCGCCACAGTTTTTTTGGGGCTACAATGGAAAAATATGCGCTTCTCAAACACTGAAGCAAATATTTTACCTGACGACCATCCTGAAACTGTACAATACGAAGCTTTTGTCAAACTATTTGGTCAAGAGGACAATGCCATTGTTCTTGCTATCAAGGACAGCTTACTGTTTTTACCTGAAAATTTCAATCGCTGGAACAAGCTTAGCAAGCAATTTGAAGCTATCCCAGAAACTGATTTTGTTATATCCACAGAAAATTTAAAGGAATTGGTCAAAGACAACGAAAAACAAGAGTTTTTCCTAAAGCCATTTCTTGATTCGCCAGCAAAAACAAAAGAGGAAGTTGTTGCTTTAAAGGAACATCTCTTTAATAACTTGCCATTTTATGAAAACTTGCTTTTTAACAAGGAAAGTGGCTCTGTTAGAATGGTTGTCTACATGGACAAAGACATACTAAACGAACCTGTTAGAAACGAATTTATTCTAAACGATTTAGAAGGTCTTGTGGACGACTTTGAGAAAGAAACCGGATTAGACGTGCGGGTTTCGGGCATGCCTTACATAAGAACCTGGAATTCAAAAATCATAATAGATGAAATCGGAATTTTCATTCTAGGAGCCTTATTAGTTACATCTATTATATTTTTCTTCTTTTTTAGAAGCTTTAGAGCCACCTTTATTTCAATGTTCGTTGTAATTATAGGGGTAATGTGGGCCTTCGGCATACTCGGTTTATTTAAATATGAAATTACCATTCTTACGGCGCTCATTCCGCCTTTAATAATCGTAATTGGTATTCCCAACTGTATTTTCTTAATCAATAAATACCAGCAAGAAGTAAAAAAGCATGGCAATCAAGCGCTTTCGTTACAACGGGTAATTTCCAAAATTGGAAATGCTACTCTAATGACCAATGTCACTACGGCATCAGGATTTGCAACCTTTATCATATTAGATAGTGACCTGCTTAAGGAATTTGGAATTGTAGCTTCCATAAACATCCTTTGCATTTTTATGTTATCATTACTGATAATACCCATACTCTATAGCTTTATGCCTTTACCAAAGACAAAGCATTTAAAGCACTTGAACAAAAAATGGATTGATTTGTTTGTGAATTGGATGGAGCGCATAGTTAGAAACCATCGTATAGCGGTCTACATAACTTCCGTCATCGTTTTGGTGTTGAGTATTGTTGGTATATATCAAATCGAAATCACTGGCAGCAGAATCGAAGACCTGCCAAAAAATACAAAATTTGTGAACGATGTTCGCTTTTTTGAAGAGGAGTTCGATGGCATCATGCCGGTCGAAGTTGTAGTGGATACCAAACAAAAAAACGGTATTTTAAAACCTGCCACACTGCTTAGAATGGACCAATTGGCAACGGAAATTAGTGAGACCCCCGAACTCTCTAAATCTGTCTCGGTGGTTAATTTGGTTAAGTATTCCAAACAAGCATTCTACAATGGCATTCCGAAATACTATCAGCTTCCAACTTCTCAAGAGAATACCTTTATCATGGATGTGGCACGAAAATCTGCCGATAATGGAAACTTACTTGAAAGCTTTGTAGATAGTACTGGGCAAACAGCAAGAATGACCACTTTTATGCGCGACGTAAAAACAGAGCGCATGGAAGAAATCGAATCCGATTTAATTAAATCCATAGCCAAGATATTCCCTAAGGAACGCTACAATGTTTTTATTACCGGCAAAGCCCTTTTATTCTTAAAAGGGACAAAGTATTTGGTCAAAAATTTGTTGTTATCCCTAGCCCTGGCCATTGGTTTAATTTCATTATTTATGGCCTATCTGTTTCGTTCGTTTAGGATGATATTGATTTCACTGGTGCCGAATCTATTGCCCTTGGTTATTACAGCGGGCCTTATGGGTTATTTAGGAGTACCTATAAAACCCTCAACTATCTTGGTATTTAGTATTGCTTTTGGCATTTCGGTAGATGATACGATTCACTTTTTGGCAAAATACCGACAAGAGTTGATAGCCAATCGTTGGCAAATTAAAAAATCGGTTTATAATGCATTGCGCGAAACCGGGGTTAGTATGTTCTACACCTCGATTGTCTTATTTTTCGGTTTTTCGGTTTTTATCGTTTCTAGTTTTGGAGGAACCAAAGCTTTGGGAGGCTTAGTTTCGGCTACTTTACTCTTTGCAATGTTGTCTAACCTAATTCTACTTCCATCTCTTTTACTCTCTTTAGAGAAAAACATCGCCAACAAAAAAGTATTCAAAAAGCCTCAGATAAATATTTTACCAAAAGAAGACGAAAGTCCTAAAAGTAAATAGAAGCTTTCAACTTCACTTTCTTTAGGCAAAAACCTATCTTTGAACCCTAATTTATACGCTTAAGAATGAAACTCATTTCTGTCAAAGAATTGCTTGAAACACAACCTACTTCACAAGAAGTAGAAATTAACGGATGGGTAAAAACCTTTAGGAGTAATCGCTTTATTGCCCTAAACGATGGTTCTACCATAAATAACATCCAATGCGTAATCGATTTTGAAAATTTTGATGAAGAATTAATCAAAGGAATCTCAACTGGCGCTGCTATTAGAGTAAAAGGAGCGCTTGTAGAAAGTCAGGGTAAGGGACAAAATTTAGAAATTCAGGTATCATCATTATTTATTCATGGAAAAGCAGATGCAGATAGCTACCCGATACAACCTAAAAAGCATTCTCTCGAGTTTTTACGTGAAAAAGCACATTTAAGAGTTCGCACGAATACGTTTTCGGCTGTAATGCGGGTTCGTTCGGCACTATCTTATGCTGTACACACCTATTTTCAACAAAACGGATTCTATTACTTTCACGCTCCAATTGTAACCGGTTCAGATGCCGAAGGCGCAGGAGAAATGTTTAGGGTGACTACCTTAGATGCTAAAAACCCTCCCCTAAATGATGATGGCGCCGTAAACTACAAAGAGGATTTCTTCGGCAAAGAAACCAACCTAACTGTTTCAGGTCAATTAGAAGCAGAAGCTTACGCTATGGGGCTCGGTAAAGTATATACCTTCGGTCCGACTTTTAGAGCAGAAAATTCGAATACTTCACGTCATTTAGCTGAATTCTGGATGATAGAGCCAGAAATGGCTTTCTATGATTTGGATATGAATATGGACTTGGCCGAAGATTTTATAAAATGGGTCATCAACTATGTTTTAGAAAATTGCCAAGACGATTTACAGTTCTTGGAAAAACGGCTGTTAGATGAAGAAAAATCAAAACCTCAGGCAGAGCGAAGTGAGATGCCTTTGATTGAAAAATTAAGATTTGTAGTAGACAATAATTTTAAGCGTGTATCTTACACTGAGGCCATTGAAATATTGAGAAACTCAAAGCCGAATAAAAAGAAAAAATTCGACTATATTATTAATCAATGGGGTGCAGATTTGCAAAGTGAGCATGAACGTTTTTTAGTAGAAAAACACTTTAAATGTCCTGTTATTCTATTTGATTACCCTGCTAAAATTAAGGCTTTTTATATGCGTTTAAATGAAGATGAGAAGACAGTTCGGGCAATGGATGTTCTTTTTCCAGGAATTGGGGAAATTGTCGGTGGCTCGCAACGAGAAGAACGCCTTGAAGTACTACAACAAAAAATGGCAGACCTAGGTATTGAGGAAGAAGAACTCTGGTGGTATCTAGATTTACGTAAGTTTGGTACAGCAGAACATAGTGGCTTTGGTCTTGGTTTTGAGCGTCTAGTGCAATTCTCAACGGGAATGGGCAATATTAGAGATGTTATTCCTTTTCCAAGGACACCGCAGAACGCGTCTTTTTAAATTGAATTCTTTAACTTTATAAGTAAGGAAAATCACATATGCTCAAACAACATTTACAGTTTAAGCTTTCACAAAAATTATCGCCTCAACAAATTCAGTTGATGAAGCTGATTCAACTGCCTACACAGGCTTTTGAACAGCGATTAAAACAAGAATTGGAAGAGAATCCGGCGTTGGAAAGTGGTAAAGCTGAAAATGAAGACATAGAAGACCCTTATGACGATACCTTTGATGATACTACCGACAGTGAATCTATAAGCGCAGAAGACATCAACATAGACGATTATCTCAGTGATGATGAAGTACCTGATTACCGCACCCAGACGAGTAATTACAGTGCTGATGACGATGAAAAGAGTATTCCCTACGCTGCGGGCACATCATTCAATCAATATCTATTAAGCCAACTCAATACAGTTTATTTATCAGATGAAGAATGGGCAATAGCTGAATTTCTTGTGGGTAGTGTTGATGAAAGCGGGTATATAAGAAGGCCCTTAACGGATATTATGGATGACCTGGCCTTCACACAAAATATTTATACTGAAGAAGATAAGATAGAGAAGGTTTTAAAAATAGTTCAAGAGCTAGACCCGCCCGGGGTAGCGGCCAGAACTTTGGACGAATGCCTAATCATTCAATTAAAAAGGAAAGAACCGACTCCTTCAATCGAATTGGCCATTTCAATTCTTGAAAGGTCTTTTGAACAGTTTACCAAGAAACATTACAGCAAACTTCTTTTAAAATACGACATCAAAGAAGAGCAACTAAAAGATGCCATTGGCGAAATTGAAAAACTCAATCCAAAACCAGGAGGTTCTTATTCGGGCAATAATAGAATGGTAGAACATGTTGTACCTGACTTTTCTATCAAAATTGTAGATGGTGAATTAGAACTGACCTTAAATGGCCGTAATGCACCAGAGTTACATGTCTCAAGAGATTATAGCAATATGCTACAAGGCTATAAAGACGCCAAAGAGAAGTCTAAATCACAAAAAGATACTGTTGTCTTTATCAAGCAGAAGTTAGACGCTGCAAAATGGTTTATAGACGCAATTAAACAGCGACAGCAGACCTTATTTGTTACCATGAATACTATTATGGAATATCAGAAAGAGTATTTTTTAACTGGTGATGAACGCAAACTAAGGCCCATGATACTAAAAGATATCGCCGATAAAATCCATATGGATGTATCTACGGTATCACGTGTGGCCAATAGCAAATATGTTGACACTCCTTACGGAACAAAATTGATCAAAGAATTTTTCTCTGAATCAATGAAAAATGAGCAGGGAGAAGATGTTTCTACAAGAGAAATAAAAAAGATTTTAGAAACGGTTATTGGCGAGGAAGAAAAAAAGAAACCATTGACCGATGATAAATTGGCAAAAATTCTCAAAGAAAAAGGCTATCCAATTGCAAGGCGAACGGTCGCCAAGTACCGCGAGCAACTAGGCATACCTGTGGCTAGGCTTAGAAAACAAATCTAATGACACGTTTTCTAAAAGTTATCTCTTACATTTTTCATCCTCTTTTCATACCTATCGGCGGAACCCTTGCCTATTTTGCTATTGCTCCATATAGTTCTTTAGCGCAACAAAGCGGAAATATTTTACCAATTTTCATCTTAACCGTAATTATTCCGATAATCTTTTTTCTGATTCTTAAGAATTTAAAGCTCGTAACCTCAGTTTTTGCGCCTACAATTCAAGAAAGAAAATATCCATTACTCATTAGCATTGCTCTATATCTGATGATCTTATATAAAGTAATACCCCAGAATTACATTAGCGAGCTTTATTTTTTCTTTGTAGGATTGCTCACCGCTTCTGTTTCGTTGTTCGTATTACTACTTTTAAAGTTTAAAACAAGCATTCATCTTCTTGGCATGGGAAGTTTGCTTTTATTTTTGGTTGGGTTAAGTATTCATTTCGAAGTTAATATTACTATAGCTATAGGAATGGCTACACTCTTAAGTGGTCTAGTAGCAACATCTAGGCTCTATTTAAAAGCACACACTATACCCGAATTGGTCATAGGCTTTATTGTTGGGGCGTGCTCTCAATTGTTTCTATTTAAATTTTGGCTATAGAATATAGAAGATAACCCCAACCCTTAAAGGCTGTATTTCTATAGCTTCATTATTTAAAGTAGCGTTATTTTCAAGTAATCGATTTAAACTATAATACAAGTGAACATTCCAGGTGTTATACCCAAAATTGAGTGTTAACCCATATTGCCATTGTGAAATATCATTATTTTGAAAGCTAATATTGCTGTTTTTGTTTTCAGAAATAAACTTTGATTTTCGTGAAAAGAGATAAGCTGCTTTTACTCCTCCGTAAATTCTCCAAAACTTGTAATCGGTAGCATTAGAAGTTCTCCATCGTAGTTCAAAAGGAAACTCAACTGCGTGTGTTTCAAACTTAGTACGATTCAAACTATCTGCAGCAATTGGGAGTCTATAATTAATATCAGAACCTAAATCTTCTGCTATAATATTACTGTAATAAGAATTAGTCCCATAACCTACACCTAACCCAAAACCAAAATTTCGCTTTGTATTTATGGGGATATCTTTAATAAAACCCAACTGAAGTCCGTACGATAAGTTTCTCTGTATGACCCCTTCTGGTTTGTTTAGTAAAACATTATAAGCTAAACCAGCATAGAACTGATCTTCTAGATATCTAGAAGCTACTATAGGTTCAACTTCGGTGCTATTTTGACTTTGCACCTTTAAAAATGATAAGAAACAACTAATTATGATTATTACTGCTCTAATTATTCGCATACAGCAAAATAAAACAAAAAACGCTCCAGATGATAAATCTGGAGCGTTTTTAAACTAAATTTTAGCCGAGTACCTACTGCTGTAGGTTATTAAAGGCATCACCTTCGAAAGTGGTATAGTTTATCTTAAGAGCTTTTACTTTTCTAAGTTCTTCCTTTATATCATTTACAATTCCCATACTAACTTTTTTATCCACCTTCAATGATACTATTGCGACTTTTTGTAATTGCTCTGGCATCTTCGCTAATTCAGATAACACGTATGAGCCCACTTCATCAACAGTAGCAAATTTTCCATTCAATTGTATTTTAGCTTCGGTTCCTGCCATTCCGGCGTATTGTTTGTTTGGCTTACCTACTATAATTTCTATAACCCTATCGACCTTTTCAAGTTTCTCGATTTCAGTGGCATTGGGCAGCGTATTATCTACAAATAAATTTGTGTTTTTCATGGTTGTGACCGTCATAAAAAGAACAGTAATATAAATACGATATCTGGCAATGACGCTGTCGAAACTTTAGGTTGATTAGCGATGTTTTTTCTATTCATACGTATCATACAGGTGGTTTTTTAATTATTAGTAATCTGTGCTTCTGATATTTTCTTCGGAAATAAAAGCCTTACGGACTCTATTTTATTTTTCATTTCTGCCTTTTCAATGAGTGAAATATTAGCCGCTTCATACTTTTGCATTAGCTCAGCATAAGATACCTTATACATTCTCAAAGCTTCCCTATCTCTTAGTTCATTATATGCTGCAACCAATTCGTTTTGTACAGCTACATAAACTCCATAATTCGTGCCGCGGGTATTTGATAAAGATATTACCGCTTTTTGGGGGTTATCAGATGACCTTGAATCTTGTTTTCCTTTACAATAGCTACAATGTCCATCACCTAATTTAATACCTCCATTATCCAAAAAGGCAATCGTTTTGGCCCTTAAATCTTTTATATCGGACAATGCCCCTTCTACTAATAGTTTATTATTAGAATTTAAGCTAACCCTAAATAAGTTCTTCTCTTTTACTTTTGAATCCTTTAAGTCATCAGGTAATATTCGATTAAGACCGGCGTCATTTTCGATTGTAGTAGTAACTAAAAAAAGATGAGCAATAAAAATGCAATGTCGGCCATGGAACCGGCATTTACTTCTGGCTGAATTCTATTTCTTGCCATAAGGAAAAGTTTATAGTTAATATTGAACTACAATTACCAAACCTTAAGTGAAGAATAAAAACTTAAATGAGTGAATGCGGCTTTTGAATGAGTAAAAGAAAATACAGAAGTTTATAGCAACAAAAAACGCTCTAGATTTATCATCTAGAGCGTTTTAAAACTAAATTTTAGTCTAATACCTACTCCTACTGCAGGTTATTAAAAGCATCGCCTTCGAAAGTAGTATAATTTACTTTAAGGGCATTTACTTTTCTTAATTCTTGCTTAATGTCTGATATCAAGCCCATATTGGCCTCTTTATCAACTTTTAAAGCAGTTGTCAATACATTTTGTAATTCTTGTGGCTTTTTGGCACGCTCGGCCAAAATATAAGAACCTACTTCATCAACACTAGCGAACTTATCATTCAATTGAATTCTAGTTTCTGTACCATATACACTTGCGTATTCTCTAGTTGGCTTACCTGCGAAAATATAAATCACACGGTCTTTCTTTTCCAACTTCTTAATTTCAGTTGCATTTGGTAAGGTATTCTCTACCATTATTGAGCTATCCTTCATAACTGTAACCGTCATAAAGAAAAACAATAACATAAAAACAATATCAGGAAGTGATGCCGTTGAAACCGCAGGTAATTCTCCGTCCTTCTTTTTTGCAAATTTTGCCATCTATTCTTTTTTATTGGTTCTTAGAAGTTTCAGCTTCCGATAGTTTTTGTGGAAACAACTCTTGAATTCTTTTTACTTTATCCTTGAGTTCATCTCTAACACTGCTCGGGGTTTCCGGATTCAAATATTCGGCTTCCATTTTAACAAAGTCAGTACCATACAAACGTTGTGCCTCCCGGTTACGTAAATCGTTGTAGGCCCCGACCAATTCATTCTGAACTGTGATGTATGTGCTATACTTTGTTTCTCTATCGTTCTTAAGGGATATAATCGCCTTATCAGGATTATCTGAAGAACTAGCATCTCTTTTACCCTTGCAATAGTTGCAATATTCTGGGCTTCCAGAAGGCGCTCCTCCGTTATCTAAAAAAGCAATTGCAGCTTCCCTTAGATTCTTAATATCCATTATCTCTTCTTCCACCAGTAGTTGTCCGTTTCTATTGATGTTAACCGTAAAAATATTTTTTTGCTTAATTACAACATCAATATCTTCTGGTGGCTCCATTGGAGGAAGCATTCTATCTAGCCCTGCATCTGTTTCTATGGTTGTAGTAACCAAGAAAAAGATAAGTAGCAAGAAAGCAATGTCCGCCATAGAACCAGCATTAACCTCTGGTGCTCCTTTTCTTCTAGGCATAACTTATATTTTTACTTAACGAATATTTTTTTAACTCCTGACCAGACCATTAGTGCCACGGCCACTACCGTAAGAATAAAGAAGACATTTAATCCCATTCCTATATTCTTTACCGTACTTTCGGTTGCACCTTTGTCAGCCATTGCGTCAGCAATCGATTTAGCCTCATCTCCTGAAGATAATCCATAAGAAATAGCTACAATTACCGCTAATCCACCTAAAGCGAAAAGCGCTTTTTTGAGTCCGCCCGGCGTAGTCATCATTTTCTTTAGACCAAAAAACAATGCCAATGCGGCGGCAGCTATTAGAAGAACCCATGTCAAAACAAACATTAGGTCAATCGCTCCGCTGTTAATAGCTTCGGGATCATCGCCTGACGGCATGAAGAAGAAGCTTAGGACAGCCCCTATAACTCCGATAACTATTAATACAATCTTTAATATTTTTTGCATGATTCGATAGTTTTAAATGTTATCAATTATTTTTTATGGGCAGCCAACATATCAATCAAAGAGATTGATGAGTCTTCCATATCATTTACGATACCATCGATTTTAGCAATAATGTAGTTGTAAAAAATTTGAAGGATAATTGCAGTAATCAGACCAAATACAGTAGTCAATAAGGCTACCTGAATATCACCTGCAATCAGTGATGCACTTAAGTTACCTACAGCAGCAATCTTCTGGAAAGCCTGGATCATACCAATTACCGTACCCATGAAACCAAGCATGGGTGCAATAGCGATAAATAAGGATAACCAAGATACGTTCTTTTCTAATTGACCCATTTGAACCCCACCGTAAGCTACAACAGCTTTTTCGGCAGACTCTAGTCCTTCACCAACCCTATCCAATCCTTGGTAAAAGATAGAAGCAACAGGACCCTTTGTATTTCTACAAACTTCTTTAGCAGCTTCAACACCACCTGATGCCAATGCATCTTCAACTTGTTGTTTTAATTTAGAAGAATTGGTACTTGCCATATTAAGGTATATAATACGCTCAATTGCAACTGCCAAACCTAAAATTAAACATAATAATACGATACCCATAAAAGCTGGTCCACCTTGTATGAACTGTTCTTTCAATACTTGAGTAAAACCTTTGCTTGCTTCAGCAGCAGCTTCTTCTTGAGCCATGGCTGTTGTTGTACCTAAAATAAACATTCCGGCAATAGCCAGAGAAGAGGATATTTTTTTCATCGTGTTCAAACTTAAATTTAGTTAGTTAATAATGTTAAAGATATAAAAATTTAATAATTAAAAAATTAATTGTTCAGCAGAGAGGAAGGGATTCGAACCCTCGATACACTTTTGGTGTATACACACTTTCCAGGCGTGCGCCTTCGACCACTCGGCCACCTCTCTATGATTCATCCGTTATTAAAACTACTTTTTAACGGTCGGATGTAATTCATCATTTTCAATTTATCCAACATCTTAAACCGTCACGGCTCATTTCATAGTTAGGTCGCCCAATAAACAAAAAAATAATTAGTTAAAGAAATTTGAGGAGTTAATTTTACTGCATTTCCCCTCGTAAAGAAGTCTCAAAAATAGTCTTGAACAACTTATCGGAAACACCACTGCCCAAAAGATACATCGCTTTCGTAATTGCCGCCTCAAATGTAATGTCCTTACCATTAACGAGTTGAATCTTTTTTAGCATTTCACTTGTTTCATAATGACCCATTACAACACTACCCCCTGCACATTGTGTTATGTTGATTACATGCAAACCGCTGCTTATTGCTTTTTTCAACTTAGCAATAAACCATTCGTCGGTTGGCGCATTACCTGCACCATAGGTTTCTATCACTAAGACCTTTAGGTTTTCGCTTGAAAGAACTGCATCTAAAATTGGTTCACTAATTCCTGGAAATAGCTTTAGTGCCCCAACCTGATTGCTCATTGTTTTGTGCACCTTCAATTTTTTCCTGTTTCCTTTTAGGTCTAGCAAAAAAGTAGAATTCACCTTTAAGTTGACTCCAGATTCTGCGAGTTCTGGATAATTGGGAGAGCTAAAAGCCTCAAAATGTTCTGCGTTAATTTTCGTGGTTCGATTTCCCCTATAAAGTTTGTACTCAAAATATAACCCTACTTCTCGTATTACCGGTCTATTTCTTTCTTGTAAAGAGGCAATTTGTATTGACGTAATTAAATTTTCTTTGGCGTCTGTTCTTAAATCTCCAATGGGCAATTGTGATCCCGTGAAAATTACCGGTTTGGTCAAGTTCTCTAACATAAAGCTTAAAGCGGAAGCGGAGTAACTCATCGTATCACTTCCGTGCAATACCACAAAACCATCATGACTATCATAATTTTCTTCTATTATAGAAGCAATAGCTACCCAGTACTTAAGATTCATATTTGAAGAATCAATTGGGGTTTTAAATGAGACGCTACTTATGTTGCAGTCTAATTGGGCCAGTTCTGGTATATGCTTTAGTAGCTTGTCAAAATCAAAAGCTTTTAAAGAACCGGTCTTGTAGTCTTTGACCATACCAATGGTACCACCTGTATAAATCAATAATATGTTTACCTTTTTCTGCATTACTATTTTTAAACTCCAAACACTTCCTTAGAATTGGCAGTGGTTCTATTGGCAATCTCCGTCTTGCTCAGATTGTAAATTAAAACCAATTTTTGCAATACCTCTATAAGGTAGGCACTTTCATTTCGTTTCCCTCTATATGGAACCGGCGCCAGATAAGGTGAATCAGTCTCAAGAACAATATGTTTTAAATCGATTTGATTTAAAAATTGGTCGATCTTTCCATTTTTAAAAGTAGCTACTCCACCGATACCCAACTTCATGCCATAAGAAATTGCTTTGTGGGCCTGTTCTAATGTACCCGTAAAGCAATGGAAAATTCCAAATAAGTCAGCTCCCTGCTCTTGTTCCAAGACTTCAAAAATCTCGTCAAAAGCATCGCGACAGTGAATCACGATAGGAAGTTTATACTTTTTTGCCAACTGTATTTGATAAGCAAAAGCTTCTTGTTGTTGCGTTAAAAACGTTTTATCCCAATACAAATCAATACCTATTTCGCCAACTGCATAGAATTGCCTTTCTGATAACTGCTCCTCCACATGCCTTAACTCTTCTTTATAGTTTTCTTTTACATGTGTAGGATGCAAACCCATCATTAAAAACACATTCTCTGGATAAGCTTTTTCCAAATCATACATCGCTTGGGTATATGATGAATCTATCGCCGGAATAAAAAAACGATTTACCCCTATATCGATTGCCCTCGCTATAGCCTCATGTCTATCTTCATCAAAAGCCTCGCTATATAAATGGGTGTGGGTGTCCGTTAAAATCATATCGCAAAAATAGGTTTATCTTTATGAAAGCCCATGGCAGTATTTAATTTAAAATCGTAGATCCCTACCATATAGAATTGAGAAAATAAAAAAGATTGGGTAAAATTTTCAAGAACAGAATTGCTTAGATGAAATCACTTAAAAAATATTTAGAAACAAAAAAATACACACGCATACCTTTAGTACTAACTGCTACTAATCATTTTGAAGTTTCTGCGAAAATCAATGGCGTTTCCGGTCGTTTTATTTTGGATACCGGTGCATCCAATACTTGTATAGGAATGGACAAAATTGAATTCTTCCATTTAATATCAGAGGCTACAGAAGTTAAGGCCGCCGGAGCCGGAGCCACCGAAATGGAAACATTAGTTTCTAATAAAAACAAAGTACAGCTTGGCAATTGGAAAAAGAAAAAACAGAAAATCGTACTTTTTGATCTTGTGCATGTTAACGAAGCTCTAACTGCTCATAAAGCCTTACCTGTAGATGGTATTATAGGGGCAGATATTCTTAAAAAAGGAAAAGCGATTATTGATTATGACAAGAAGTGTTTGTATTTAAAGATGAAATAAAAAGGGTTTCATTATAAAACGAAACCCTTTTTTAGTACTAATTTCTTAGCCTTTATAACTCCAAAGCCTTTTCAACATTTCCATTCATCAACAATTCTTTCGGACTTTCCAAAGCTTCTTTTACCGCTACCAAAAACCCAACTGACTCTTTACCATCAATAATTCTATGATCATAAGAAAGGGCAACATACATGATTGGGGCGATTGCAATGGCGCCATCTTTAGCGATTGGACGCTCCACAATATTGTGCATTCCTAAAATTGCACTTTGCGGTGGGTTAATAATTGGCGTTGACAACATAGAACCAAAAACACCACCGTTAGTAATTGTGAATGTACCTCCGGTCATTTCATCAACCGTAATCTCACCTTCCCTAGCACGAATGGCCAGTCTTTTCACCTCAGCCTCAATGCCCCTAAATGTTAAGTTCTCTGCATTTCTAATCACAGGAACCATTAAACCTTTAGGTCCGGATACGGCAATACTGATATCACAAAAATCATAGGAAATCATTTCTTTACCGTCGATCATAGAATTCACAGCTGGATACATTTCTAATGCTCGAACTACAGCCTTGGTAAAGAATGACATAAAGCCTAAGCTGACCCCATGCTTACTTTTAAAGGTTTCTTTATATTGTTTACGCAGTTCAAAAATCGGCGACATATCAACCTCATTAAAGGTCGTCAACATTGCTGTCTCATTTTTTGCAGACACCAAACGTTCGGCTACTTTTCTGCGTAGCATAGACAGCTTTGAACGAGACTCTCCTCTATTACCACCTGTTGGCGTGCCCATTGAAGGAACAGCTTTTACCGCATCTTCTTTGGTAATTCGACCGTCACGCCCTGAACCAGAAACCGATGAAGCGGACACCCCCTTTTCATCCAATATTTTCTTGGCAGCCGGAGAAGGTGTGCCTGAAGCATAGGTCTCTTTTTTTGCTTCTACAGCTTTCGGGGCCTCTTTCTTAGGTTCTTCTTTCTTTGGCTCAGCTTTAGTTTCGGTTTTTGCATCACCTGCAGGCTTTTCGGCACTTGTATCAATTAAACAAACTACTTCACCAACGGCTACGGCGTCACCCTCTTCTGCTTTAAGTGTTATGGTACCACTTTCTTCCGCAGGTAGCTCTAACGTTGCTTTATCTGAATCTACCTCAGCGATAGCTTGGTCTTTCTCTACATAATCTCCATCTTGTACTAGCCACTCTGCAATCTCTACTTCGGTTATAGACTCTCCCGGTGAGGGAACTTTCATTTCTAAAATCATCTTACTTTCCTTTATTTCGAGTTTGTTTATTTTTTTCTTACAAAATTATCTTTTGTTTTGTCAAAAACGTAATCTATTACTTCTTGATGTCTACGTTTTGAACGAACGGCACTACCTGCCGCAGGCGCACCGTAAAATCTTCTAGAAGCTACCCTAAAGTCCTTTGCTTCTTCTAAATGCATTAATAAATGGCCCCAGGCCCCCATATTTCTAGGTTCTTCTTGGGCCCAAACTATTTCTTCCGCTTTATTATACTTTTTAATCACCTTTTGTAAAGCTGCTACTGGTATCGGGAACAACTGCTCTAATCTAACCAGCGCAACATCATCTCTTTTAGATTCTTCTTTTTCGGCAAGCAAATCATAGTAAAATTTCCCTGTACATAACACCAAAGTTTTGGTTTTGCCCGAAGTAGCCGTTGGGTCGTCAATCAATTCTTGAAAACTACCGTTTGCCAATTCTTCTTTTGTAGAAACCACTTTTGGGTGCCTCAGCAAACTCTTCGGAGTAAACACAACTAGCGGCTTTCTGAATTCAGCTTTCATTTGTCTTCGCAACAAATGAAACATATTAGCCGGTGTAGTGACATCGGCAACATACATATTATCCTTGGCACATAGCTGTAAATAACGTTCCATACGCGCAGACGAATGCTCTGCTCCCTGACCTTCATAACCATGAGGCAATAATAGGACCAATCCGTTCTGAAGCTTCCATTTATCTTCGGCAGATGATAAATATTGATCGATAACAATTTGGGCTCCGTTGCTAAAATCACCAAATTGAGCTTCCCAGATAGTTAATGTTTTTGGGTTTGCCATGGCATAACCATAATCAAAGGCCATTACCGCATACTCTGACAATAAGGAATTATAGATATGGAATTTACCGTTTTGTTGGTCTCCTAACTCGTTCAATAAAGTCACTTCTTCTTCATGCATTTCGGTTTTTATAACCGCATGTCTATGCGAAAAAGTACCACGTTCAACATCTTGACCGCTCATACGCACATCATACCCCTCTTCAATAAGTGAACCGTAGGCCAACAGTTCTCCCATAGCCCAGTCTAACTTATTGTCTTCAAAGTACATTTTGTGACGCCCCTGCACCAAACGTTCTAATTTTCTCAAGAACTTTTTACCTTCTGGCAGTTTGGTAATACTGGCAGCTACCTTATCCATTTTTTTAAGAGAATACGAAGTGTTTATCGGCTTCAGCATAGCATCTTCTTCCATGAGCTTGAAACCTTCCCACTCATCTTGCATAAATGGCGTTATTCGTGTCTTCTCTATTTTACGGGAATCCATCAAATCTTCTTCAAGATTCTTTTTATATTCCTGTTCCAGATTCTTAACATATGCCTCATCGATAACACCTTCCGCAATTAACTTTTGCGCATAAATGTCTCTTGGGTTCTGATGTTTAGAAATAGATTTATACAATAATGGTTGTGTAAATTTAGGCTCATCACCTTCATTGTGTCCATACTTTCGATATCCTAACAAATCTAAAAATACATCACGCTTAAAACGCATTCTATATTCCAAAGCAAATGTTGCCGCATGAACAACTGCCTCGGCATCATCAGCATTTACATGAAGGACTGGGGAAAGAGTTACCTTTCCGATATCTGTACAATAAGTAGATGAGCGTGCATCTAGATAGTTTGTCGTAAAACCGATTTGGTTGTTTACCACAATATGTATGGTACCCCCGGTTTGATACCCATCTAAACGGGCCATTTGAATAATTTCATAAACTACGCCTTGTCCTGCAAAAGCTGCATCTCCGTGAACAAGAATCGGTAAAACTTCTGAATTATTATCTTGATGAGAGGCGTCTTGTTTTGCTCGAGCGATACCTTCAACGATTCCATTGACCGTTTCTAAGTGCGATGGATTTGGAGCTATATTCATGTTCATCATCTTACCAGAATCTGTTTCTCGCATAGATGTCCAACCCAAATGATATTTTACATCACCATCAAAAATAGTTTCTTCATAATCTTTACCATCAAACTCACTAAAAATATCTTTCGGTGATTTTCCGAAAATATTCGTCAATACGCTCAAACGGCCTCGGTGCGCCATACCCATGACTACCTGTTTTACACCGGCATTTGCTGCTTTTTCTATAATCATATCCAAGGCAGGAATTAGAGACTCTCCGCCTTCTAATGAAAAACGTTTTTGCCCTACATATTTGGTATGCAAAAAACTTTCAAAAGAAACAGCCTCATTTAGCTTTCTAAGGATGTTTTTCTTTTCATCGGCTGAGTAGCTCGGATGATTGTCATTCACATTCAACCAGTCTTGAATCCATTGAATGCGGTCGGGGGTTCGGATGTACATGTACTCCACGCCTATTGCATCACAATAGATACTTTCTAAATGTTTTATAATGTCCTTAAGACTGCTCGCACCAATACCTATAATACTGCCTGCATCAAATACGGTATCCATATCCTCTTGAGAGAGCCCAAAATTGGTCACATCAAGATTTGGCTCGTATTTGCGTCTTTCCCTTACCGGGTTAGTTTCCGTGAATAAATGCCCGCGCGAACGATATCCGTCAATTAAACGAATAACATTGAATTCTTTTTGTAATGATTGCGGAATTTCTACTTGTTGCCCATTGATTAAGGCAGACCCTGCATTTTCAGCAGGTCTTATGTCAAGCTCATCCAATGAGCTTTCCATACCAAAATCAAAACCTTGAAAAAAAGCCCTCCAACTGGGCTCAACACTATCCGGGCTTACTAAATACTTGTCGTACATCTCCGAAAAAAAGGAAGTATGCACTGCATTCAAAAAGGAATATTTATCCATGAATTACTTTCTGTATCTTTAGCATAAATTTTATCAAAAATACAATATTTACAACAGCTAACGGAGCAAGAAAAGGTATTATTGTTAAAAATGAAAGTTTAAAACAAATTCTCTTAAAATGGCCTTAAAAAAAGTTCTTTTTTTACTTTTCATTAGCACTTTAGTGCAACATACTATTGCCCAAACATCACCTAATTCCAATGATTTTTGGAGGAACGTACGTTTTGGTGGCGGACTGGGTTTTGGCCTTAGCAATGGTGGGTTTAACGCTTCGGTTTCCCCTAGTGCCATTTACCAATTTAATGAACAGTTTGCGGCGGGAACCTCATTTACCTTTAATTATGCCAAATTCGATAATGATAAACGTTTGGCCTATGGGGCGAGCGCTTTAGCGCTATACAATCCCGTGCCATTTCTACAAATCTCCGCTGAATATGAGCAACTACGTGTTAATCTTAGCCAACAGGTAGGAGCTACGACTTTTGAGGATAATTATTGGTCTCCGGCCCTATTCTTCGGTCTCGGATACACCAATAGAAATGTCACGATAGGTCTTCGTTATGACGTATTATACGATGAAAATAGAAGCATTTACTTGGATGCCTGGATGCCTTTTGTTCGTGTGTTTTTCTAACTTTTTTTACTATAAATTCTTTTGAAATAGACCTTTTGATATATTCTTTTTAAGACTAGAAAAACTACTTGCTCCGATACATCGACAGCATCGGTGGGTTTTATAGTAGCGAAGGAAGCTTCTGGCACATCAATGGAATACATTAGGTTTAAATAGCCTTCAAAATCTTCCAATAGTAATACATAGATTTTTTCTTTTAAAGTTGTTTCCAAAGCACCTGAATCTACGTCAGTTCCTATTAAAAAAGCGATGTTCACATGCTCAAAATCTTTCCGAAGTTGTTGCACCAATTCATCGTAAAGCCCATTTTCGATGGCTCCACTCAACATTTGCCCTGTATTTTCTGGATTAAAATCCATAATGGCTTATAACTCCCTATTGTTTGTATATTTTTCCATCCTTCATTACAAAAACCACCTCTTCTAGCGTTTTTACATTTTCAACAGGGTTTTCATTTACCGCAATAATATCAGCTAAAAATCCTTTCCTTAACTGGCCTAAATTATCAATCCCCAGCAGTTTTGCGTTGGTAATGGTTGCTGCCTTTAAAGACTCTTTGACAGGAATACCCGCTTCCAATAAATAGCCAAACTCAATGGCGTTTTTTCCATGTGGAAAAACCCCGGCATCGGTACCGAATCCCATGGGGACCCCTTTCTTATAAGCCTTGGCCATGGTCGACTGGTGAATTGGTCCAATTTCTAATGCTTTACGAGCCACAACAGGCGGAAAGAAACCTGGTTGTTTTGCTTTCTCGGCGACCTGTTTGCCAGCACTTATTGTTGGTATTAAATAACAGTTATACTTCACCATTAATTCCATCGTTTCTTCACTCATAAAAGACCCGTGTTCAATGGTATTTACTCCACCCAGAACAGCCAATTTCATACCTTCATCACCATGTGCATGTGCTGCTACGGACATACCATAATTTTTTGCAGTGCTAGTTATTGCTTGAATTTCTTCCAAAGTAAATTGTGGGTTATGCCCGCTTTTAGCAACGCTAAGCACACCGCCGGTTGCAGTAATCTTTATGACATCCGCCCCATTTTTATAGCGTTGTCTAACCGCTTTTTTGCCATCTTCTGGTGAATTGACAACCCCCTCTTTTGGACCAGGGTCTCCCATTAGTTCTTTTCTTCTGCCGTTTGTTGGATCAGCATGGCCTCCCGTGGTAGCCAGAGCCATTCCTGATGTAAAAATTCTAGGGCCATCCACCAATCCTTTGTTAATGGCATTTCTAAGTGAAATATTAACTCCCGTTCCACCTAAATCTCTTACGGTGGTAAAGCCTGCCATTAAAGTCCTTTTTGCGTAAACCGTACTCTCCAGGGCCACATCAGCTTCATTTAGCGTAAACTCCTTCATATAACTTCCCTTGTTATACTCCGACTCCATATGCACATGCATATCTATTAAACCGGGTAAAACAACCTTATCCTTTAAATCTACGACTGTATCATTACTTCCTCCTTTAACAAATCCATCTTCAACTGTTTCAATGATATTACCAGAAACAATTATTGTCTTTTGAGAAAGCATTTTTTCGTTGGACACATCTATAACCGTTCCGCATTGCAAATATGTTTTTTGAGCTGCTAGTGATAAGCAAGAGAAAATTGAAATAAGTAGAAGAAATTTTTTCATAATTGGTTGGTCTAATTTTAGTCTTTTAAAAGTACTAAAATAAAATAGCCCAACTTATTAGTTGGGCCATTCCTAATAAATGTGTTTTTATCAGTTTCTGATTTTCTGCTCCCAGTCCCATGCAGATTTCATTGCTTCATCTAAGGTCGATTGCGCTTTCCAGCCTAAGACAGTATTTGCTTTTTGAGTATCGGCATATGCCTCTATTACGTCACCTTCTCTTCTCGAGACCACTTTATAATTCAATTTTTTACCCGAAACACGCTCAAAGCTCTTGATAACATCTAAAACGGAACTCCCTGTACCTGTACCAAGATTGAAGACTTCATAATTTTCTCCATTTTCATCTTTGACCAAACGCCGCAAAGCCGCAACATGCGCCTTGGCCAAGTCAACAACATGAATATAATCTCTGATACATGTTCCGTCTTCCGTAGGATAGTCATCACCATATACCGATAATTGCTCTCGCATACCAATACCTGTTTGAGTAATAAATGGAACTAGATTTTGTGGCACACCTACGGGCAATTCGCCTATCTCAACACTTGGGTGAGCACCTATTGGATTAAAATAGCGAAGTGCTATAGCCGATAAATGTGGCGTGACCTTACAAGTATCTCTAATAATCTCTTCACCAACCTGTTTTGTGTTTCCATAAGGTGATTCAGCTGGTTTTATAGGAGCATCCTCTGTAATAGGCATACTATCTGCTTGACCATAAACCGTACAAGAAGAACTGAATATCAAACTAGCTTTTCCCTTTTTGGAGAGTTCTTGGAGCAAATAGGTTAAAACACCTAAATTATTTTCATAGTACAACAAGGGTTTCTCAACGCTTTCACCAACAGCTTTTGACGCTGCAAAATGAATAACTCCCTCAATATCTGTATGTCGAGAAAAGAAATTTTCAACCTTAGATTTATCTCTAAGGTCAAATTGCTCAAAAACAGGCTTTTTGCCAGTAATGTTTAAAATTCCATCCAGTACTTTTTCCTCGGCGTTAGAGAGGTCATCTATTATCACAACATCAAAGCCTTCTTTTTGCAGTTCAACCACGGTGTGGGAACCGATAAAACCTAAACCTCCGGTGACAAGAATCTTCATATACTATTTTTACAAGGAACTAAAGTTATAACTTTAACTTACTGTTTATTTACAAACTCGATAATCATAGCCGTAATATAGCCTATCTGCTCATCATCCAACTCCGTATGCATCGGTAAAGAAATAACTTCTTCAACCAATTGATTCGTTACAGCAAAGTTGGCTTCGATATAACGCTCATCAACATAGGCTTTTTGACTATGCAATGGAATAGGATAGTATACACCGCATGGCACTCCATTATTATTTAAATGTTGCACTAAGGCATCCCTTTTACCATTCGTGATTTTTAGGGTATACTGATGAAACACATGACAATCACAGGTGTCACAAATACCATCACAACCATTAACAGTTTTGGGCACTACAATATGTTCTTGATTCTTAAAGGCTTCTGAATATTTTCTAGCAGCGTTTCGCCTTTTAGCGTTATAACTATTCAATTTCGGAAGCTTTGCCCTTAAGACTGCAGCCTGAATTGAATCTAATCTAGAATTTACACCAACAACATCATGATGGTATCGTTTGTACATCCCATGATTTACAATACCTCGAATGGTATGGGCTAAATCATCATCATTGGTAAATATTGCGCCACCATCACCGTAACAACCCAAATTTTTTGAGGGGAAAAAAGAAGTAGAGGCCACATGACCTATGGTACCGGACATCTTCTTAGTACCATCTTTAAACCTGTGTTTTGCACCAATACCTTGGGCATTATCTTCGATAACAAAAAGGTTATGTTTTTTGGCCAAATCCATAATGGCATCCATATCTGCGCACTGACCAAACAAATGCACTGGAACAATTGCCTTGGTTTTGGGTGTAATGGCTTTTTCTATGGCATCGATAGAAATATTGAAAGTATCTGGCTCTACATCTACTAAAACTGGAGTCAATTGCAACAAAGCGATTACTTCAACAGTGGCGGCAAATGTAAAATCTGCAGTAATGACTTCATCACCAGGCTTTAAACCCAAGCCCATCATACATATCTGTAAGGCATCCGTACCATTGGCACATGGAATTACATGCTTTACCTCAAGATAATCTTCCAGTTCTTTTTGAAAAGCTTGAACCTCTGGGCCATTTATAAATGCAGAAGATTCTAAGATATTTGATATTGATGAATTTACCTGGTCTTTTATTCCTTGGTATTGACCGCCAAGGTCTACCATTTGAATTTTTTTCATCTAAACGAATTAGACTACAAAATTAAGAAATTAAGCCACTGCAAATCTTCATTGCCATAAGAAATGTATTTTAGCACAAACTTATTTTTGTGCACGCCTTGTATTCCTTTTTGGTTCATATAGCTTGGTTTTTTCTAAAACTGATAGCATTAATAAAACCAAAAATCAAACTTTTTGTAGATGGTCGTAAAAATGTCTTTTCAGATTTAAGTGATTCCATCACCTCTACGGACAAAGTCATTTGGATGCACGTAGCATCTCTTGGTGAATACGAACAAGGACTTCCTATTCTTCAAAAGCTTAAAAGGCTTTATCCAAACCATAAACTGTTACTAACATTTTTCTCCCCATCAGGCTATGAAGTAAAAAAGAACACTCCCTTTGCAGATATTGTCACCTATCTTCCTTTGGACACCATTACCAATGCTAAAAGATTTATCAAACAGGTCAATCCAAAAATGGCCATATTTATCAAGTATGAAATTTGGCCAAATTATCTAAATACCTTAAAGAAAAATAAAGTGCCCACATTTTTAGCGTCTGCATTATTTTCTAAAAAGCAGGTCTACTTTAAATGGTATGGTAGCTTTATGCGAAAAAGCTTAAAAGCGTTTGACCACTTCTTTGTGCAAGATTCAAACTCAAAAAAAGCTCTAAATTCAATCGGTTTCAATAATGTTACCGTTAGTGGTGATACACGATTTGATAGGGTATCTGAAATTCTCGATCAAAACAACGAACTTGACTTCATGAATGCTTTTAAGCAAAATAAGTTTTGCGTTGTTGTCGGAAGCAGTTGGCCGGAAGATGAAAAAATCATTGCCGATTTCATAAACACTTCTGCAGAAGACATCAAGTTTGTAATAGCACCACATGATATTAAAAATGAGCACTTAAAAAGTCTAACAGAACGTCTTACTAAAAAAACTGCCTGCTATTCTCAGAGAGAAAGTAAGCCTTTAGAGAATTACGACGTGTTAATTATTGATACCATCGGGCTACTCACAAAAATTTATAGTTATGCTGATATGGCATACGTTGGAGGTGGTTTCAAAACCGGACTTCACAATACCTTGGAACCTGCCGTATTTGGAATACCAATAATCATTGGCCCAAATTATAGTGGCTTTAAAGAAGCTGAGGATTTGGTCAACAGCGGAGGCGTTCTATCTATAAAAAACGAAGTAGAATTTCTTAAGACCATCAATAACTTGCTGACGAATGAAAGCCTAATGAAATCTACAGGTAAAATTAATTCAAAGTATGTAAGTAGCAATACCGGAGCTACCATCAAGTTCTTGAACCATATCGATCCAAGAATTTAATTTTTCCTAGATTTAAACAAATTAAAACCAACCATGGATAAACGTATTTTAAGAATTTCGCTTACCGCAGCATTAGCAGGCTTTCTATTTGGTTTTGATACCGTAGTAATCAGTGGCGCCAATCAACCTATAAAAGAATTATGGGGTACGAACTGGTTTTTAGGAGAAACTCCGTTTACTTTTCACGGAATTTTTATTATGTCAATGGCCCTTTGGGGAACCGTATTGGGTTCTTTGTTCGGAGGTATTCCTTGTGATAAAATTGGGCGTAAAAAAACGCTACTTTGGATAGGCATACTCTATTTTCTGTCAGCAGTGGGTTCCGCTCTAGCGGTAGAACCTTATAGTTTTTCGTTTTTTAGATTTATAGGTGGGGTTGGGGTTGGTGCCTCTTCGGTAGCCGCTCCAATTTATATTTCAGAAATTTCTAAAGCTAGTAATCGTGGTCGACTTACGGCCATGTACCAGTTCAATATCGTGTTTGGAATACTGATTGCCTTTATCTCAAACTACCTCATCGGTCTACTTTTTACCCCGGATAATGCCTGGCGTTGGATGCTGGGCATTGAAGGCTTACCCGCACTTATTTATACCATTATGGTGCTAAAAATACCAAATAGCCCAAGATGGCTGGCCTTAAAAGGAAGTGAAGATTCCACTATATTAAATGCCCTGCATAATCTTGGTATTGAAAAAGACCTTGCAATGGCGCGGCTCTCAGAATTGAAAAAATCACTTGAGACTTCTATTTCCAATCAAAAAGAAAAACTCTTTGCAGGAAAGTATAATAAACCTTTACTACTAGCCTTTCTAATAGCGCTCTTTAATCAATTATCTGGTATTAACTTTGTACTGTACTATGCTCCCGAAATTCTAGAACGGGCAGGTCTAGCCTCTGGCGAATCACTGTTGAGTTCTATTTCCATAGGTGTTATCAACCTGGTTTTTACCTTCATCGGTATTGCCCTAATTGACAAACTGGGCAGAAAGCAACTTATGTACATCGGTTCAATAGGTTATATTTTAAGTTTGGCCATGGTAGGCTGGTGTTTTTACAGCGGGGCAAGTTCTTTACTACTTTTAATATTTATTTTGGTTTTTATAGCCTCACATGCCGTTGGCCAAGGTGCTGTAATTTGGGTGTTTATTTCTGAAATCTTCCCCAATAAAGTTAGGGCCTATGGGCAATCTTGGGGCACTGGCACGCATTGGGTATTCGCGGCCCTAATAACCTTATTGACCCCAACCTTTTTAGATAGTGAGATAGGTATTTTTAAAGAAAATCCTTGGCCTATTTTTATTTTCTTCTCTACGATGATGGTACTACAATTACTATTTGTCATTTTCATGATGCCTGAGACCAAAGGAGTATCTTTAGAAGATTTGGCAAAGAAAATGAGGGGCGCTAAAAAGTAGAAATACAATTTAAAATCTTGACCAAACACATATAAAACCAAGCCTTTTATCGAATAAGAGGCTGATTTTTAAGACAGTGTACTAAATAATTATGTACATTGATACAAACTATATGATTATGTCAGAAAAAGCATCAACGGGAACTGGTCTTTTAGACGGCTTTCTGCGATTAATGATTTTCGCTTTAGTCGCAATTTTAATAGCAATACCTGTATGTATTGCTCTAGAATTATTGGGAATATTATAAATGCAGCCATCAATATTTTTGGTTTAAAACTTACTTGACCACAAATATTAAGACTTTTACCACAAAATTGTAGGATTTTACAACAACTTCGATCCTTTAGGGAATAATTAGGCCTAACTTGAATATGAATCATAATTTAAGTAGGTTTTATTATGGAAAATTTATCATTTAAAAATGGGGTAGATTCGTATCTATCACTACTAATTATTGCGCTTAATGGCGTTTTGGCCATTACAGCGATTGGAACTTTACTGGCCTTAGTAGGCTTGATATGATGACTTATTAACCAAATACAATTTAAGTTATTACGTGTTTAGTGAAAAAGCCTCTTCAAATTTGAAGAGGCTTTTTTATGTATGAAGAAATACTCCCTTCGACTCGTGCCTTGCTAAAGACAGGCTTCTCGTCCCCCTAATACCGACAAAACCTTGCCAAACAAAAAAAGCCTCTCGTTTCAAAGAAGCTTCCGTTTTGTGCGGGCGGAGAGACTCGAACTCTCACACCTCGCGGCACTAGATCCTAAGTCTGGTATATATTGCACCAATAAAGCATAAATTATCTCATTTTCAATGATTTATGTTATCAGTCATTTTATTTAAAGTCAATTAATATCAGTTGATATCAACATTTGTTGTACCTATGTTGTACCCAAAAGTTCTAATAAAGACGTATCTTTAAGGTGAATTTTTGACAAAATGTTGTACCTGATTTGACTTTCGTACTCAAAACAGGTTCATAATGTCAACAAGTGCAAAAATAATTCTTCGTAAAAAGCCCAACTCAAAAGGTCTATATCCTCTTGCTATTAGGATAACTAAAGACCGTCGTTCAACGTATAAACACATAGGTCACTATATCGAACTAGAAGATTGGGACACAAAAAATCTTAAGGTAAAGAAATCACATCCAAATGCAGAAAGTCTGAACAATCTATTAACCTCAAAGCTTTCAGAAGCCAGAAAAGGTTTAATTATTTTACAGACCAATAACAAGGATGCAACGGCACATCAAATTAAAAAGGAAATTTACAAGCCAACTTCCAAGCTGACTTTTTTTGATTTTGCAGATGAACATCTTGAAGCTCTGGAAGCAGAAAATAAAATTAATCGCCATTCTACGGATTCAGCTTGGCTCAGTTATATTGAGAAATATTGCAAAGCCCGACACCTTACTTTTCAAGAAATTGATGAGCGTTTTCTCAAAAAGTTCAAAATCTATCTAAAAGGGACTTGCTCGCTTACCGAAACTACTGCTATGAATGTTATGGTTTTAATTCGATTACTTTTTAATCGGGCAATCAAGGATAAGGTAGTAAGTAAAGAACTATATCCGTTTGGGACAGGTAAATTTAAAATCAAGTTTCCTGAAACTACCAAAACGGGACTTACAGGAAAAGAAATACAAGCCCTTGAAAATGTTTCCGAGCTTTCGGGTATGGAAAAACATTCCTTAAATGTTTGGCTGTTTAGCTTCTATTTTGCCGGAATGCGTGTTTCGGATGTTCTATTTACAAGGTGGTCCCAGATTTATGATGGCAGACTACATTACAGAATGGGTAAGAATTCAAAATTGTTATCCTTAAAAATACCCAGTAAGGTTGAAAAAATTTTATTGCAGTATATAACGGACAGAATGAATGATGATGATTTTGTGTTTCCAGAAATGAAAAAAGCAGATTTAACCGATGCGAAAGATATTTATAGAAAGAAGAAAGTCGCAAATAAAAAGTTCAACGACCATCTAAAGAAAATTGCGAAAAGAGCAGGTATTCAAAAAAAGGTAACAATGCATATTGCACGTCATTCTTTTGGCAATATTGCCGCAGATAATATCCACCCTTTAATGCTTCAAAAGTTATATCGTCATACAGATTTAAAAACCACCATTAATTACCAAGCCAACTTCATCCATAAAGATGCAGATGATGCCTTGGATAGTGTAGTCAACTTTTAAGCGACATAATTATTCGTAATTTTAATCTTCACATCAGTTTTAACTGAAAGCATTCGTCACATTTCAAATTTTTAAAAAATCGTCAAAAAAATTAAAATATATTTAATTATTTGCTTAGATAATTATATAATTTTATTTTTACATCAAATGTTGAATTATGAAACTTGAAATAACCTGTACAAGAGCTGAAGCCGACCATAAGCAGATATCACGTTGTCGAGAGTCTTTGGATAAAACTTCAAAAACAATTAGTGAAATGGGTAAGATTTTTTCCCTCGCAGGTAATGAAACAAGGCTAAAAATTCTTTTTCTTCTCAACCAAGAAAAAGAACTATGTCCCTGTGATTTCTCAGATATTTTAAAAATGAGTGTTCCTGCAATTTCTCAACATATTCGTAAAATGAAAGATGTCGACCTAATTACTTCTAGACGTGAAGGGCAGACACTCTTTTATTCTATTAATGCACAAAGAAGTAGTATGCTGATGAATATTTTAAATAATATTCAATCTGATAAGATAGCTGTATAATAAAAAAACTGTGCTTACTATTGATTTTTAAGTTGCAGATTCAAAAAATCACATTGCCAGTACAGGTGATGATACTATTTTAAATAATCGGTATACCCTATTAAACCAAATTAGAACCTAATAAATTATGATACATATTATAACAACGGGTGGAACCATAGAGGGGCTAGATTATAATAAAAAAGAAAATGCTCCTAATGAAGTAGGTATATCGATTAAGACTTTTCTTAATTCGGCCAATGTAAAATTCGATTATACTATTGAAGAAGCATTCAATAAAGATAGTCGCTTTATTACAGATGATGACCGTCGGCTTTTGGTTGATAAAATTAAAGCTACGAGAACAGAAAAAATAATATTAACCCACGGTACTTTCACTATGGAAGATACCGCAAAATATATCGGAAAACTTAACCTAAAGAAAACGATAGTCTTGGTTGGCTCATTTGTTTTAGGCACATCCAATAATACAGATGCTCCATTTAATTTAGGTTACGCAATATGCTCAGTTCAATTTCTAAAACCAGATGTATATGTAGCAATGAACGGCACCATATTTCATTGGGAAAACGTAACAAAAAATTTAGAAACCAACAAATTTGAGCAGCAATGAAAAAGATAAATGTTTGGAACATCAATACATTGGACTACTTTTTTCTATCTTTTATTGGATACGGTCATTGTATTGTTCACGCTCTACTATTCTACCCGAAAAGACTCAAGTGGCTATAAACGATTTTTATCGTTGGGTATTTTATTCATTACTTATAATCTATCAGGTGGATTCTTGCCTGTAAAGGATTTTCCTGGCCCTCTTATTCTTCAATACATCATAACCTATGGCGTTGCCATAGCTTTATGTGTTTATATAGTTTACTACCTCTATAAAGAATATGATATCATAGTATTAAAGTACAATTCTTCCATTAGGAACTTGGCTATATTAACTTCTGGTAGTTTTATTATTCTCTTCTTAATTCCCTATTTCTTTACTTGTTCATTAGATTCTTCAAGGTTACTTTTTACAATACCTATTTCGGTTCTTGCCTTTGTTTTTTTGGGGATGTTTTATGAAAGAATTTCACATCCAAATAATCCAAATGAATACATATTACGTCGTAATAGGTTATCGATGATTAGCGTTACAAGTATTGCATTGTTACCTATATTGACCTTAATCGGGGATTTTCAATGGTTGACTTTTACCGTTATGAATGCGGCTTTTTATGCCATAACCATTGTTGAAATTGACAGACACCTATACTTCTTGGAAAATAAGACCAAGATGTACGAAGTATTTGCTATGAGTAAAGAACAGGCAATTCACTCAGCAGACACAAAAATAATTTATGAAAACTTGACAAGAAGGGAAATAGAAATTACCTTGTCCATTCTAAGCAATCTCAGTTATAAGCAAATAGCCAAGGATTTATTCATTGCTGAAAGCACCGTCTCCAAACACGCTTCAAATATCTACAAAAAAACAGGTGTAAAAAATAGAAGACAATTTATTAATCGATATCGAAAAAAGTCGAAGTAGCGTTGTTCCTAATACCAGAGCGATTACCGTAGGAAAATACGGTTCATTCCGTAGATATCTACGGAATAAAATATCCTTCATTCAAAATTATGTTATTATATTTCAGTAGCTCTTTAGATGTCCCTTGTCGTAAAAAGTTCTCCTAACAAAGTACCTGTCCTGCGCATTCGCTAACTAAAGAGCTCTAACAACAACTAATCCACCCAAACTAAGACTGCGCCCAATATTGTTGGGCTTAACTGTATTTATGGCTGCAAATGGATTTAGAAATGTTAGGCAAAAATCTTCTCGTGACATTAGACGAGATAAGTCTCGAAAATCTACCGATTTTGGAACAATCCTATCGTTCTATTCAGTTAAGTAGAAACTTGCTTACTGTTTTTAAAAGAAACATTCTGACCAATGATTTTGAAAGTGTTGAGAATGAAATAATCTTCTTCAAAAAAATAAAACAAGTGCCATTGGTTAAACTTATATATTTCTCAGAAATTCATTCTTTTGAAATTCAATTTCCCAAAGCAGACAGAGCTGCACAATTAAAATTTGTAAAAAAGAAGATTAGTAAATTAAATCGCTTTTTTCTTTATAACCTTGATTTCGGCCAATACGTTAAATCTGGTGCAACCCACTTTGACAAAGCTTATTACACCAGAAAGCATCTTGATATTTATCATATTACTACTTCCAAATTCTATTTTCAAGACCCTGATTTTTGTACACCGAGAGATATGCTTTTAGGAAAGTTCAAGGCTTATATATCTCTTATCAACTATATGGACCAAAAGAAACATTCTATTAAAAGTAGAGTGAACGGAAATAGTGTGACTATAAAACCTACAGAAAAAATTCCTTGGCCGTTCACAAATACAGACTGGGTTGAACTTCTATATTCACTAAGTGCTGCTGGAATGACGAAACAAAAGGGTCTAAGTATTATTAAATTATCTAAAATTTTGCAAGAAGTATTCGACTTTACTCCAAAGGAAATCTACAAAACATTTCAGGACATCAAAAATCGTAAAAATAGCCGAACATTATTCCTCGACCAATTGACGGCTTCCCTTCTTTCGGAAATGGACAAAAGCGAGGAATAGTCGCTAGTTGTTATCATTCGTTCCTTCTTTTATATGTTAAAAAAAGACCGTACTAAGGTTGACCTACGGTAATTGTATTCCGCAGTTGTCTTTCATAAATTTTGATACAATTTCAAGGTCTGTTAGTTACGAAAGCACGCTTAAACACTACTAAAACAATTGAAATTTCAAAATGTTAAATTTTAACCGTAGTACGGTTGTACTGGGGAATAAAATCCATTAAAGCTATTCAAATTTGTAGAACGAAAGTCAAATCAGGTCAGGGGCTATCAAATTAGTTGAAAGTGATTAGGTAGTCCCTTGCCATAAAACCGTTCTATTATGCCAGCAAGTATTATTACAACAGACGACCTTCGAGACTTCAAATTAGAATTGCTCGATGACATTAAAAAAATATTATCTAAACAAGATAATGGGAAACTCAAAAAATACCTCAAATCTTCTGAGGTTATGGATTTACTTCAGGTAAGCCCAGGTACCTTACAAAACCTTCGCATCAATGGCACTCTACCCTATACTAAAGTTGGTGGTATTATCTACTACGATGCCGAGGAAATACAAAACATAATGACTTCCAACCGTGTTCAGCACGGTTCAAATTCCTAAATAATGAATTATATAAAGCTACTCAACGCGGCTTTTGAAAAGTTCTATTTTGATGACCGCCTAAATCCCACCCATATTAGTCTTTATATGGCGCTGTTTCAAGAATGGAACAGTAGTCGTTTTGCAGACGAGTTTTACGTGAATCGTAGAGATTTAATGCGCTGTGCTAAAATAGGTTCAAAATCCACATACCATCGCTGTGTTACGGATTTGGACTCGTGGCTTTACCTATGCTATTTTCCATCTAACAATCCATACAAAGGAAGTAAAATCAAGATGTCCATTATTGGGACAGGTAGTGAACCAAATTTGGGACGGTACAATCCCACATTAGAACAGCTTGCGGAACAGTACCATCCCATACGTGAACCTGTTGTGGGACAGCACCATCCCATAAATAGACAAGTATTAGTATCTAATACAAACAATACCAAACAAGAAAACTATATAAAACAGCCAAAAGGCAGGCAGGCGGTTATTGATTTTTTTGAAGAAAATGGTTTTGATGTAGATGAGGGAAAAAAGTTCTTTGAGCACTATGAAACTCGGAACTGGCAAACAAGTGATGGTCAAGCAATTCGTGATTGGCGAGCTCTAGCCACAAATTGGATGGACAGAACAGAATTGTTCGATGATAAAATTGATTCAAACAAAAAACAAGCGTCCCAAATCAAGGACAACTTGCGAACCACTAAAAACAAAGATTATGGACAACCCCTCTAAAATTACCGAAGGTGGTGTGGAATATTCGCTCGGAAAATTTGATGGTAAAAGTGTGCTCTACGATTTTCCAAAAATCTTAATTTACCTGAACGCTAAAGGTAAACTGCTTTTTGGCAAAAAGTTCAGAATTTATGACGAAGATAGAGAGATACTTCTAAAGCTCTGTTCATATTTCATCAAGGATAAAGCCAATTGCACAACCTATGGAATTGACATCGATAAGGGCATCTTACTTTCCGGACCCGTTGGCTGCGGAAAAACTAGCTTAATGAAATTATTGAGATATATTGTTCCGATGCAAAGACCTTATGAAATGATTCCTTGCAGAAATGTGACCTTCAGTTTTAACCATCTTGGTTTTAAGACCATTGAAGAGTATGGAAACACAAAACTTTTCTGCTTTGATGATTTAGGCATTGAACCTGCCGGACGATTTTATGGTAAAGATTTAAATGTAATGGGCGAAGTACTCTTATCTCGATATGAACTCTTCCTTGATACTAAACAGAAAATCAAAACCCACGCAACCACCAACCTCAATGCTGAAGAATTAGAAGTACGCTATGGTAACCGCGTTCGCAGCCGAATGCGAGAACTGTTTAATTTGATTGCTTTTGATAAAGAAGCTGGGGATAAGAGAAAATAGAATGGTTCATTTGCCTAATTTCAAAATCCGAAACGCACCTTTAATTACCAAGACAAAAACTATTGTTCTAATAATCAAATCAGGCTTATTTGAATTTAACCAATTTACCAAAACTCCTGCGGTTATAACTCCCAAATTGATAATAACATCGTTCGAGGTAAAAATCATACTCGCTTTCATATGTATCTCTTCTTTACTGTTTGACTTTTGTAAAATTTAAAGACATAAGCCGTTCGCAATAAGTGCAAAAATTGAAACATTAATTATTGTAGAAAAATCGGGAATAATGATTAATGTAGGACTAATTATAGATTTATTGTTTTTACAAACTTCGAATGCCATTTCAATAATTTTTACTTATGTACCAATGCAACAACCATCATGACCTAATATTCCTTCATTATGTATCTTCCCTTCAAGACGATTAATGTAAAATACTGGGGCTTTTTTATAAAGGTCCATACAATGTGGACAATGACAAAAATATACATCCTGTCCATTAACATTAAGTTTAGTAGCAGATGTAAGAGTCTTTTCAGCTAAACAAGTAGGGCATACTATCAAATCTTTTGTTTCTTCAATATATCTTTCGGGATCCTTTACAAACAAATCGGTACATCCATCACAACAGAAATAAAGTTCATTTCCGTTATAAGAACCTTTACTGGCTTTATTTTCACTAATTCCCAATCTTACCAGAGAACACCCACATGTAGGGCAAATATTTGTTTTCATAATTAAATAGTTTATTTTTTATGTTCCAGCTGGTTTATGGACACCCCCAGCCGCAGAATTAACGCCTTCTGCCAAAGTGGGATGGATGTGAATACTTTTTGCAATATCTCGAAATTTGATGTTATTATTCATTGCTAAAACAAATTCATGAATTAGTTCACCTGCACTTTCTCCGATAATTTGAGCGCCAAGAATAGTGTCATCTTTTTCATTAGCAATAATCTTCACAAATCCTCTAGATGTGCCCATCGCTAATGCACGAGCAACACGACTAAAAGGTTGCTTGCCTATTTTAATGGCAAAATCTTTATCAACAGCTTCTTTTTCTGTTAAACCAACAGATGCAATTTCCGGGTCAGTAAATATTGCATAAGGAATTATTTTTTTAATGATTTCTGACTTTTTTGTAATTGCTTGGTATAGTTGCTCGGATTCATCTCTTGCAGCATGTGTAAACATTGGATTTCCAGTTACATCTCCAATAGCCCAAATGTTTGGTTGCGTTGTATTATAATTATTGTCAATTTTGATAAATCCTCTTTCGTCCAAGTCAATTTCTGTATTACTAATATCCAGAAATTTAGCTGTTGATATTCTGCCTGTTGCATTTAATAAATGAGAAACTTCTATAGATTTACTGATTTCTTTTTCTTTGAAATCTACTTGTATTCCTCTAACCTTTTTAGAGATTTTGCTTGTTTCTGCATTCAAGTAAACTTTAATGTTTTCAAATTTAAATCCTTTAAAAGTTCTTCACTTATTTCTTCATCTTCTCTATTGATAAGACGGCTTGACCTTTGTATTATATGAACATTTGTTCCAAAACGAGAAAACATTTGAGCAAACTCAACTGCTATATATCCACCTCCTAAAATGGCTAATGATTTTGGAAGTTCCTTAAGGTTTAATATCTCATCATTTGTAAGGTAGTTTATAGTTTCTAAACCTTGTATTTGAGGAATATTTGGAATAGCTCCTGTATTTATTATGAAATTTGAAGCTTCGTATTCCAGATCAGATACTTTTATGATGCTCTTTGACACAAACTTTGCTTCACCCTCTATTAAATCTAAATTTTCATTTTTTTTTACTTGCTTGTAGGCTCCTGACCTAATTTTTTCTATTAAGTCATTTTTACGCTTTACAATTGCAAGAAAATCTATTTTTGGCTGTTCTGAAATCACCCCAAATCGTTCAGAATTTTTTACAATTTGTGCCACTTTAGCAGAATAGAGCATTGTTTTAGTAGGAACACATCCTCTGTTTAAACAAGTCCCGCCTAATAAATCTTTTTCAATTAATGCAGTTGTAAATCCCTTGTAGGCAAGCTTATTGGCAACTGGCATTCCAGCCATTCCACCACCAATAACAATAAAATCATATTTTTTCATAATATTATTGCTCTTTTAAGCTACACTAAAGTCAATTATGTATATTCTTGTTTTCAAAACAATCTCAAATGTTTTAACTAGCGCAACAACTTAATTTAGATACATCTTTTCCAAAAGTTATTGCTGCTAATTTAATACCTTCTCCTAAAGTTAGATATGGATAGAAACTTTCGGCTAAATCTTTTACAGTAATACCAAATTTAATAGCCATACTTAATTGTTGAATTAGTTCGCCACCTTCTGGTGCTATTATTCTTGCACCAATTAATTTATCTGTTTCAGTATTGCGAATCAGTTTAATAAACCCTCTTGTGTCTTGTGCGGCTAATGCTCTTGGAACGTGAGACAACTCTAATTTTGATACTTCAAAAGGAATACCTTCTTTCTCGGCTTCATATTCATCCATGCCAGCACCTGCAATTTGAGGGTCTGTAAATACTACCCATGGTAAGGATGCATAATCTACACTTTGTTTTGATAATGAAAATGCATTATTAACGGCTGTACTGCCTTCGGTTGCTGCTGTATACACAAATGGCGGTGTATTAGTGACATCACCAGCTGCATAAATATTGGAAATATTAGTTTCCATTTTTTCATTAACCACAATATGCCCTCTTTCTGATAATTTTAGGTCTATTTTTTTTAGACCTAATTTAGACGTGTTTGGCGTGGTTCCTGTAGCAACAACAATATGTCCTTTTTCAACAATTTGTGTTGTAGAACCATCAGGACAGTTACAATGAATAATAGTATCGTTGCCCTCTTTTTCAAATTTAAAAGCTCTAAAATTTGGAAGAATTTCAATCCCTTCACTTTTCATTTGTTCAACTAAAACATCAGTAATGTCTTCGGTTTGACTTCGTAAAGGCCTATCGGTAAATTCTATGATACGTACTTTTACTCCTAAACGATTATATGCCATTGCCATTTCCAATCCGATATAACCTGCGCCCATTATGGTCAAGCTTTTGGGTTTTTCTTCCAAATCGAATAAGGACACATTAGTTAAATACCCAACTTCATTTAATCCTTCAATATTTGGAATATTCGTGGTTGCACCTGTTGCTATAACAACGTTTGTTGCAGTGTATGTGTCTTTACCATCAACAATAATGGTGTTGTTATTTACAAATTCTGCCCATCCTTTTAGCATCGTTAAGTTTTCAAAATCACTCACAACATCCATATACTTTTGCTGTTGCAGGGCTGCAACCAATGCTTTTTTGTCTTTTATTATTTGAGCAAAATCAATGTCAGCACCTTTTGGTTTTATTCCTGCAAAATTAGAATGTGTTGTATGGTAAGCCGTTTCAGCCGCACGGATTAAATTTTTGGAAGGTACACAGCCAACATTAACACAAGTGCCACCAAAATCTAATCCACCATTAACCATTAGTGTTGTGAGTCCTAAACTTTCAGCTTTTATGGCTGCTGAAAATGCAGCAGAACCACCTCCAATTACGATTAAATCGAATTGATTTTTTCCTTTGTTGGACGCTTTATCTGTCGTGCTATCCGAAATTGAATCACAACAATCCTCTTTTTCATTGCCTTTAACAACCGTATACTTACCAATGCTATTTACAGCGTTAATCAATTCCTCTTTATTCAACTTGGCAGTATCAAAAGTAAATTCTCCTTTACCAGTTTCGTGGTTCACAGAACTGATTAGAATACCATCTTTTTTATTGATATCCTTTTCGATATGTAATGAACAGCCACTACAGGTCATTCCTTCTATCTGTAATGAAACAGTTTCTGTTTTTTGAGATAACTCGTTTTTCTTTTTAAATAAATTCTTCATATTAAAAATGATTTGTTTTTATGTGGTGCTTAATAAATATAGGTTATTATTTTTAACAACATTTTAAGCCATTTTTATTCGATTCAAACAAATCTTCCAAGGTTAATATCTTGCCACTTGCATTGCTGTCAAGCCATTGTTTTGCGGTTTGTTCGCTTGCAAAAAAAGAAACGTGATTACAGAAGGAGCCTCTGATATTGCAAGAGTCCATTTTTTCAACCAAAGAGAGAAATATTGGATACGGATTAGATGATACCAAATGATCACAGTCAATATTCAACTCAATTATAGAATTGTCAATTGGGTCTTGAGATATAATTTGGGACGAAACATCCAGCCATTCGGTAAACAATATAGCGTCTAATGCACACCAAGTATAAAGTGTTTTGCCTTGCACTATAAACTTGTGGTTAGTAGGTGTGATCGACAAACCAGAAAAGGCTGTAATTTGGTTATTTTCATTTAGCTCTCCTAATAATTCCAACAGTGAATCAGCTTTCTCTTTAGTTGCATCGATAAGTGCATAAAATGTTGTTTTTGGCAGTGGATTGCCTTTAAGTAATTCCCTTTGGACATTCACGATAAAATTATTATCATCAAGTTGAATTTCAGATAACATGGTGTTTAATTGTTTGTCCAAATATTGCTTTGCTGTTTTCATTTTGTATATAATTTAGATTATGTTTATTTCATTTTCCGCACGAAGAAAATGCTGATCATTTTAACAAGTCGTACCTTGTCTGTTCTTTAAACTTAATGCCTTCAAATCGAAATAAGTAATACCAATATCACCGATGTCTTCTAAATTGAAAATGTCGTTGACCAATTCCGTATGGTTATCAAGATGAGTGCCTATAAGTGGAAATTGATTGCTAAAATTTTCCGTGAAAAGTATGTACTCATTTGAGCTAATTTTGTTTTTAAGAAGCCGATGTGCTATTATTAAATCTTTACCAAAGAGTTTACAATAGTCTTTTACCATTACAGAACCAAGTTGTCCAAAATGGAGTACAAATTTTAATGAAAGCTTATACAGTTTTTGGCAAGACCCACACATACATTTCGATAGTTTAAATTCATCTATTCTCTGATGGAATTTGTCGAACATCAATTGACATTGATTAATGATTTCCGTTGCTGAATATGGAAATTCATAACTGTAAAATAAAATAGCATCGCCTTCGATTTCAGACACTTTAAAATTTAGTATATTATTTTCTAAAATTGATTCGAGCAATAGTGCAATTTTTTCCTGACTATGCCTAATTTCAGAAGTGGCAATGTATTTGGTAAACCCACTAATATCTGGTATAAGAATAAGTGCTGGGTTACTGGTGTGACAAACTTCCATTTTGATATCTTTTTTTAAATTAAGTACTGTATTTTCAGTCCATTTAAAAGCTAACTAGCGATTATCATTTTGAGTTTTAAACCCTATTTTCTTTTTAAATTTTATAACTAATTTTTCTTGAGGTTTAAGAAACTCTTCAATAATTTTTTTACAGTCACTGATGGGCTGTCCAATAAGTTTATCAATTAATTCTTTTGGTGGATTTTGCAATTCACAATCTCCAATTTCTATGCAACAATCCAAGTGGTCCGGATTGAACAATTCTTTATTTGTGTTTTTCATATTATAAAGTATTTAATTAAATGCTTAAATACAAAAAAATAAAATTGCCCCGAGGAAGTCTCTTCGGGGAATTTTCTTTAGGTCAAACTTTATTTTTGACAACTTCTGCCTTAAACCCTTTCTCTTCTATGATAAGCTTTAAGGCTTTGATACTTGTTTTTGAATCGTCAAACTCAATAACAGCAATATCTCCAGGGTACTCAACCGAATGTTCTAAAACACCATCTACTTCTTTTAATGCATTGTAAATAGCATTGGAACAACCTGCACAGGTGATACCAGTAAGCTTTAAGGTAACCGTTTTAACATCTTTACTAGTTACTTCTTTTTGAACTTCTTTGTTGTTGCTTTGTGCATTTGCTTGAAAAGATATTAAAAACAATGCTAGAACTGGTAATACTAATAATTTCTTCATAACTATATACTTTAAGATTATTTATTGATTATTGATATTGAATTGTCTCCATAATTAGAGACATATAATTTGCTGCCAATAGGTATAACCCCAATCGGTTTATTACCTGTTTTATATGAAATTGATTTCTTTTTGAGTGAAACTGCATCATACACGTATACTTCGGACAAATCAAAACTTACAACGTATAACAAATTTTCATCTTCTGATAAGACAGCTTCTTCTGGTGTTTTTATGTTTTCTATTTCCTTTACAATCTCTCCGTTTTTGGTATCTATAATATGAATTTTGTTTCCAAAGAAATTACTTATATATAATAGCGAACGGTCTTCGTTGCTGTGTATGAGTTCTGGTTTTCCTCCTGTTGTAATAATAGATTGTTTTCCTGTTTCAATATCAATTACAGAAATGCTTCCATCTTCTGTATTGGTAACGAACAGTTTTGAATCATCCTCAGAGATACCTATTCCGTCTGGTCCTTTTCCTGTAGAGAATGTTTTTAATATATTGAGAGTAGTAGCTTCCAATTGAAATACTTTATTGTCATCTATAGCTATTACATATATTAAATTTCCTTTTTTATTTGCAGTAATTCCACCTATATGAGTTTCAAATAGTTTCTCTTTTATAATCGTATGATTGTCAGAATCAATTATAACAACTTGCTTATCATAACCGCTCGCCGCAAGTAAATTACTTTCTGCTAACTGAGCAAAACCCCAAGGATACCTTATGCCTTCTATGTTTTTTAATACTTTATCTGTTTGGGTATCAATAACTGAAATTAATGTGTCCTCTACATTTGCAACATATAAAAAGGATTTATCAGGTGTTAAAAATAGCGCATCAGGTCCTTTGCCTACATATACAACCGAAGAACTGGTATTATTATCAACAGTATTACCCTCAATAATAGTCGTATCAGCTACTCTTTGTTTTTCCTTACAAGAAGTGAGTAATATGGTCATTATTAATAGGTAAAGAAACTTTCTCATCAATACCACACTTATTTGTTTATTACTTTATACCCTGTAGAATTAATTGCTTTTTCAATTTGTTCTTTAGAGGTTTTTGTATTGTCAAATTCCACTTCGGCATTAGCATTCTCATAAGAAGCAGCTACATTAACAATACCTTCTAATTCATTAACGGCATGTTTAACATGTTCCTCACAAGACGTACAGGTCATTCCCTTAACATCGAAGTTAACTGTTTGAATATCAGATTGGCTTACAACAACTACTTCCTTTTTATTGTCTGGGTAAAAAATTGAAGAATAATAAGGAAATGCAATTGAAACTACAGCAAATAATGTTATGCCAATTAAAAAGCCTTTGGTTTGATACCATTTTGGTTTTGCATCAACTTCGCAACAGTCATCGGCTTTTTTGGGCTTTAAGTAAGTATACCAGGCATACCCAATAGCTATTACAGCCAAACCTATTAAATAAGGCCTAAAGGGTTCCATCCATGATAATGCTGATGCACTTCCTCCTACACCTGCTATTAATGCAATAACTGGTGGTATGCAACACGATGATGCCGCAATAGCAGCAAACAGACCTGTATATGCTGCATTTTTTGATGTGTTTTCTGTTTTCATTTTTTAAAAATTATGCGATTTTTTTAATTAATTCTATGGATTTAAAAATACTTTCAAATAGCATCGTTTCATCACTATTTAATGAGTAGTAAAGCGTTTGGCCGTCGCGTCGTGATGTAATAATTCCGGCATCTTTAATTTTACGAATATGTTGAGATATAGCAGGGACACTCATTTTTAGAATGTCTGCTAAATCACAAGGACACATTTCGCCTTCTTCTTCTAAAAGGTAGAGAATTTTTAAGCGTACCTCATTTCCAGCAATGGATAATAGTTTAGAAATTTTTTTAAAGTTTATGTCCATACTTGCCAATGTTGACATACAGTTTAATAACTGTTTATGGTTGGCTTCTGCTCTTGTACAGGTTATTTCAAGTTTCATATTATTTACTTTAGACGCACAAATATATAATTAATTACTTCTTTAAGCAAATACTTAAATAATAAATATCAATTTGAGATAATTTTTAGTTTAGTTACTTTTGATAAAAGTGCTGGCGATATGCAGAAATAATCTAATTTCTGAAAGATTTATATAACAAAATCACTTCTGAAATAAATTGTATTACTATAGCTTTTAAACTTTTGGTTAACTCTAAAAAAATATCTTTCATAATGCTATTGCTGTTGTATGGATAGTAAAATGGCCAATGCCATAAATTTTATATTTGCGAAATTTGACAAATAACCGCCTTCATCTTTATTAGATAAGAAACCCAGCTCCAAGAGAACCGAAGCGCAATTATATACTGTTTCTCGAAGCACCTGAAAATTTGCAAACTTTACACCTCTACTCTCATATCCTATCTCTTTGCAAAGCGTCTTTTCAATTTGATAGCCGACATAAACAGATTCTTTAGAATATTCCGCTTGCTTTTTTGAAACATAAACTTCAATACCCCTAGCATTTGGATTATCCGAATGATTACAATGCAAGGAAACAAACACTTCAGCTTTTAGAGCTTTGGCTAGCTTCGTTCTATCCGATAGCGAAATAAGTGTATCATTATACCTGGTTAAATAAATATCCAGAGGCTTTTCTAAATTATTATTTAGCTTCAAAATGGCATTTGCAATACTCATTACAACATCTTTTTCTTTGATGCCATTTATACCTATTGCACCAAAATCTTTTCCACCGTGTCCAACGTCAATTACAATTCGTTTTTGAGTACTCGTTTCTTGTCCAAAAAAGATACACATTTTTAGAAGCAAAAAGACAAAACTGACGTTTTTGAGCACTTTTTTCATTTTCAATTTTCAGGTTATCAACAACTTTCCTTCAAAAACTCATAGAATTTGATACCAAATAATAGCAATTAAATTCAATTGATTTCAAAAAATATTTTATTCACAAATATTTGATTTTCAGTTATTTATAAACAAATATATGTAAATTTCTAACAACGAAAACAACACGAAAATCTAAACAATTTTATTATGAAAAAATCACACTATTTAGCATCAGTTCTTTCGCTCTTATCCACTTCGCTTTTCGCTCAAATTGGTGGCATAGAAGATTCCGTTAATGATGTTGGCGACACCATCAGAACCATTTTTCCAATTTTATTGGGTGTCATTTTCCTAGTTGGCTTTCTTTTTAATGCAGGGCATTTCTTTGGGGAAAATGCAGACCTTAAAAAAGGGATTACCAGAGTGCTTGTGTTTGTTTTGATTGCTGGCGCAGTTGTTGGCATCTTCACATACTTAATAGGAATCGTAGTATAAATGAACCCTCATCGAGGGCTTTATTAGAATAGCTGTATGAAGAAATACGAGGTCTATAAAAACATTAGGAAAAGGGCAGTCATTTTTGGGCTGCCTGTTTCCCTGTTTGCGTTAATGATGGTTTCCATTTTGGCTTCGCTGCTCATCATAATCTTCTCTTTCAGCTTCGGGATAATAATTGGAATACTCGTTTTTAATGCTGCCTTGTACGTAGCCTTAACGAGAATAACACATAACCCACAAATTTTTCAGATGGCTAAGGCTTTTCCAAGAATAATAAGTAACAAAAGAAACTCTGGCTTCAACTATGAACAAGATTAATCTTTCAGCATATCAACCTATTGCAGATATTCAAGACAATATCATATTTGCCAATAATGGCAATGTAGTCCTGTGCTATGAAGGAACGTTACCAGAGATTTATTCCTTATCTGAAAAAGACTTTGAGGACATACACGGTGCCTGGTTTCAGGCTTTGAAATCATTGCCTATTGGTACAGTAGTCCAAAAACAGGACATCTACCTTAAAAAGACCTATACTTCAGAAGCACTTCCCAATAGAACGTTTTTAGAAAAGGCTACGCACGACCACTTTAAAGGACGTGATTATATGGAACATCGTTGCTTTTTGTTCTTTACGCTCACTAAGAACAAGGCACTAAACAATTCAAAATATGTCAACCCTTTCCGAAAAGTTTCTAAGGGGATTGTCCAACAATTAGATGACAACATTAAAAGCTTTATCGGTTCTGTTAGTGATTCGGTTTCCTTCATAAACAATAGTCGTAAAATGAAGTTTGTTTCGCTCAACGCTCACGACATAAAGCAGTTAACCAATGGCTATTTCAATGGCTTTAATGATGGATTTGATACTGATATCATATTAGATAAAAAAAGCGTCAATATTGGCGAAAACCATTTTGATGCCCTGGCTATCAATAGCGAACTGTGCTTTGGCGAAAGTGTACAGAGTAGCAAAACCAATGAGAAATTCACTTCTGACGATTTTGTGTTTCATCAAGGGTTTATTGATGGCTTAGGGCTTACGCTTAATGAAAATCATATCGTCAATCAAATCTTATATCTGGATGACAAACAAAAGTGGCGTAAACTACTTGATAAGAAAGTTGAGGAACTCAACAAAAGTTCCAACTTCGGTTCGCAGAATAAAGTAGTCCTCGGTAAAATTCAGCATATCCTTGACCAAATCAACGCTGATGATAATGCACGCATTATTCGTGGTCATTTAAACATCATCTATTGGGACAAGAACCCAGAAAATTTAAGTCGAATTGGTTCAAAAATAAAGACCGAGTTTAAGGAACTAGACATTATTCCATACTACCCCAGAGGCGAGGAACGGAAGAACTATATACTAAATAGTTACTGCTGTTTTTCATCCAATTTTTCAAACAACGATTTATATGTTACTGATTTAAAACACGCCTTATGCCTTTTCATTAATAACACCAATTACAATTCCGATGCCATCGGAATCATCTTTAATGATAGGGAACATAACGTTCCAGTTCTAAAGGATGTTTGGGACGAGCGCAAGAAGCGCATTAAGGCACGAAACTTTGCCATTTTTGCCCCAACAGGTGAGGGCAAGTCCTTTTTGGCAAATAACATTCTACGCCAGTATTTTGAAAGTGGTGTCCGCCTGGTTATTATAGACCTCGGCGGATCCTACACCAAATTTGCCAAACTCTATCCCGAAAAATATACTGTGCTTCGCTATGAAAGTGGCAAAAACTTGGGTATCAATCCCTTTTATATAAGTGATACAAATGACCTGACACCTGAACGTTTGGAAGATTTATCAGTCTTTCTGTTTGAATTGTTTGCTTCAGACTTAAAAGTTACCAAAGCACAATCGGTTTCGGTCAAAAAGATATTGCGCCATTATTACAATAACACTACAAAAAATCATTCGCTGGATGGTTTCTACAACTTTATAGAGAGGAATCAGAAAGACCTTCTGGACACCTTAAAAATCCATCCCGACTACTTCAATATTACAAGCTTCTTGCACGTAATGTCCGAATATGTCGGCGATGGTCTATATAGCTTCCTTTTTGAAGTAAGCGAAGACCAGACCTATAAAATTGAGGATAAACGACTGATTGTTTTTGAGCTCGATGAAGTAAAGGATAACAAGGAAATCCTGTCAGTAATGTTGAAACTAATTAAGTCAGCCATCCAAAGAACTATTTGGAAAAACAGAGCTGAAAAAGGCATTATCCTTTTCGATGAGTTTGCAAAGCAATTGAAGTTTGAAAACGTATTGGAAAGTGTGGAATTCTACTATCAAGCGATTCGTAAACAGAATGGTGCGATAGGCATTATTCTTCAATCCATAAATCAGCTTCCCAACAATTCAACATCGGCAAGCATACTAGAAAATACACAGGTCATTTATAGCCTAAACAATGAAAAAGGTTATGACGAACTGGTCAAAAGACTCAATCTATCCAGCCACGATTTAAACCAATTAAAATCCATCAAAAACAATCTTTCTGGACCACGGAAGTATACCGAAATGTTCATCAAAATAGGAAAGGAAAGCAACATTTTTAGGCTGGAAGTTCCCAAAGAAGTGTACGCAGCCTACCTAACCGACGGACAGGAAAACGAGGCCATAATGGCCATTTATGAAAAGACCAATGATATGGAATTGGCTATTAAAAAATTCACATCTAAAACATAATATTATGAAATCGAAGATTCACGAATACCAAAACAAATTTTTTACAATGAGTAAAACAAAAATCAAAACAATCTTGTTCGGGCTATTCTTAACGGTTGGCCTTTTACTGCCTAGCGGTGCTACCGCTCAAGGAATGCCAGTTTATGACAATACCAACTTTGTAAGCTTGGTAAAATCGCTTGTGGAATCTGCAAAACAGACCTCACAGCTTATCAAATCCGTAAAGTTCTTGAAAGATGCAAAAGAGAGTATCGAGAAAGTATCAAGTGTGGTACAACAGCTCAGAGCTGTACAGGAAATTGCCCAGAACAATCAACGCCTTATCAACGTAATGCAAAACGATTTGCAGGATATTTTAAACTCGCCTTACATCAAACCAGAGGAAGTTACAAGGGTTGCGGAATCATTTGATGCCATAGTCCAAAACTCTTTGGACACGGTTGATTTTATGAGTGAAATTTTATCCAGCGATAATCTAAAAATGTCCGATGCCGAACGTGCTGAAGTCTTAAAGCAAAAAGAACAGGAATCAAAGGAAATGGTTTCCAATATAAAGACAAAAACTAAGCGCTATCGTGACATCATTTCCTTCAGAAAAATGCAGGATAAAGTAAATAACCGAGAAACAGAATATTAAAAATGACCGCAACCATACTTTTAGGAATTGGACTGGAATACGTTGATGCGGTGTTTCAAACCATACAGAATAGCAGTTTTTCGCAATATACTATTGCAGGAATGAAAACGCTCGCTGTTTTGTTCTTTCTAGTCAATATCCTAAAAAAATACAATGAGGGCATTGCGGATAAAGACGGTTATACTTGGGGATTGAGCCCAGGGGAATTGACCAAGAACTTTGCAGTCGTTCTTCTGGTCATATTTTCAACACTGGTCCTGGGCTTTTTCGATAGCATCTTAGTTTCTATTGAAGCGCAATATCGTGGTACAGCACCAGCTTTATTGCCTTTACAGATGCAGGATATTCCTATTGAAGAGGATGTAAGTATCATCGAGGTTGCACAAGCGGCAATGACACTGTTATACGAAGCTTTGGTAACACCTCTTTACGGTTTCAAAATATTCGCATTTATCATTAGCCTGTTTCTTTGGATTTTAGACTTGTTTATCTATCCGCTATTTCTTGCTGAACGCTATTTCCTTTTGGGTATAATGCAAGCCTTCTTCCCGCTCGTAATAAGTCTGGCGGTTTTTGAAAAATTCCGTTCGCTTGCTTATACATTTTTCAAATTGTACGCTGCTGTCTATATGTTGGTGCCGGCTTTCTTTTTGGTCAATGTATTTGTAAATGCACTCTATACTGAAATCAATACGAACTTCTGGACAAACCTTTTTGGGACAGATGTTGGCCAGGGCTTTTTTGCGCCTGTGGTTCAGCTTGGTTCAGTTGGTTTCATTGTTTTTCTAAAATTCAAATTATACAAACGTGCCACATCATTTACCCTCAGATTATTTACCAGTTAATTCCAATAACAATGAAAACACCTTATAAAAATATCTATGCAGTCTTAAAATTGAACAGATTTATCGTGTTGGCAGTTGTAATTTTTGCAATGCTATCCAGCACCTTTTCACTATTTATGGTATATAAAATGAATAAAGAAACTCTTAATAGTGCCTTTGCCATTAATACTGATGGAAGTATTATTCCCCTGAAGCTCGTAACCCAAAAAGAAAACTTCAAGGTAGAAGCGTTAGCCCATTTAGACCTGTTCCATAACTACTTCTATAATATCGACGCCAGTAATTATGAGCGTAATTTAGAAAAGGCACTTTGGTTGGGGAATAGTTCCGTGGACAATCTATATCGTCAGAAAAAAGCGGATGGTGTCTATAACCGTTTGCTACAATATTCGCTAGTTCAGAAAGTACTGAGTATTGATTCACAAATCGAAGAACAAAACGGAACATACGTTTTTAGAACTGTTACCATTTTTGAAATCAATAGAGGTTCAATAATCGATACCTACGAACTTGTTTCTAGTGGAAACTTAATTCCGGTAGACCGAAACTTTCCAAGCAATCCCCACGGATTGTTGATTACAAACTATTTCGAGAACACCTTAAAAAAAATAAACGATGAAAGTTGAAAAAAATAAAATTGTATTTGCAGCTGTATTGGTTGTGATTTTCATATTCCTGATATCCTATTCTATGATGGTAATGGGCGATGACGAAAGTGATAATGAAAATCTTGAACAGACCTTGATACCCGATTTAGATGAGAACCAAAAAGAGTATGATTCAAAATTGGATGCCATAAATGATTTAAAGGAAGTACGAGAAAATAATGCACCCAGCATCTATGACGAAAAACTGATTGATTCCTTGGGCTTTTATGACCCTGACCTTCCGGAACGGGAAAAAGAACGCATTGTAGATAGTATTTATGATGCTGGTAAGATTCAGTACTCTGAAAAGAAATATCAAAACCTTGGACAAAAGAAAGTTGCTCAAAACAATATCCAGCAAATAGATTCTGCCGAAATAAGACGAGAACAAAAAATTGAGGCTAAAGAATTGGGGCTGGAACATCAACTGTTCTTTGCCGCTTCGCCTAAACCCAATGAAACTTCGATTATAGGCAATACAGATGCAACTATTTATGTGGTTGTAGATGGTGACCAGGTTGTCAAAGCAAATACTCGATTACGAATGCGCCTTACTAAATCAGCGACTATTAACGGTAAGTTGATGCCTAAGAATACACTTGTTTTTGGGTTTATCAGTTTTCAGCCCAATCGTGCTTTAATCGAGATTGAAAACATAAAGCACCATCCGACGAAACTTAAAGCTTTCGATTTACTGGATGGTAGCGAAGGTATCTATGTGCAAAACAATTTTCGTGCAGAGGCTACCACGGAAGTACTGGATGATGTTATAGGTGATATCAACATTCCAACTGTTCCACAAGTGGGTGGCATTACACAGGTATTTAGACGTCGTAATAGAAGCGTGAAGGTAACTGTGCTTAACAACTACAGATTAATTCTAAAACCAAAATTATGAAAACCCTATTTTTATTATTGATATCATTGATTTCCGCTTTTGCAAAAGCGCAAACAGACATAGTACTAGACACAATTTATGCGAACGACACTAAAAATGTTGCGCTATTTTTCCCAGAACCCATACGACAGGGTATAACTGGTTCAGATAATTTCGTCTTTACCTACAATCGTGAAAAAGAACAGTATTTCGGATTACTTCAGGCAAAGCCTGGTAAAGAAAGTAATCTGCTGGTAATCAACAGAAATGGCACAATTTTTTCGTATATTGTAAGATATAAAAAGCAGCTGTCAAAGCTCAATTATTTCATTCCATTATCAAATAGTATAGGGAATGAAAAACCAATTGTAACCGATTCGATTCAGGTTGTAACTTCTGAAAAAAATATAGATAACAGAACCTACTATTATCAAAAATTCTGCTCCTATCTTCTTAACAGAAACCAGCGTATTGGTCGGATTAAGAAGCGAACACAAGGCATTGTCTTGAATGTTAAAAATGTTGTTTTTGATAAAGAAGAACTCTACTTCGTTATCCAGATTGAGAATAATTCTACGATGGATTACGATTTGAATTTTTTGAACCTCTCCATCGAGACTCGACAAAAAGGGAAAAAGAAATCTTTACAGAGTTTGTATCAAGAACCTATTTACAAGCACTATCTGCCTTCAAAAATTGCAGAAGGTAAAATGGTACGGTTTGTTTATGTAATGCCCAAATTTTCGTTATCGAATGACCGTAGGGCAATTTTGGAATTGAATGAGAATGATGGCGAACGCAATATAAAACTGAATATATCACATAGATATATCAATAACCCAAATTAATAATATTATGAAAAGATTACTCATTTGCTCAATCGTACTTCTATTTATTTCCTGCGCAGGAAATAATAATATGTCACACACCGAAACAGCACAAATTGTTGCTGAAAGTTTTTTCACAAAAGATGAGTCAGCTCTAAAAAAGTATACAACATCAGATGGATATGCCAGTTTAATTACGGTTCAAAATATGATTCCAGAGTCAGACAAAGAAATCAAAGTAGAGATTTTGAATGAGGCTATTGAAGGTGAGATTGCTTGGGTAAAATACAAAACGTCTTTTGATGGAAAGTCAGGTATCTTTAAGCTCGTTAAGGAAAATGACGAATGGAAAGTGACTAGCAAAGGTCCGAGGGAAAAAGGGCCTTTTTAATAAACTTTTAGGCACTATTCAAAGTGGTAAAATCAAACATAAAATGTCTTATTACCATATCATCAGGGTGCTCTGATTCGTAATATTTATCGTGTAAGTGATAAAGTTTGGGTTTCAAAAATTCAGGCTGCCTGTCGTCTTTTTTTAAAAGCTTATTAACTCCGTCCACAGTATTGTCCAAATCTCCTTCAAGCACATACCCAAGTAGGCATCCGTTCTCATATTTCTTGGAAACAAAACTGTTAATTCCAGTATCAATATAACGTCGTTTTAAGCCAGAATCTTTTTCTTTAAGATTTTTGGCTTCCATATGGTATTCATACTCTAAGGAAGAATTTATGGTTACCAATCTAAGGTCTATTCTAGGTAGTTTTGCTGCAAAACCCTTTTCCCTTTCTATATCATCTTTTGGTAAATGCTGCTCAACATTCGTAACGATGCTCCACTTTAATCTTATTGGATTTTCCTTGATGTGTTCGTGCAATTCCGAAGTAATGTCATTTTCATCCCAGTTGAGTTTGATGACTTTGGTTTCCATAGCTGAAACATAAGATTCTGTTATCAGCTGAAAGCATTTTTCTTCAAAGCCTCTTTTGAAGCTGGCAACTATTACTTTGTTTAATCCCATTTACTATACTTCATTAAGGATTTCCAGTATTAATTCTGAAGCATCTTCAATCGCCATCGATTGAGTCCAGAATCGTCTCTGATTGGGACGAACAATAAAAATCTCGTTGCCTGTTTTATAATTTAATTTTTTTCTGAAATAGATGTTAGTTGCTTTCTTTTGCCACAATTCTTTATCCAAGTCCCGCAATATGTCGTGTATATCAACACTAGATATTGAAACTTCCTTTTCAGAATCTCCAAACGCAACCTTAGTTATCATTAAGGGTGAGAAATGTCTTATGTTTTCATAAACGGTACAATTAGCGTAGAGATTCTGATTTTGTAAAAAGTCATTTAAATGCTGCGAAACCTTTATGGCATAATCTTGAATTTCATCTTTGTTAGTTGGACCAAGAACATATTGATACCTCTTAATTAATAATGGAATTGTAAATTCTACAAAATTGTCTACAATTAAGCCTTCATCGATTGAAAAGTTAAAACATTTAGATATATAACTATCAATCTCCTGTTCAAACTTTTTCGTATTTGTGTTAAAAATTTTAGATTCTTCAATTATCATCCTATCGTAAATATCAGCAAGATGATATAAGTTCTTTTTAGACAAAGAAAATGGTAGTCGATAGACTTCATTAGGTTTGATTTCTTCTCTTTCTATTCCAATAGATGCTGAACATAAGAAAAGATAATAATAAGCAAGTTTGGAATTTATAAAACACGTTAACCCTTTAAGTACTTTTGAATCAGTATGACTCAGACCTAGAACTTTACTATTAAACGAACAGGCTTCATCTTCATAAGAAGCACAAATTTTCCAGTTGGAAAGACCTTCTTTAATTAGAATATGTGGTGCAAAATAAGTCTTTTTCGCTCCCACACGTCTAAATACATTAATTGTAGGTAAGTCATCTACCTGCACACCGTAATGCTTAGCATATATTTCTTTTGACCGCTGAGTAAGCCCAGAATTTAAATCTGAAAATGAATGTGAAACGTAACGTCTAATATTCTTAGGGGCAATGTATCTATTTGGAATTTCATTATCTACTTTAGGATTTTTAGTGGAATTATTCAAAAACTGTAATCCAGAGCCCCTATCAATTTTTTCATCCGAAATAAACTGTTCGAGACCGTCTGAAGCATTTAGTTTTTGTATCAAATTTATATCTGCAATTCCACCCCACATTGCAATTTTCCAAATTTTTGAAGTTGGTTTTTTGCATTCTTCCCGTGGAAGATATTTCAAATCTGTGCCATCAATGCTAACACCTTCTATAACATTGGATTTAATGTAAGTCTTTGGCGCATAATAGATAATTGTGTCAGATTTTTTCTTAGGTTGACTTTTTCTATAAAATGCAATACTGATTGGTCCAGTTGCTGAACCAAACAATTGACCACCAAAATCTTTAGGTGCATTTCGTAATATCGAGAAATTATATATTTTCTCTACATAGCACTCATTGAAAAGCCACTTCCTGAAATTTTGATATGTTATTTTGGTATTGGTAAGGATTTTGGTATTGAAAATCAAGGCAATTTCTCCATTATCAGAGAACTTTGTCGCCTTATGAAGAAATGGAAGAACCATCTCCTTTGCGAACCCATATTTATCGCTATAATCTCGAATAGATTGGGATAGGTTCTTAGTGCCAAAAGGTGGATTCCCTACCACTAAATCAAAATCAATTTGTTCTATTTCTGGATTCTCCTTTATAGTATCTGTACGAAACAAATTATTGCCCTGTTCAAATAGAGTATCATCCGAAGGGTCATTTATCAGATATGGTAAGCGATAGTCTTTATTTTGCCAAATAGTCTTTGGATTCAGGTTATCAACCAAAGCCAAATAAAGACTAAAAGCGGCTACCTTGATTGACTGAGGGTGTATCTCTATACCAAATATATTATCCGTCAACAGCTTCTTCAGCTCATTAAAGTCTGTCAGCTTTTCTGAATTGGCATTTTCGTGACGTTTGACTAGACGTTTAAAACTTTCAACCAAAAAAATCCCCGAACCACAAGTAGGGTCTAATACCTTAACATTAAATTCTTTTTCCGTCCTAGAGATTGGTAATTTCTCATTCAATATGAGTTCAACTAGGGAAGGTGGTGTGTAATAAGTACCCGTATCTTGCTTTAAAGTAGGGTTTATTTCAGCGAGGAAATTCTCGTAGATTTCACTCAACAATTCTATTTGAATAATGCTAAAATCGAACAGGCGTAAATCTTCAAAAAGATTCTGCTGTAAGGAATTATCATTACCGTTGATAAAACACTTTCGAATAATTTTTAAATGTTCCCTAGAGATTGACTCATTGCTATCTACAGTAAAAACATTACCGTTAAAATATTCTTCTAGTTTTTTAAAAAGAGAATATGTTTTATCTGCATTGTCCAAAATGTCGAAATAAGACTTTGCACCTTTCTTTATTTCAGAATAAAATTTTTCATCAGTTGCACCTCTATCTTCTAAATACAGAAGAAATAGAGAACGCATTATTATTTTATGGATAAGGTTTATTTCTAATCCTTCTGCCTGTAGTTGCCTAGCAGTATAAGTAAGGCTCTCTACAAGGTACTTATCAACCCTTCGTTGAAGACTTATTTTCTTTCTAATCTCAAAAGCTTCTTCCAATGTCCATATGATACCTGTATCAATGGCAATGGTGGAAAAGAGGTTTTGAAGTTGTTTGAGCTTGGTTTTATCCGAGAACTTGTAAGACTCTATTTCGAGTGTTTTAAGCTCCTTCTTATAGTCAAAATCATCTGATTTGATTATAAGAGGTTTCTCGGCACAATTGTAAATACGGATTTCAGTTTCCGAATAAACATATAGAAAAATTACCTTTTTGAAGTTCCAGATTTTTTTTTGAGCCTTTGCAACTTGATGAAGAGCCCGGTCATCAAATTTTTTAACTTTTTTTAAAAAAACCGCAGGATAACTATTATGATTTTCGTCGGTACTGAAATAAATTTCATCAATACCGAAGTCTTTTACTTGATTAATTACAACTAACTGACTTTCAGAGATTTGATTAGATTCCGAAGTAACAGAGACGGCCTTATCCAAGCCTAAATTTTCTATTATATCAAAATCAATCATATCGAAAGTTGTCCAAAATACCTGATAGTTAGTTACATACTAAATTAATTCCAAAGGTACAAATGATTTTGCGATTTTGATAATCGAAGTTTTACTATTATTTGGACATATTCCAAAAATTTGGACAAATCATTCATTTGCTTCACTAACTAATTCATTAATAATATTATAATTCGGGCCTTAATTAACTTAAGTACAGAAGTGTTACTCAAATATCGACTTCGCTTCCTCATAAACTCTCTCAAAATTAGCCTCTAAATCAGCCTGAGAAAACGGTTTTGATACCATCGGTAATTCTCGTTGAATGTTAGCCAATTTAAACTGAACTTTCTTATCCTTTCCATCAGCATAGGTAATAAACTCGCCTTGTTTTAATCTAAAGAAAACATCTGCTCTAATTTTTGGAATTTCTTTTTCTCCAGTTGTAATACGTGTATCAAAATCGAGATTGTGTCCACGACTAATACTTTTGGTAGGGTCTTTAATTATTTCAAAAAAGCGTTCGTAATATTTAGCCGTGTCAGGGTCGTTTACCTTTCCAAAAAATTGATAGGAAAGATTACTTAATATAGCTTTGCTTGCTTTGTCGCCATACATCATATCGTTTTGAATTTTATCCTGCATCACATAAATAGTAGCGATATCATAACTACGCAAAGTTGCAGGGATTCTGTGCATATTCAATAATCGGATTGTTGGTGCTTCTTCCATCAACAAAAAAGAAGGTTTGGAATTCCGAACGCTCATTTGTTTGGTAATGGTGTGAATAATGGTAGCAATTACAGGCGAATAAGACGTTTCATATTTTGGATTGTTTACTACTGAAATTATTGCAGGGTTTTCTTCGCTATTGATATTCAATGGAACATCATCTACGGATAATGCCATAAAAATGCGCTGTGTGCTAATTCGTTTAAGTGCATTGGCCAGGGTGCTTTTGACGCCAGCTGTCTGCCTATCCGAATCCTTACCACTAATAAATGCATCTGCCATTGCTCTCGACGTGGTGTTGGTTTCCAAAAACTGAATAAGGCTATCTGTGTCCAATAATTGATAAATAGCTATCAAATGTGGAAGAGTACAGTATTTAGGATAGTCGGTTTTTAGTTTCCAAATCAAACCACCAATTAAACCTTCAGCTGCATCGTTAAAGAATTTTGTTGTACCAGTCGTTCCTGATTCCCTTTGCTCCAAAAGGTTTTCAATCAACACCCTAGAAACTTCGTTTACGCTTTCCTCGTTCTCTAAATAGTGGGGTGCGATAGGATTTACCCTATGGATGATTTTATCGAAGGAAATGACCTTAAACGGAATATCACTATCCTTGAATAGTGGATAAGCCATTTCGGTCAGCTCAAAATCTTTATAGTCGTGAATAATTCCGCAAAAACTCTCTTTCCGGAAATGTTTTAGAAATCCATAAACGACACTTTCGGTTTTTCCGCTTCCGGCGGATCCGATGACGGATGCGCCACGTTTAATATTATCTAATTTGAAGTTTCCTTTATTCGTAGAAAAACTGACCTGATATTTAGTGTTTCCATTTTGTGCGTTTTCAGTTTTATGCAGAAAAACGTACAGTCCTGTATTAATTAGCATAAGAGGACACACCAAATAAAGTAATATCGATACTAATTCATTTCCTTCAGAAGTATAGAAAACGAGAAATGAAAGCATAGTGATATTTAATAAAAATGCATATTTGCTTACTCGAAACATCGCATAGAAAACAGTACTGGTCAAACCAATGATTGAAAGTATCGTTATAAGATTGTCTATTTGCATACCCACTATATTCCTATTGAACTTGATTTTATGGCCACCTCTGCACCACGTCTTAATCGTTTGAAAACCCGAAGTGCAATTTGTGCTTGACTAACTGGAATACTGGGAACGATTGGTAATCCTGTTTTTGTAATCATTTTGAAAGCTAATGCTTTTTCGTTGGCTGGTAATTTCATCAAAGCAGCAAAGTAGAGCTTGGGATTTTTTACAAAATCCTTTCGTGCCTTATAGGTTTCGGCAAAGTTTCGTTTGTAGCCAAAAGTCTTGTCAAATGTCTTTTCTGCTTTCTCAAAAAATTTGTCTCTGTCAAAACCTCGTTTCACATTCTTACCGTGCATTTCAACTTCGGAAGCTTTGTGCTTGCTTCCTGGGGAAAGGCTAACAGAGTTGGAAGCGTCCTTTCTGCTCACGATGATATGGATATGACTTTGGTTTCCATCTTTTCGCATTCCCTGGACTATCCGTTTTCCATTTTGTTGATGTGGTGCTTGGCGTTCCAGTTTAGCAATTTCCTTTTTCATCTTTTTGATATTCCCTTCAGCTCGTCCTTCTTGGATGTTTCGGATATCCGTTTTGAGCTGAAGTATTTTTGTAGCAAAAGGTTGATTTTCTTTTATCTGCTTATCCGTTCCTTTAAATGTGCGTTGGTGTTCTATTTTAGCATAGTATTTTATGTCATCGATGGTTATGGGTCGCCCATTAATTTCCCTATTGAATGAAGCCACATAATCCTTCATCAATTCACGAGTGTAGCTTTTTAAATCTTGGCTGTTGTTCTGAAGTTTTCGTAATTCATATTTTGATGGACTGACCGTAATCGAATAAAACTTAGGTTCTTTCTTTTTTAATTTTGCGGTGTTTCCATCAATTTCTTTTACCACTTCTTCAGCAGAAATTTCATCGCCATATTGATTGAAAAAGTGTTCCATATCGTGCTGTTCCAAGCCTTGATTTTCTTTCTCTAAATAGCCTACAAAATCAGCCGAACTTTGTGAATAATTGTTACCTAATTTTTGAGGTGTTATTGTAATATACATAGCTCAAAAATTTATAGTTGGTTACTTGGGTTTTCCTTTTCGCGAAAGCGTACTTCCTTTTTCTCTTCAGCATATTTCTTTTCTACAATCAGCGGTTTTTTTGCTGGTTCTTCTGTTTCAAAGAGCGATTGAATCATAGCCACCGTAGGTTTTGTTTGCGTCTTTTCGACATCCCGCATTATGGCAATGACCGCATTGATTCTTTTGAGTAATTTAGCTTCAATGGTACGTCCTGTTGGTCCTAATTTTTCCTTTGGCGAAATTTCGTTGTAGAAGAAAAAATCCAGCATTGTGGACATTGCTTCGGTGTGCGATTTGAAGTAAGTGCGTGAGAATGTTTGGAAACGTTTTGCTGTTTCCTTTTTAAATCTAATTCCAGTAAATGAGTCCATATTTCGCCGATTTGTCGCAAAATCTTCCCTAAAAATGGGCGTTCCCAGCCTGTTTGTCGCAAATCGTTGATTGTCTAGAAATTATAATAAATTTAATTAACTGATTAGCAGGTAATTAAAAACGAAAAGGAATCCGAAACATCGCGCAGCGTGTTACCCTCTTGCTATTCCTTTTCGTCCCGCGAGCGGGACAAAAATCCATACAATCTGGCTAAAAAGCCGATTGCCATTTTCAAGGAAAATGATTTTCCTGTATGTTAAATTTAGATGTTTAAGGGTATCGGCGAAAGTCAAAAAGTGGATAGCCTTACTTTAATTTGTGCGCTGAATTTCAGCAATGTAAAGATACATTTTTTTCTTGAATTGGATTTAAATTATTTACAAAAACACCTCTAAAAATTCAGAGGTGCTTACTTATTAATTTTAAAATTATATATTAAAAATGAACTTATAGGAATACAAATTCCGTATCGCTTCTTCTTCAATCATTGTTTCAAAATTGGTATGGTTTTCTTTTACGTATTTGCGAATAGCTTCGCCAAATTTTCGTTCCACATCTTTTTTAGAATTTTCTAAAAGTCGGTTTTGAGCCTCTTCGCTCAAATCTGTAAAATTGAGATATACCATAGCCGTCTTTTACAAAATTTCGCTGTCAGCAAAACTATAGTAATCGCCATTAGGCGCAAATATCAAATGGTCAAGAATGGTAATGTCGAATAATCTAGATGCCTTTTTAATCTTGTTCGTTAAATTCTTATCTGCATCACTAGGTTGTAATTTTCCACTTGGGTGATTGTGTGTTAAAATTATAGCTACTGATAAAGATTTTAAAATGACTGCGAACAAAATTCGCAAGTCTATTGACGTGCTTGTAATTCCGCCCTGTGAAAGTTGATATATTCCTTTTACCTTATTGCTATTATTCAACAATACAACTTTAAAGGTTTCTTGTATGCCTATGGTATCTTTATCCCAATCTTCATAAAGTAGTTCAGCTGCATCTTGTGAACTGCTAATTTTCTGCCACATTGAAGATTTCAATCCACCTTTGTAGCTTATTTTTATTTCGTTAACTTGTGCTTTCATTGTTTATAGTATTTAAAATGTGAATAATGAAAAAGAGGGCGCATCTTTCGACGGTTACGCCCTCTTTCATTTTAGTTTACTTATCGCCTTTACTTCCAAGTAAAAGGATTTCATCGGCTACCACTTCCGTTACATAGCGTTGTTCATTATCATCAGTTGTATAGCTTCGAGTTTTTAGTTTTCCCGATATTCCAACTTCTTTACCCTTAGCAACATACTTTTCTACAATTTCAGCAGTCTTGCCCCAGGCTACAATTGTATGCCAATTTGTATCTGTTTGCTTTTCGCCTTTGCTGTCTTTGTAATACTCGTTTGTAGCGAGTGAAAAACGGGCTACTTTCTTTCCGCTTTCAAGGTTCGTAATTGTTGGTTCTTGTCCAACGTTTCCAATTAACTGTACGTGATTTTTAATAGTACTCATAATAAAATATTTAAGTGATTTATATTTCCCCTATTGATTTAAAGCAGATTAAATTTTAAGGGGTGTTTGTTCTTTTCTTTCGTGCACCGCACAATGGATAGAGTGGGTTTTGTCAAGACTTTTAGGGAATAAATCAGGTGTGTTTGCAACGTAGTAAATTCCTTAGAATTTCAAGGAAGTAGAAACCTTATTTTTCGCTAAAACTCTGTACAGTCTTGATAAGTTCCATAAGGGCATTAGCAATTCTTTTAAACGCAGTTGCGTTTGAGCGTACCGACAGTTAAGCGAGATAAGTAGCTGTGGTTAAATTAGAATTGGTTATGTCGTGCCTGTTTTTCGCTGTACCGAAAAACAACAAAGGCTTTATCCATTATAAACCCCTTAAAATGTGTAAGACAGCGGTTCGGTTTTTAAGAATTTTCGAGGAAGCACTCAAGAAGGGCTTACCGCAAATTCTGTCAAGAAAACCGAAGTGATGGCTTTCCGCTTTGGCAAGCGGGCTTAATTCACAATTTTGGCTATGGAATGTAGTGTTCCTTCCCAGAGCATCGGGAAGGGTTAACGGAATGGAAAGCTGAAATTGGGGATTGTGTCCAAGACTTATGTAGCGAAGCTCTTTTTCCGAAATGTAGCTTTTCGTGGAATGAAGGGGAATGTGCTGAGTGGGTTATGAAATTTCTGAATCTATTTATTAGTCATTTCAGTTCAGATAAAATTTTCTCAAAACAAAATAAATATTCCTTATAGTTATATGTTAAATTTTATTACATTATCAAGCCAATAGAATCTGATTATTAATGAATATTTTTAAGAAAAAACTAGAAGATACTACCCCAAAGAAACTCAACTTTGAACCAATTGAACTTTTCCAAACTTTGTTCCATAAGGAAGGATATGCTTATTTACGTGGAATACAGGAAGAGGTTTTAAACTCTTGACATAAAATACGAGAACAACGTGATGTGCTTTGCAAAATGAATACGGGTTCTGGAAAAACCTTGGTTAGCCTTTTAATGTTGTATTCGAAAATGGTTGAAGGTGTTGGACCTAGTTTATATTTATGCCCTGATAAGCAACTATTAGAACAAGCGAAGATTCAAGCAAATTTATATGGAATACCTGTTTGTGAAGTAGAATATGCAGGACAAAGAAGTGTGTTTCCCGATGACTTTTTAAACTCGAAAGCAATACTTCTATGTACATTCCAAAAATTATTCAATTCCCGTTCAATTTTTGAGAGGGACAATATTGATGTTGGTTCTATTGTTCTCGATGATGCACACGTCTGTTTGGATATAGCTAGAGATGCAACTACATTACTAATTCCATTTGGTCACGATTTAGCAAAGAGATTATTGAAGTTATTCAAAGGCGATTTGAAATATCAAGCTCCAGGTACTTATCACAGATTGATACAGGGCGACCCGTATGCTAAAATATTGAAAGTTCCTTATTGGTCTTGGCTTTCACGTAATGATGAATTAATAGAACTCATTGGTGAGTTTAGTGATGACGACGAGTTGTTTTTCAAATGGGGATTAATTGCGGACGACCTTAAATCTTATGATTGTTATGTTGGTCCCAGAGGGATTGAAATAGCACCAGCTTATGTTCCATTTCATAATGTAAGAGCCTTCAATGAGGCCAAACATAGATATATTTTATCTGCCACATTTGAAGACCAGATAGATTTGATTAAAGACTTGGGAATCGACAAAAACAGCATCAAAAATGCTTTGATACCAAAAGACCGTAAAGATGTTGGTCAACGGTTAATACTTGCTCCGCAACGTTTTGATTCCAGAATAGTCGATGAGCAGATAATGACTTTAGCAAGAGATTATTCTAAATCTGGAATTAATGTAATGGTATTGACACCTTCCTCAGAAAGAGCTGTTAAGTGGGAAGATATTGGGGCTGAAATTTTAAAAAATGATAGTATAAATACGGACATTGGGAAATTAAAAGAAAAAAAAGGGTTGTTTTATGTGTTAGTCAACAGATATGATGGGGTTGACCTAAATGGGGATATGTGTAGAGTACTCATTCTTGATGGTTATCCATCTTTTAGCTCTTACGAACAGCTATATGCAGAACTCCGTTTAGAATCTGTCAAAGCATCACTAAAAGCACAGATAATAGAACAAGGATTAGGTAGAGCTGTACGGTCTGGAAGTGATTACTGTACTGTCTTTCTTATGGGAAAAGACCTATTGCAATTTGTGGGTAATAAATCCAACCTTCAATATTTCACACCTGTTACGCGAGAACAGCTTAAACTAGGACTTTCTTTATTAGATGAAGAATCAAAAGACAATGCTCTAGAAACAATTAAAGAAACGGCAAATTTATGCTTGGTGCAAGATATGAGTTGGCGGGAATACCACTCAGATATCTTATCCAAAATCGAAGTCGATAAAACAGATGACCGAATATTGAAAAATTTGGAAATTGCAGATGTAGAGTCAAAAGCTATCGAACAATACAGAAGAAGGGATTATGAGGGCGCAAGTAATCTTATTTTAGATGATATTGTTGACTCGGTTGATTTAACTTCCAAACAGCGTGGTTGGTACTTTGAAAAATCCGCAAATTATTTATTTCTTGATAACGCTCCCAAATCTAATGATTTACAATTAAAGGCTGCGCAAACAACTTCTCATATGCTTCAGTCCAAAAATGGGCATAGCTATACAAAGATTACCGCTAGCGAAGGACAAGCTATACAAGTTCTTCATTTTGTTAAACGTTTTGAAACAACCCAAGACTTTAAAATGTATATTGAAAGTCTTTTTGAAAACCTTAGTTTTAGTCAAGACATACCGCATACAAAGTTTGAAAATGCATTGGCAGAAATTGGAAGTTTAATTGGTTTTTATGCACAAGAACCAGAAGCTGAATTTGGAAATGGACCAGATGTTCTATGGGTGATGACCGACCAGCATTACTTAGTTCTCGAAGCAAAATCCAGAGCCATCCACGATATTATAACAAGGGACAATATCAATCAACTTTTAGGCTCTGGTGAGTGGTTTAAGAATTTATACGGACCAGCAGCTAATCATAATTTGGTTACATTGCAACCGCCAAACATTAAAGGTTGGAATGTAAATACAAGCGAAAACACCCGTGTCATCGATGAAGAATCTTTAAATTTATTGAAGGATAATTTAAGAAGATTTGTTGATGGAATCAATAATTCGGGGTTTACAGCTGCTACAACGAAGGAAATTGCAAACTTATTAGGAATACATAATTTAACGCCCAATGGTTTTAGAACTAGTTATCTCAAGCCAGTTTATTCAAAGAAAGGATAGACTACGGGTCAAAACATAGATGGCTGAGTGGTCTAAGGCTCCTGATTGAAACTCAGGCGTACGGGAAACTGTACCGAGAGTTCGAATCTCTCTCTATCCGCAGATACGTAAGTATTTTAGCCCGCAATTTATTTGCGGGCTTGTTGGTTCTAGAAGCACCACTAATGAACTAAATGTTCTCAATTTTTTGTTAGGAATTATTTCTTAAATCGAATATTGAATGTAGATGCTATTCACTAAAATCTATTAATAGCTGTAATATTTAATAAGGTTTGAGATTAAATGGAAGTAATCATTATCAATACAAATGAAGTTCTTAAAATACTTAAATGTTGTACCTATGTTGTACCCAAGGCTTAAAATCTTGAAGAAATTCCCTTGTTAAAAATAAAAAAGCCGAGGATTTCTCCTCGGCTTTTGTGCGGGCGAAAGGACTCGAACCTTCACACCGTGAGGCACTTGATCCTAAGTCAAGCGTGTCTACCAATTCCACCACGCCCGCATTTTAACAATATTTTAAGAACCTATACTTGGTTAAATCCTAAGTCTAGCGTGTCTACCAATTCCACCACGCCCGCAATAGTCCCATAATAATCGGGATGCAAATATAAATCAATTTTCGAATTGTGAGATAGCAATATTTAAAAACTTCTTTTTGTAATTTTAGCTTCCGATAAAAAAATACATGGGTCAAATAAAAAATTACATCACCGAAAACAAGGAAAGATTTCTAAATGAGCTAGTTGAACTCTTAAAAATTCCATCAATTAGTGCTGACACTGCATATACCAAAGATGTAATTGCAGCTGCAAAATTTGTTGAAAAATCGTTACAAGAAGCCGGTTGCGATAGCACTGAGATTTGCGAAACCAAAGGATACCCTGTTGTTTATGGTGAAAAGATTATCGATAAGAATTTACCAACGGTTTTAGTATATGGCCATTATGATGTACAACCACCAGACCCAGTTGATTTATGGGATTCTCCTCCGTTCGAACCTGTAATTAAAAAGACCGAACTTCACCCAGAAGGTGCAATTTTCGCTCGCGGCTCTTGTGACGATAAGGGGCAAATGTATATGCATGTAAAAGCCGCAGAATTTATGATAAGAAATAATGAGCTGCCCTGTAATGTGAAATTTATGATTGAGGGAGAAGAAGAGGTTGGCAGCGATAGCTTAGCAGAATTCTTAGAAGATCATAAGGAAAAATTATCCAACGACATTATCCTTATTTCCGATACGGGAATGATTGCTAACGATGTGCCATCCATTACCACGGGCCTTCGTGGTCTAAGCTATGTTGAAGTTGAAGTGACAGGACCAAATCGTGACCTACATTCAGGCATTTATGGCGGTGCCGTACCTAATCCGATAAACGTACTGAACAAAATGATTGCCTCTTTACATGATGAGAATAATCATATCACCATTAAAAACTTTTATGATAAAGTAGCGGAAGTTTCAGCGGAGGAACGAGCTGAAATGGCAAAAGCGCCATTTAATTTAGAGGATTATAAAAAAACCTTGGATATAGCAGATGTTCAGGGCGAAGCTGGATATACCACCTCAGAACGTTATTCTATACGACCTACTTTAGATGTAAACGGAATTTGGGGAGGCTACACAGGTGAAGGTGCAAAAACCGTGATAGCTAGCAAGGCCTATGCAAAAATTTCAATGCGATTGGTACCTCATCAAGACCCTGACGAAATTACGGAATTATTTACCGCGCATTTTGAGTCTATTGCTCCAAAAGGTGTTAAGGTAAAGGTCACACCGCACCACGGTGGCCTGCCTTATGTGACCAATATGGATAGCCTTGGCTATAAAGCTGCGGCTAAGGCCTATGAGACCACTTTTGGTAAAACCCCTATTCCCGAGCGAACCGGTGGAAGCATTCCTATTGTTGCACTTTTTGAGCAGGTTTTAGAAAGTAAAACTATTCTAATGGGCTTTGGGTTAGATAGTGATGCCATTCATTCGCCAAACGAACATTTTGGAGTTTGGAACTACCTAAAAGGCATTGAGACCATTCCTTATTTCTATAAATATTTTACCGAGCTTTCTAAATAAGCTAAAAAACTTCTAAAAGGAGTATGCTAATAAGTCAAGAATATAAAGCGCAATGGGGATCTGCTAAAAAAGCATTTTTCAAATTTGTATTCTCCTACTTCGTGCTTTATATCTTTTTAATGTTTTTTAGTGGTTTTGTGAAAGGCCCTACCAGATGGTTTGGCGGTTTACTTGGCATTAATTATAGTTACGAAGCAAGTGGTTATGGTAGTGGTGACAATACCTATGCCTATGCTACCCTTTTCATGAACTTTATTCTGGCAATAGTGATTGCCCTTTTATGGATTGTGTTAGACAGTAAGCGCAAGAGTTACAATCAACTGATGTATTGGTTTATTGTAGTCTTAAGAATCTTCCTCATATTCTTTATGTTTACCTATGGCTTTGTAAAGGTGATACAGTTGCAATTTCCTTACCCTTCGCTTACCCGAATGATGCAACCGTTGGGAGAATTTTCACCCATGGGCTTAGCCTGGACATATTTGGGATACTCAAAAGGCTTCAATCTTTTTATGGGTATTATGGAAATTACCGGTGGCCTTCTCTTAATACCTCGAAGAACATCCACCTTGGGGGCTTTTGTAACGATGGGTGTAATGATCCATGTAGCTGTTATGAACTTTATGTTCGATATTCCAGTCAAGATATTTTCGGTACACCTAACCCTTATGGCATTGTTTATTTTTAGTACCGATATCAAAAGGTTTATTAATGTCTTTATAAATAACAAACCGACCGAAGCTTATGAATTCTTTAACCCAATAAATGATAAAACGTATCACAGGGTCATTTTCTGGACAAAACTAACGTTAACTATCGTGCTGATCGGTTTGTTTTTAATGAGGGGTTATGGTAATGATAAAAGTAAAAACAGCAAAAAACCATATCTATATGGTATTTGGGAGGTTACCCATTTCATAAAAGAAAACGATACCTTACCTCGCTTGGTAACCGATAAAAATCAGTGGCGCTATCTAATTATTGACCGTAAGGATAGGGCAACCATAAAAATGATGGATGACAAAAAATACAATTACACTTTTAAACCTGACTCCATTAGTAAAAAAGCAGCACTTTATGCCCCAGGAGAAAGAAACGAGACTCCAAATTTCACCTATGAGCTTTTAAATTCTGAAACTTTAAAACTAAATGGCGAAATTTATTTGTACAATCATGAAATCATCTTGAAACGAAAGAACCTGGATAGCTTATTGCTTTATTCTAGAGGTTTCAACTGGATTAATGAAAGGCCTTTCAACCGATAAATTTTCTAGCTTCTTAGCCATTTAGCAACAAATAAAGTCTTTCTTATTCCATTTTTTTACTCTACACTTGTAGAATTTAAATATTTATTCTATGTTTGTAGAGTTAATTCTAATCTTGTAGAGAATGCAGTTATCGAAAACCGAAGAGGAACTTATGAATATTCTATGGAAGCAGAAGAAGGCCTTCATGAAAGATTTATTAGATGCCTATGCAGAACCAAAGCCAGCGACTACTACAGTGGCGACCTTACTTAAAAGAATGGCCGACAAAGGTTTTGTGGCCTATAAAAGTTTCGGTCGTTCAAGAGAATATTATCCATTGGTTAAAAAGAAGGATTACTTCTCTAAACATGTAAACGGACTTATTAAAAACTTTTTTAATGATAGTCCGAGTCAATTTGCTTCATTTTTCACCCAATCAACCGATTTAAGCAAAGATGAATTGGAAGCCTTAAAGGCCCTTATCGATAATGAAATTAAAAAGAAATAATCATGCTTATCTATATTATTAAATCGGCGGCCTGCATGGCAATTTTTCTGCTGTTCTACAAACTACTTCTTGAGAAAGAAAACATGCATGTCTTTAAAAGGTTTTATCTGATGCTGGCATTGATAGCCTCGTTAATAATTCCAGGATTAGTATTCATCGAGTATGTAGAACCTGTTGTGACCACTTACACCAGTGCCAATTCATTTATAGAAACTTCAACCTCAGCTTTAATCGAATCACCTGCAAGAGATATTGATGTGGTAAATTGGCCATTACTTGCATGGACAATTTATGGTATTGGCGCTCTAATTTTTGGAATTCGTTTTTTACGAAACCTTTTTCAAATATTAAATAGAATTCGTAGAAATACCAAAGTAAAGCAAGGTTTTAGTATTAAAGTATTGTTATTAGAGCAACTTCCACCACATACGTTTTTCAAATATATTTTTTTGAATAAAGAAAAATTTGAAACCAATACTATCCCTAAAGAAGTGCTACTGCATGAAGAAATTCATGCCAAACAAAGGCACAGTTTCGATGTGGTTTTCATAGAATTACTGCAGGTTATTCTATGGTTTAATCCACTACTTTATTTCTTTAAAAAGAGCATTAAACTTAATCACGAATTTTTAGCAGATAGTGCTGTTATCGCAAAAAATGTTTCAACCAGTAACTATCAAAATACGCTATTATCCTATTTATCACAGGATAGTCTACATAAATATCAGTCCGTTTCGATAGCTATCGGGATGGCAAATGCCATTAATTATTCATCAATCAAAAAACGATTTAAAGTCATGAAAACACGAACATCAAAAAAAGCAATTCTACTGCGCAGTATTTTACTTCTTCCTCTCTTAACTATAATGCTATATGGGTTTAGTGAGACCAAAACTATTCAAAGGACAAATCCTGATGTGGGAAAAAACATCAAAAAAGAATTGGACCATGTGAATCAACTTCAGGTAAATATTTTAAATGCAGAAGGGGCAAGTAAAAAAGAGGTTTCAGAATTCAATAGTCTAGCAGAGAAATACAATGCTATTTCTATTGAAAATAGAGTAATTCCTTTAGGGGATTTAAAAATCTTGGAGTCCATCTATCGTAAAATGAGCAGTGAGCAAAAAGAAAAGGCTCAGCCTTTCCCAGAATGTTTACCTAAAAACATCCAAAAAGGAGCTTCGAGGGAGCAAATGGCTACATACAATGCTTTAGCGAGAAAGTATAATGAAATGGACAGCGATAACATGCGAATTCTAATGAAAGATGTGGAGCAGCTCAAATATATTTATAGCATAATGTCTGACAAACAAAAGGCAGATGCTGAGCCTTTTCCAGATTTTCCAGAGCCACCACCAGCACCAAATCACCCTAATATTCCCAACCCTCCGTCACCAACTAAAAGTATTGGAGTATCAAATGGAGGAGCCACCACAATTCCAAAACCACTAAGCCCAACAGTCATGAATGGCAAAGCAAGTACGATTCCGACTCCACCACTACCGCCTGAACCTATCGAGCCATTAGACCATATCATCGCGATGGCCAAAGAAGGAGCTGTTTTCTTTTTTGAAGGGAAAGAAATCTCTTCTGACAAAGCCATAGAACTTTTTAAAAAGCGTCAAGACCTGAACATTTCAACTACAAACAGCAACTCTAAAAGACCACAAGTAAGAATATCTAAAGAACCTATTAATATAGGTGCAGTTACAAAAAAAGAGAGCGAACTTTTAAAGTATGCACGTGAACTTGAAAAAAAGAATGCTCATTTTTATTTAGATAACAAGCATATCAGCTCAAAGAAAGCGTTATCAATAATCGCAAAAAAAATCTATAACCGGGTAGAAACTTTTCCATACACTTCTAAAACTCCAGAAGTAAGGATATACACAAAACCATTATCACAAAAGAAATCCTCTGGTACAAACCTGGAAACCGGCAATATTAAAGTAAATGGTAAAGAGCTTTTTTATAGTACTAAAAACGGAACCACCAGCTATTTTAATAAAAAAGGGGAACAAGTTGATAAAAAAGGAAGGACATTGGTAAGAGAGCAAGAAAAGTCTCCGACATTCTATTTTAACGGCGAAAAGATTACCTCTGTAAAAGCCCATGAACTTTTAAAAAACAACAAATCTATACAAGTAACCACTGAAGATTATTCTGAGGATGAGTACGCAATAGTTCTGACAGATTTAAGCAAAGTTTCCTATCATAATTACAATAAAAATACCAATCCAAATTCTGTTATTGATTTAACTGAAATGATAGAAAAAGAAGCCTTGTTTTTCTATAATGACCAACCTATTTCTGTTGAAAAAGCATTATGGCTGACTCAAAATGAACATATTGATCGCGTAAATAACGTGGGGTCTAAAAGTGGAAAACCAAAGGTCTATCTCTGGAAAAAAGTTTAAAATCCTAGATATATTAAAATCACAAATCACTGTTAAAGCCTTCATTTCGAAGGCTTTTTGTGTAACAAATTCAGATTGCTTGCGTTCTAATATACAACTTGGCCTAAGCACGGGCCAAGAATCAAACCAAAACGAACACTATCATGTTACAAAAATTCTTCATCTTCTGTTCTGGAGCCGATACGGATATTCTAGAAACTTGCTCAAATGGCGAACGCAATAAATATGCAGGTATAGGTGCCACCGTTTTTTTTACGGCCATAATGGCATTTATAGCCAGCGGCTATGCCCTCTACACTGTTTTTGACAATATATATACCTCTATTTTCTTCGGGCTTATTTGGGGCCTGCTTATTTTTAATTTAGACCGCTATATTGTCTCCACCATTAAAAAAAGAGACAGTTTTAAAAGCGAACTGCTACAAGCGGCACCGAGAATTGTTCTTGCTATTATAATAGCAATCGTCATCTCTAAACCTTTAGAGATGAAAATCTTTGAAAAGGAAATAAATCAAGTACTTCTGGAAGAAAAAAACGCCATGACTTTAGAAAATAAGGAACAGTTGGCCTTGCAGTATACGCCTATTATAGAAAGTTTAAATCGGGATATTGCCAACCTAAAAAATGAAGTTGCCCAAAAAGAAGCAGAAACCAATGCCCTATACGATACTTACATTGCTGAAGCCGAAGGTACTGCAGGAACAAAATTATTGGGCAAAGGCCCGGTCTATGCAGAAAAGCGAGAAAAACACGATGCCTACTTGGCAGAACTACAACAATTAAAACAAAGCAATGCTAAAAAGATAGCCGTTATTGAAAATCAAATTGCAGGGCTAAATACAGATTACGATAAAGCGGTTTCTAATTCACAACCGGTGATAGATGGTTTTGACGGACTTATGGCTCGAATAAATGCTTTAAACAAACTCCCTTGGCTACCTTCGTTTTTTATATTCTTATTATTCCTTGCAATTGAAACTGCACCAATTATCGCCAAGCTTTTAGCCCCAAAAGGTGAATACGATTATAAGCTTGAAGAACAAGAAAGTGTTGTAGCAACATGGGTTACTCAAAAAGTAGCGCAACGAAAATTGCTGATGTCTACAGATGCGGTAATGAATCAGCAAATTTATGAGGACATAAAATCCGAAGAAGAACTGTACCGATATAAAAAAGAAAAGGCTGAAGAATTAATGAGACTGCAAGCAAACTCATTTCACAATACTCAAGTTAAAGGCCTTAGCTAACGCTACATACTCATATGATAATCTAAAATTAGTTCTGTATCATTTACAAATAAATCACAAATCTCGTAATCACTCTCATTATTATTTTCCTTTACAAAGGCTAAGTAATGTTTTACAATTTTATAATCTTCCATTTTTAATTTTATTTGTTTACTACAAAACTATTGGGGATAACCCGGCAACTTTTTAATGTATAGACCGGTAAATAAAAAGTATAGACCAATTACTTTGATTGAATGATTAAAAAGATAACAACATGATATTTAAATAGATAGATTTAGATTAACATCATGTTTTACCGATTACCTACAACAGGCTTAGAGCTTAAAACATTCCTATTCAAAAAATAATAAGTAAATAACTTCAGAGGTTAATCAATTCTTTTTTGAGCTTTTTAACAAGACCAGCAACAACCAAATCGTAAGAATGGTTTATTTGCTGTTTTATAAAATTAGGAGGAAGCTGTTCTAAAAAAATTGTATTCCAATGTTTTTTGCTCATGTGATATCCTGGGATAATAAGGCCATCGTATTCTTCCCTTAAGGCAACTGCTTTCTCTGGATCACATTTTAAGTTGGCTTGGGGTGGCAAACGTTCTAAAGACGCCAAGGCAAACATTTTGCCCATTACTTTGAACACTAGGGTGTACTCATCAAAAGGGAAATCTTCTGTCACTCCCTTTTTGGCTATACAATAATTTCTGAACTCTTCAATATTCATTCCCTAAATTCCATTCGAATCATAAACGATAACCTTAGCCCATAAATCTTTGCACTCTTCAATGAATACTAAATGCGCTTCTTCTTCTTGATATAGCTGCTGAGCTTCGGCAGACTCAAAAGTTACGATTAAAGAATAGGTAAAAGAACCGTCGACCACTTCTCGAGTTGCCATTGGTGGTGTGCCTATAAAATTTGTTTTTGCATATTTAGAGTTATTCAAAAACTTTTGAAGTGAAGCTTCAAACCTATCTTTATCATCTTGACTATCAGGATTGTTAAACCAGAAATAAACAGTGTGGGCAAATGCCGGGTCAAAAGTTTTCATTGTTGTGTTGTTTTGGTTACAAGAAGTGGTGTAACATGCAATAACTAATAAAGTACAAATTATTTTTTTCATTTATTTATTTTCTAAGAATTGTTTCTCTCTATTACTAATTTCTAAGGCTGTGTAGTCTAACTTCCAACCTATGGTTTCGACGATGTTCTCGATTAAAAGTACGGCTTGTAATGCCTCCTTTTTTGCTGTATCAATCAGTCCGCTTTCCGGAATCTTCTCTCGAATGTGTTCTTTGGCGTTTTGATTCAACTTGGTCAAATCATCTGGTGAAAACGAATTAAAAAGGCCGTTTTTTACATCGTAAAACTGAATATCGGGCTCAATAGATAAAATTTCTGGCTCAGGAAATTCGGTAAGAACAATTCTTTTTCGCTCATTATCCGCAGTCATTCTTAATTTCTTCAGGTCATACCCAATTTGAGCTTTTGCATTGATTACGACAAGGGCTTTTTTCTTACTACTTAAAATGCTCATAAAGCCATCTTTGATATTTTCATAGCGATAGATTTCGGCGAAATCACCCTCAACAGAAACCAATTTGCAAACACTTTTTATTCTATCGAGTATTACTGTAGACTGATGTTCAGTAAGTTCACGTCTCTTTTTCTTCGTAAACATTCCATAGAGCCAATACATAAGTATTGCTCCAAGTACCAGTCCTAATAATGCCTCTACAATACTCTCCATGGTTAAATATACTAATCTATTATTTTGTATAATACTGGCCTACTTGGGCTAGCATCATTTTCAAATGGAGCTACCTGAAGGTTTAAAAAATAAGCCCCATCTTCAATATTATTCTCCACAAAAATAAATTCTGTTATGGTAGCTTCTAACCTGATTTTTCCATTTGTATTCCAAAAAGCATTATGACATACCAAAGCCCCATCGTCTTTTTCCTTATCAACGGATGGAAGGTCGATCAAAAGATGTTTTATTCCCTTTTCTCTAAGATAAACAGCAGCCTCCTCCAACAAATAAGGCGGATTGGAATTTGAGTATTGCTTCGTTTTTTTATTACTCAAGTTAGGCAAGGTTCTAATGACTAAAGCTTCGCGTTTTTTGTTTCCTAAAGCATAACGCAATTGCTTTTTAGAGATTACAAAATCATCTCTAAATTTTTCTGGTGCAACAGTAATAAGCTCTGTTAAAAAGAAAAATGTTTTTAGGTTTTTATTGATGGAATAAAAGTCTTTAGTGATATGACCAGCACACTCTGTATGGGTTACGTGAGAATGGGGGTTAAACCAAATATTATTGAAATTCACCGAAGCGCCTTCTGAAACTTTACCTATAAACCCATCCTCTTCATGTGGTTCAATTTTAGGATGACCTAAATACCATGCATTTACATTAGATTCGTTGCCGGTCATCGCGATAGAAATATCCAAGGGTTTGGTTAAATCTATTTTATAGTTTTTTGACCGGTATTGAATGGCAGCTAGCATTATTTCAAATTTAGCATAAACAAATCACTTGCAATTCCGTCTGCTAAAAACTTCCCCTTTTTTGTAGCCAATAAGGTATCATCATCTAAATACAATAAGTGTTGTTCTATATATTTATCTGCCTGTTGTAAAAGATATTCCTTGTATTTATTGCCGAATTCTTCTACTACTTTTAATAAAGAAACCCCCCAAATTGTTCTTAAACCTGTCATTATGTATTCATTATACTTATCGGTTTTGGATAATACTTCCTCTTCCATAGGTAACTCGCCGTTTGTTATAGCCTTAATATATTTTGGATTGTTATTGATATTCCACCCTCTTCGAATTCCGTCAAATGAATGTGCCGATGGTCCTATACCTATATATTTTTTCTGCTGCCAATAGGCGGAATTGTTCTTAGAAAAATATCCCGGTTTTCCAAAATTGGAAATCTCATAACAACTGTACCCCGCTTCAGTCAAGGTATTGTTCAGAATATGAAAATGCTCTTGGGCGACCTCATCTTCTACCGGTTTTACCAGTCCTTTTTTCACGAAATTGGCCAATGCCGTTTTTGGCTCTACAGTAAGTGCATAACTTGAAATATGTGGAATTTGAAATGAAATGGCCTTGTCTATATTTTCCTTCCAACGCTCGTTGGTCATGTTTGGCATTCCGTAGATTAAATCAATAGAAATATTTTGAAAGTGCTTCTTTGCCTGTTGTATGCATTGTTCTGCCTCATTTGCATTGTGAGCCCTATTCATCAGTTTTAGATCTTCCTCAAAAAAAGACTGTACTCCAATACTCAGTCTATTGATTGGACTTTCTGAAAATGAAACTATTTTATCTTCCGATAAATCATCAGGATTAGCCTCCAAGGTAATTTCCGGTTTATCGATTACTCTGTAATTGTCATAAACAGCAGCTACTAATTTTTCAATCTCAGAAACCTCAAGCACCGATGGCGTTCCACCTCCGAAATAAATCGTTTCTACCGTTTCATTCTCAAATTCACTTTTTCGGAGTGCAATTTCCTTTGATAGTGCGTTTATCATAGTTTCCTTTTTACCCATCTGGGTAGAAAAATGGAAATCACAATAGTGACAAGCTTGTTTACAAAAGGGGATATGAATATAAATGCCTGCCATTATCCTAATTTCTTAGGATTATCTTTGATATAAGCACTCCACCCTGTGTATGATTTACCAACTTTAATGCGCCCCTCATTATAAAAGTGGCAAACTGCAGCCGCTAAGCCATCTGTACTATCTAGGTTCTTAGGTAGAGTTTTTAAGCCCAACATCCCTTGAAGCATTTTGGCAACTTGCTCCTTACTTGCATTTCCGTTTCCGGTAATAGCCATTTTTATTTTCTTGGGAAGATATTCTGTAATAGGTATTTGCCTTGATAAGCCAGCAGCCATTGCAACGCCTTGGGCTCTGCCTAACTTTAGCATAGATTGTACATTTTTACCAAAAAAGGGAGCCTCTATAGCTATTTCGTCTGGGTGATAGGTGTCTATTAGTTCTATGGTTCGCTCAAAGATAAGTTTGAGTTTGGTATAAGGATCATCATATTTCTTAAGAAGCAGTTCATTCATTTGAATAAACTCCATCTTCTTATTTACCACCTTAATGATACCAAAACCCATTATAGTCGTTCCTGGGTCTATGCCTAATATGATTTTCTCGTTGGCCAAATTAGTTTGTGGTGTTTAGCACGATTGGTAGTCTAAACTTAATACTTACCGGAGTGCCCCGCTTTAAAGCGGGAGCTACCGTTGTTAAGTTATTTAATCGCTGTGACAGTTCTGTAGTTAATTCTGGAACTGCCTTTTTAATACTATCTTTTTCCTGTATTTCCAACACGGTCATAAAACCATGTTCATCTATTAAAAAATCTATGTAGAGGGTATCGTTGATATCGTTTTCAACTTCAAATTCTACATCATCAAACGCCGAAGAGAAGTAATTTAACATGGTTTCTTGAAAACATTCTTTCTGCACCTGCTTGTTTGCGCTCTCATCACAATTCTCAAACAGTGGATAGGCATCCACATCGTTCCAATCAATTGCCAACAATTTATCGTTAATCAATTGGTCGGTCTGTTTTTCTTGCGATTGAAAATAGTTGCAAGAAGTTAAAACAGCGAGAAGATATAAGCACCAAAACTTACGCATAAGAGCCCTTAGAATTTGGCTGAAATTACAATTTTTTGGCTAATTCATTCGGAGTTAAAATGGATTTCCTCCTTTAACTCCGTGATACGTTTTTTGGCACGTTCTTTTAAAAAGGGGTACACGTTATCAAAGTCTGATAACAACTTTTCATAATGTCTGAGTTTTATTTTAGGGTCTTTATAATACTCATCTGCCAAAATGCAAACCTGCCAATAATTAAATTGATTCACTTTATCCTCTTCCCAAGCTTTCGTATAATAATCCAAAGATTTTTTGAGTTGCCCTTTTAAACGAGCAATGCGCCCTAAACTTCGATATTCATTGTCAAAAATATACCGTCGTTCATCTATTGATTTTAAAAAGTAGATCTCGGCGCTATCCAACTCTTTTTCTAAAAGATAAACCTGCCCTAAACCTTCGTAGGCGTCCGCTTCATAATTAACCATTTCACCTAGTTTTCTATAGGCCTTTTTCGCTTCTTCATACTTCCATCGATTTGCATAAGAATAGCCTAATTTCTTGTAAACAAAAGGTTTCTTCTCACCTAATTCTACTAGTCGCGCAAAAAGTGGTGCTGCCTTTTCATAATATCCAGCATCAAAATTTGCCAAAGCTTTAAGATTTATAAGAGCGACATCATTTGGAGCGGTTTTTAACCCTAAATCAATAATTTCCATAGCATTTGCCGGTTCTTCTACTCCTACATAGTATTTACCCAATAGGTAAATACTCCTTAGGTGAGTACTATCCAGTTCAATAACTTTTTTAAGTGCACTATTTCCTTTGTCATAGTCTAAATTCGATTGATGAGACTTCCCCAAATAATAATAAAATTCCGGATTTGTACTCTCGGGCATTGCCAGTTCTTGAAATAGTTTTATTGCTTCTTTGTACTTTTTGGTTTTATCATAGAGCTTCCCTAATTCAAACTTTGCCAAAACATGCTCGTTATTCTTTTTGAGAATATCTTGGTATTGTAAAATCGCTTTTTCTTTATCGCCAATGGCATTATAAGCTCTTGCTATTTGAAGATTGGAATTCTCATCGCCTATCCCAGCATAAGCATTGATGGCAGCGGTATAATTTCCTAAAAGATAAAGGCTATCTGCGACGGAAGAAGTCGAAGACTGCGCCTCGGCTTTGAAAACCATTAGTGCAGTCAACAAATAAAGGTATTTGTTCAAATCAGTTGAGCTTAAAAGTTATTGGAATAGAAAAAGGCACCTCCACAGCTTGCCCGTCTTGTTTGCCAGGTTGTATTGGTGGTAGACGTTCAATAATACGAACTGCTTCATTTTCCAATAATTCATGCGGGCCTCTTTTTCTAATGTTTTTTATACTACCGTCTGTTGAAATTATAAATACCAAACTTACACGCCCTTGAACACCCATATCTTGTGCTTCTTTTGGGTAGTTAAAATGCTTTTTAATGTGTTCAACCATTTTTTCTTGGAAACATTCCTTTTTATCAGTAGCATTTTCGCAGCCAGGAAAAATTGGAACCTCATCTACAGCCTCAAAGGGTATAGATTCTGAATAGGTAGTCTGCGAAATTGTTTGTTCCTCAGATGAAATAACTTTATTAGCATTTTTAACGCTGGCTATTAAAAATGAACTATTATCGTCAGATAAAAACAGAAAACTTTTACTTCCCTTAATACTTTCTAAAGTGCGATTTATCTTTCTTATCTCTTGCCCAGTTAAATCTTTTACTGAACCAACTTTCATAAACTCTCCAGGCCCTAAATTTTTATCGTCTTTCTGAACAAGGCGCACAGAAAAATCATTAGGATTAATAGAAACCTTTAAATTTTTATCCAATTGCTTAAAAGCTATTTCTCTATTAACATAGCTATTGTACTTTTCTGTTGATGGGTATGGAATATCAACCTTTCGTTCCATTTTACTTTTCTCATAAACTTTATTTATAGCCAGCCTTAAAGAAATCATTCTTCTAAAAAAGTCCTCTTTTGAAAGTAACTTATCTTTAATCTCTCCCTCGTTTCCTAAAATATAAGCCGACCTTATAATTTCTTCTATGCTTTTACCCTCTAACTCATCTTCTATCGAAGCTATTAATCCCGCATCATCATTACTACTAGCTATTAGAACCTCTCTATTATCCAAAGGCAATTCCTCCTCACAAGAAGTATAAAGCAACATGCCCAAAACAAGGGGTACCAATAACAAATACTTAAACTGATAAACCTTTTTAGACTTTGTTTTACTTAACATGATTATTCGTTTTTTGATTAATGATCTTTTAAAAAATTGATTCACAAAACTGATGTTTTGGGTCTGGAAAGCTTCTGCCAAAAGCAGTTGATACTGTTCCTTTTTATTTGTTTTAGCTACAATAGAATCTGCTATAAACTCGTGTAATTCCGATACTCGGTTTTGATATACATAGACCAAGGGATTGAACCAAAAGGCAATTCGCATAATTTCAAAAAAGAGCAGGTCAAGCGAATGCCATTGTTTAATATGTACCAACTCATGCGCAACGATATTAGCTTCGTTTTCTTTTTTAATTTGTTCCCCTAAGAAGATATTTTTAAAGAAGGAAAAAGCCAATTCGCTTTTTTTAACTACAACTTTAGTAAAGTCTTTATAATAGCGAATGGTACCGTTCTCTTTAAGCCTATAAATCTGAAAGAGTTTATAGCCAAACCATAATGCAGAAAGCAAAGCACCTATACCAAAAACTATATATTCTGTTGGGAGTGATGCCAACCAACTGGTTTCTTCTTCCGCTGGTGTTACGGCTATGCCATCCAATTGCCAAAACAACATAGGATAACCTACAAATTCTTGAGAAACGGTCGTTTTAAAAGCTTCAATCTTAATCCATGGTAAAACTATAGCTACTAAAAAAGTACCCATAAGGTAAAAACGATTCCACTGAAAAAAGGTTTCTCTTTTTAAAAACAAGTCATAGACTACTAAAAAGAGTAATTGAAATGCTATTATTTCTAAGATGTACTGAATCATGCTATTTTATTTTTGTCATTCCGATTGAGTCCCGATAGTTATCGGAACGAAGAGGAATCTAAGAATCTATAATTCCCATACTAACGGCGTTCAATTCGAAATGACATTATTCTTCTTTTATCTTTTTAAGGATGTCCTCCAATTCACCTACACTAACATCATTCTTTTTCATAAAAAAAGATACCATACTTTTAAAAGAACCTTGAAAGTATCCGTCGACCAATTTGTTGATTGACTGATTACTATATTCTGATTTCTTAATAAGTGGAAAATATACATGCCCCTTACCCACTTTATCGTGGCCCACAAAACCTTTATCCTCTAGAATACGAACAATAGTAGAAACCGTATTGTATGCAGGTTTTGGTTCTGGGAGTTCTGCTACTAAGGCAGCCACATTGGCCTTTTCTAATTGCCAAAGTAACTGCATTACTTCTTCTTCTGCTTTTGTGAGTTGTTTCATATAAGATTATGATTTATACACTTCGACAAGCTAAGTGTGAAACTATTTAAAACTAAGTTTTTAGTTCAACTATAAAACAAATATAACTAACTATTTAGTTTAAACTAATTTTTTAGTTGAAAATTAGCTGATCTATGTAACAAAACCGACGTAACTTTGTCTAATAGACAGAAATCATACTATGGATATCGTTCTTCTTGTTATTGGGTTCATTTTAATGCTCGTTGGTATTTTGGGTAGTTTTTTGCCTGTGCTTCCCGGTCCACCTATTAGTTGGGTAGGGCTGCTTTTACTTTATTTGACCAAAGCAATACCAGATGATTGGTGGTTATTGGGTATAACGCTAGTTGTGGCAATCGCCGTTTTTGTTCTGGATTATATAATACCTGCGGTAGGTACAAAAAAATTTGGCGGAAGCAAAGCCGGTATGTTTGGCACCGTTGTGGGGTTATTGGTCGCTATATTTTTCCCAGTTCTAGGTCCTTTCGGAATCATCATTTGGCCCTTTGTTGGTGCTTTGGTTGGAGAATTGGCCAATAAAGCAGACCAGAAAACGGCTTTAAAAGCTGCTTTTGGTTCTTTTTTAGGGTTTTTAACAGGAACTTTTATGAAGTTCGTAATTGCCGTAATCTACCTAGGTATTTTTATCTGGAAAGCCATAGAATACGGTCCAGAGCTATTCACCTTCAGTTAATCGAGCCAGGCTACCTTTTCTGTTATTGGTTGTCGCGTACCTTCATTTAGTTCATCATCGGAATATCCCAGATAGAAAAAACCTAGACATTTTTCGCCTTCGTTTAAATCAAAGAACTTGTCCATATATTTTATGAGTCCGGGTGAACTCCAATAACTACCAATACCCATTTCGGTGGCAGCCAACCACATGTTCTGTACCGCCATGGCAGTTGCCGCAATTTCTTCCCATTCAGGCAAACTCTCATTTGGGTCACGCTGCATACAGACAGCAATAATAGCTCCAGCTTTCTTAGGGTTTTCGGTAAGTTTCTTAATCTTTATTTGCTTAGGTCTTGCATCGGTCTCTTGATACTTTTTTGCCAAAAATAGTCCTAGTTCCGCCTTCGAATCGCCCATCATAACTTTAAACCGCCAAGGCTCCGTCTTCTTATGATTGGGCGCCCAATTCGCTGCTTCAAGTAACTTTTCTATGCTTTCTTTTGCAATTGGTTTGTCATTATACTGAACCGGAAAAACACTTCTCCTTTTTTTGATAAGTTCAAAAATCATAGTTCTTTTAGTTTAACAACAAATTTAAGCATTGGCGTAATACTGGATTTCGATTATCAGCTTTCCATGCCACCGAGAGTATCGCTTTTTGTTTGATTTTCTTGAGCTCAATAAACTTCACGTTCATTTTAAAACCATACTGTAAAGCGGTTGGTACAATTGATATTCCCAACCTATTCTCTACTAACTTAAAAATAGTAAGGGCATGTACCGACTTGTGCGAAACCTTTGGTGTAAAACCAGCATCTTCACATATACCCATAACCGTATCATAATACAATGAACTATAATCTTGTGAAAATAGAATAAAGTCTTCTTCGGCCATTTGGTGTATTCCCTTAAAATTTGACTGGTCGATATGAAAATCTATGGGCACCACCAAAGAAAAGGTGTCTTCGAAAACGGGTTTGATCTGCAAACCATTTGGCACTCTTGCCAAACGCACAAAACCAATATCCAACTTATCTTTTTGTAAAGCATTTATTTGCGCATGGTTAGAAAGTTCTTCTAAACTTGTATGAACTTCGGGAGATTTATGTTTTAAATTCAATAACAGGTTTGGTATTACCTTTTGCATTGCAGAGCCTAAAAAGCCAATTCTAATTTCACCTAAATGACCTTCATCAATAAGTTTTAAATGCCTTTTGATTTGACTTAAATGATTCATGATAAACTCAACTTCTCCCTTCAAAAAAGTGCCAGCAGCAGTGAGACTTACCTTCTTTTTATCCCTTTCGAACAATTTTACGCTCAAAATTTCCTCCATTTGTTTGATTTGGGTACTTAGCCCGGGTTGAGAAATAAATAGTTTTTCTGCAGCTTTTCTGTAATGCAATTCTTCTGCAACAGCTAAAAAGTAACTAAAGTGTCTCAATTCAATTTGATAACTCATACTTATTAAATAGTATTAAAAATAGTATTGGTAATTATCAAATATAGCTTTTACTTTTATAAAACAACAAAAGCAATCCTAAATCAATAATGAAGCAATTGAACAAATTTCAATTTGGTGAAGAAAAACTGACAGTAAGCACCGTTCTTTCCATTTCAAGAAACCAGACCAAGGGAATTCTATCCACAGATACAAAAGAAAGAATTAAAAAAAGTGCACAAATCGTAGCTGACATCGTTGAAAAGAACGAGCCCGTTTATGGTATAAATACCGGTTTTGGACCTCTTTGTACCACCAAGATTTCTAAATCGGAAACCAAAATTCTTCAAACCAATATTTTAAAAAGTCATAGTGTAGGTGTAGGCAAACCAATCTCAAAAGAGCTGGCAAAACTCATGTTGATATTAAAGATACATGCTCTTTCAAAGGGTTATTCTGGCATACAACTGAAAACCCTGGAACGAATTTTATGGCATATAGATAATGATGCAATCCCTGTTGTTCCCTCACAGGGTTCGGTAGGCGCATCTGGGGATTTAGCGCCTTTATCCCATTTGTTTTTACCATTGATCGGCTTAGGAAAAGTTTATTTTGAAGGAAACGAAATAGAAACCACTGCGCTTTTTGACAAAACCGGTCTTAAACCTTTAGAATTGGGCCCCAAAGAAGGCTTGGCCCTTATAAATGGAACACAGTTTATTCTTGCCCATGGAGTTCTAGTAGTTGAAAAGTTAAGCTCCTATCTACAACACGCAGATATTATAGGCGCCATGATGATAGAAGGTTTACAAGGTTCCATAAAACCCTTTTTTAAAGAATTGCATGAACTAAGACCTTTTAAAGGCAATCAACATGTTGCAGGAAGGATCAGAACGCTACTCAAAGGTTCTGAAATTTTAGAAGACCATATTGATTGTGAACGTGTTCAAGACCCTTACTCGCTGCGTTGCATCCCTCAAGTACATGGCGCCTCTAGAAACACTTGGTTTCATCTCAAAGAATTGATCGAAATCGAATTAAATTCTGTCACCGATAACCCGGTAATCATCAACAATGAATTGACGATAAGCGGGGGTAATTTTCACGGACAACCCATAGCAATGGTTTTAGATTATGCTACCCTCGCTGCTTCTGAGATAGGAAATATATCCGATAGAAGAATCTATTTGGCCCTCGAAGGAAATAGTCCGGGAGTGCCCAAATTATTAATGGATGATACCGGAATTAACTCCGGATACATGATCTTACAATACACCACCGCAGCTTTGGCAAGCGAAAACAAAAGTTTATGTTTTCCTGCCAGTGCAGACAGTATACCTACCTCTTTAGGGCAAGAAGATCATGTGAGCATGGGTTCGATCAGTGGTCGAAAAGCTTTACAAGTTTTAGAAAACGTTGAAAAAATATTGGCCATTGAATTATTGACCGCTGCGCAGGCATTCGAATTTAGAAAACCATTAAAATCTGGTGTTTTATTGGATAAAATTCATCAATTTGTAAGAACAAAGGTCAGCTTTGCTGACAAAGACCGCGTATTTTCCGATGACATTGAAATAGCCATCGAAATAATCAAAAACGAAGATCTAACCCAACTTGTTGAAGATACTATGACTAAAAACAATTTGAATTGGGATACCGAACATCTTAAAGAATTTGAAACTTTTTGATATGAAAAAAACCTTAATAGGCCCATTTTCGCAGTTACTCACCTTGGCTAATATTCCCTTAAAGGGAGCAATTGAAGATGAAGCACTTTTAGTTATCGAAAATGCAGGGGTCCTAATATCAGATGGAAAAATAAGTGGTATCGGAAAGTTTACTGATTTAAAATCAGAGGATGTTCAAATAGAACATGTTCATGGTAAAAGCGTTTGTATACCAGGATTAATCGATGCGCACACCCACATTTGCTTTGCGGGCTCTAGGGCGAACGATTATGCCCTACGGAATTCGGGCAAATCTTATTTAGAAATTGCTAAAACTGGCGGAGGAATTTGGGACACGGTTACCAAAACCCGAAGAGCGACGCAAGCAGAATTGGTTGATGGAATCATTGAGCGGGCTCAAAATCATTTAAAATCTGGTACAACCACAATAGAAATAAAAAGTGGCTATGGCCTTTCGGTGGACGAAGAGTTAAAAATGCTTTATGCTATTAAAGAAGCTAGTTCTAAAATAGAAACTGATCTTATAAGTACGTGCCTTGCAGCACATATGAAACCCAAAGATTGGGTAGGCTCCGCGTCGGCCTATTTAGATGAAATAAGTTCAAAATTATTTCCCATTTTAAAATCAGAAAAGCTTACCAACAGAATTGATGCTTTCATTGAAGAAAGTGCCTTTTCTTCGTTAGAAATAGCCCCTTACTTCAGAAAAGCAAGAGCTATGGGTTTTAGTATTACGGTTCATGCCGATCAGTTCTCCACGGGTGGAAGTGAAACCGCAGTGCACTACAATGCAGTTAGTGCTGACCATTTGGAAGCGAGCACTCAAAAAGAGATTGAATTATTGGCAAAAAGCAACACCATTGCTGTAGCGCTTCCTGGGGCATCTCTAGGTCTAGGTTGCGATTTTACTCCTGCACGCAAGATTCTGGATGCCGGCGGGGCTTTAGCCATTGCCAGCGACCACAACCCCGGCTCTGCCCCAATGGGTGATTTATTAAGTCAAGCAGCGATTCTTGGAACTTTTGAAAAACTCTCAAATGCCGAAGTTTTAGCAGGAATCACCTTTAGAGCTGCAGCAGCACTAGAATTATCAGACCGTGGGACTTTAGAAAAAGGAAAAGTTGCCGATTTTATAAGTTTCCCTACGGATGATTATCAAGAAATAACCTACCACCAAGGGCAACTAAAACCCAATGGAGTCTGGAAAAATGGGGTGAAACAGTAGGTATTAGGTAAAATAGAATTCAAAAACTTGTCAAATTGAGCCTGTCGAAGTTTAACAAAAAATATTGAACTCAAGTTTGAGTAAAGTTAGAAATTGATACAAAATGAATAAATCAACAATACTTTCATTTAAGGAGGCTATTCTTCAAGGAATCCCTAAACAACTTCCTGAAAAGAAAGTTTATCCTAAAAATGGAAATCCCGCACCCAAGCGAAAAGAGATTTTATCAGTAGAAGAAAAAAAACTGGCCATTAAAAATGCACTGCGTTATTTCCCTAAGACCTGGCACCAAGAATTAGCAATAGAATTTGCACAAGAATTAAAAGAATTTGGTAGAATTTACATGCATCGTTTTAAGCCAGATTATACGATTTATGCAAGGCCGTTGAATGAATACCCAGCTCATACAAACGAGGGAGCAGCAATTATGCTAATGATTCAGAATAATCTAGACCCTGCTGTTGCCCAGCATCCTGAGGAATTAATTACCTATGGCGGAAATGGCGGTGTTTTTCAAAACTGGGCGCAATATCTTTTGACCATGAAATACCTTGCAGAAATGACTAGTGAACAAACTTTGCATATGTATTCTGGTCATCCGATGGGGCTTTTTCCCTCATCAAAAGAGGCGCCAAGAGTAGTAGTAACGAACGGTATGATGATTCCCAATTACTCAAAACCTGACGATTGGGAAAAATATAATGCCCTAGGTGTTACGCAATATGGCCAAATGACAGCCGGCTCATACATGTATATTGGGCCACAAGGTATCGTTCACGGAACTGCAATTACCGTAATGAACGCTTTTAGAAAAGTGTTGGACCAAGGGGATTCCCCTAACGGAAAGGTTTTCTTGACGGCAGGATTGGGAGGTATGAGCGGAGCACAGCCAAAAGCAGGAAACATAGCAGGATGCATAACGGTTTGTGCAGAAGTAAATCCCGCGGCTGCAACCAAAAGACACGAGCAAGGATGGGTAGATGAACTCATATCCGACATAGACGAACTAGTTAAAAGAACCCGAACGGCAATTCATAAAAATGAGGTTGTTTCTATCGCTTTTATTGGTAATGTAGTAGAGGTTTGGGAGCAATTTTATGAAGAAGATATTTATGTTCATCTAGGATCCGATCAAACATCATTGCACAACCCATGGGCTGGGGGTTATTATCCGGTTGAACTCTCATTTGAAGAAGCTAATCAAATGATGGTAGAAAACCCGGAAGTTTATAAAGAGAAAGTACAGGCTTCTTTACGCAGGCAGGTAAACGCAATCAACAGACATAGTGAAAAGGGTACCTATTTTTTTGATTACGGTAATGCTTTTCTTTTAGAATCTTCAAGAGCTGGCGGCGATGTAATGGCCAAAAACAATATCGATTTCAAGTATCCTTCTTATGTTCAAGATATTTTAGGCCCTATGTGTTTCGATTATGGGTTCGGTCCGTTCCGTTGGGTTTGCACATCTGGCAACCCTGAAGATTTGCAAAAAACTGATGCTATAGCGCTCAAAGTAATGGAAGAAATTAAAGCAAATGCTCCTATAGAAATTCAGCAGCAAATGCAGGATAACATTACTTGGATAAGGGAAGCCGAACAAAATAAATTGGTCGTTGGTTCGCAAGCACGAATTTTATATGCGGATGCAGAGGGCCGAATAAAAATTGCCGAAGCTTTTAACCAAGCTATTGAAAACGGTAAAATTTCTGCTCCAGTAGTTTTAGGTCGTGACCATCATGATGTTAGCGGCACCGACTCCCCGTTTAGAGAAACTAGCAATATTTACGATGGGAGTAAGTTCACGGCAGATATGGCAATGCATAATGTTATTGGGGATAGTTTTAGAGGGGCCACCTGGGTATCCATACACAATGGTGGCGGAGTTGGTTGGGGCGAAGTAATCAATGGCGGTTTCGGGCTGTTGTTAGATGGTTCAAAAGAGGCAAGTAAAAGATTGAAGAATATGCTTTTTTACGATGTAAATAATGGCATATCTAGAAGAAGTTGGGCAAGAAATGACGAAGCACTTTTTGCTATAAAACGTGAAATGGAACGCACACCTGAACTAAAAATTACCTTACCTAATTTGGTAAATGAGGATTTACTAGAAAACCTTTTTTAAAGTTATGGCATATCAAAATCCACGACCAGAAAATTGGACAGGAAGGGTTTCTAACCAAGAGCTTTATTTACATGAAAAAGTAAAGTTAATATCGGCTTCATCATTGCCAAAAACCGAAGAAAAAGCTATTGCGATTTTAGGTTATTCCTGCGATGAGGGGGTAAAAAGAAATCAGGGAAGGGTCGGCGCAAAAGAAGGTCCAAATGCAATACGAAAAGCATTGTCTAAAATGCCCAACCACTTATCCAATACTGAGCATGTTTTTGATGTTGGAGATATTGTTTGTTTTGATACTGATTTGGAAAAAGCCCAAGAACTACTCTCAGAGCAAGTTTTTGCCTTACTGCAAAAAAACACCTTTCCTATTCTCCTAGGTGGCGGACATGATATTGCTTATGGTCATTACAATGGTATTAAAAAATACCTAGCTTCAAAAAATAAGAACCGTACTATTGGAATTATAAATTTTGATGCGCATTTTGATTTGCGTGCAAACCTTGACGGAAGTAATTCTGGCACTCCTTTTTATCAAATAGCAAAAGAGAATACTACATTCAAATACCTTTGTTTGGGAATTCGAAAAGATGCGAATGATGCCCAACTTTTTAAAACTGCCAAAGAATTCAAAGTTGATTATGTGCTAAGAAACAAGTTCGCCCTATTTAATTTAAAGGCCATACTAAAACAACTGCAAATCTTTATTGATACCGTTGACAAAGTTTATGTCACCATTGATTTAGATGGCTTTTCTTCAGCTTATGCTCCGGGAGTTAGCGCAGCATCTCCTATGGGCTTCGAGCCTAATGTTGTGATGGCCTGTTTAAAAATAATCTTAGCCTCCAAAAAGGTAATCAGTATTGACATGGCCGAGATGAATCCTAAATATGACAGGGATGGACAAACCGCAAAACTCGCTGCTTCTTTAGTGCATCATGTAATTCACACCAAGTTTTAAACACAAAAAAAGCCTCCCAAAAGGAAAGCCTTTCATTGGTTTGCAAATTAATGCAATACCTAGCTTTAATTCTGTGTATCGAATTAAAGCCCAACACAACACTACAAAGATAGTAAAGCTTTTACTTTTAAAATAAAAAAGTGGATTCGACTTCTATCAAGGCCATAATTTATCTGCAACAATCCTTTAACTCGTTTGTAAACTCTACCAACTAAAAAAGGGCTTCACCAGTTGGCAAAACCCTTTTACGAGAACACTATATGAAAATGAAAAAATTTACTTTCTTAATTAGTAACAAGATAAAAGTATACTGAAACAGTGGTAATACATAAAAAATGATGTGAACTCATAGATTGTTATGGTTTAATCCCATAATTTTAGTGGTAAGCCATTTTTTTTGAAATGAAAATTAGAATTAAAGGAAATACAATACGGTTTAGATTAACCAAATCTGAAGTACAAAGGCTTTGTAGTACAGGGCATATAGAAGACAAAACCGAATTTTTAAATCAAGACTTTGTTTATGCAGTTGAATTATCAAAAGAGCATGATACCCAAAGTGTAAGCTTTCACGATAATAAAATCATATGTTATCTGCCCTACAACATTGGCCACGATTGGTACAATACAAATGAAGTTGGTTTTGAAAATGTACAAAAACTAACTAAGAACAAAACTCTCTTTATACTTGTAGAAAAGGATTTTACATGTTTAGATAATAGACTAGAAGATCAATCCGATAATTACCCTAATCCAAAATCAACTGAAGCTTAAATTCGGCTCCCTATGAAAAAAGATAGTAAGAGAAAGGTTTCTTATACCGGCAAAATAGCATTCACGGGGCTTGAATTAAGTGAATCTGTCACCCATGCCGCAGGTTTATTGGGTGTAAAGGAGGCATTACGCCATGGTTTTAAAGAAATGGGAATTGTAAGGTCAATGAGGGGCTTGTTGGAAATGAACCAAAAAGACGGCTTCGATTGCCCTAGTTGCGCCTGGCCAGACCCTGAAAAACCTTCAAAAATTGCAGAATATTGCGAAAATGGTGCAAAGGCCTTAGCTGATGAAGCCACCACCTCAAAAGCAGACATAGACTTCTTTAAAAAGCACTCTGTGGAAGAACTTTCTCAACTCACAGATTATGAGCTCAACAAAGTTGGAAGATTGGTAGAGCCCCTTGTGCTAAAGCCTGAAAGCAGTCATTACGAACCCATTACTTGGCAAAATGCGTTTGACTTAATAGCCCAACAATTAAAAAAATTAGATTCCCCAGATGAAGCTATTTTTTATACCTCTGGTCGCTCTAGTAACGAAGCTGCCTTTTTATACGGAATGTTCGCCCGCGCGCTGGGTACTAACAATATGCCCGATTGCTCTAATATGTGTCATGAAAGTAGCGGTGTAGCACTGGGTGAAACTTTAGGAATTGGCAAAGGCTCCATAAAATTAGAGGATTTGTATGGAGCAGAAGTGGTCATTGTTGCAGGGCAAAACCCAGGCACAAATCATCCGAGAATGTTAACCGCCTTAGAAAAATGTAAGAAAAACGGAGGCACGGTTATTAGTATAAATCCATTAGAGGAAACTGGGCTCATCAATTTTCGAAATCCGCAAAATTTAAAAGGTCTGGTAGGTAATGGCACAGATTTGGCCGATATTCATTTACAGGTAAAAATCAATCAAGATATTGCTTTGGTCAAATTAATTTTAAAACGATTGGCAAAGCTTGACGCTATAGACAAATCGGTTTTTGATCACGATTTTATCAAGACCTATGTACAAGGATATAATGAGTTACTAGAGAATATCAATAGCTATGATGAAAAAGACTTACTGGAAAAATGTGGCGTTCTTGAAGAAAAAATAAACCAAACTGTAGCGCTGCTGGCCAAAAAATCCAAAATTGTTGTCTGCTGGGCAATGGGCCTTACCCAACATAAAAATGGGGTAGAAAATATACGAGAATACGTAAATCTCCTTCTTTTAAAAGGTGCTATTGGAAAACCCTTTGCCGGCACTTGCCCAGTTCGTGGTCACAGTAATGTGCAAGGTGATCGCTCTGTTGGTATTCAACATTTTGTAAATACCGAGTTAAACGCAACTATTGAAAAACACCTAGGCTTTATACCACCCACAAAGGAAGGGGTAGATACAGTTGGGGCCATGAAGGCCATGCATGAAGGCAAAGCCAAGGTATTTATGTGCTTAGGTGGTAATTTTCTAATGGCCGCATCAGATACAAAATATACAGCCGAGGCATTGCAACAGTGTGAGCTTACTCTGCAAGTGAGTACCAAATTAAATCGCACCCATTTGGTTACTGGGAAAACTGCTTTGATTTTACCAACCTTAGGACGTTCAGAAAAGGATTTAAAAAATGGAAAACAACGGAATTTTACCGTTGAGAATAGTATGGGGCGAGTTACGCAGTCGAAAGGGATATTAAAACCTGCTTCAGAAAACCTAATGAGCGAACCTGAAATTATTGCCAACCTGGCGCATACTTTTTTTGAAGGCAAACATGCCATGGATTGGAAAACACTTGGTCAAGATTATGGTCTGGTGCGACAACTTATTGATAAGGTCATCAAAGGTTTTGAAAAAACCGACGAACGTTCTAAAGGTGTGGGGTACTATTTACCCAATAACGTTCGCGAACTTGATTTTAGCAAATTACCCAACGGAAAGGCGCAATTGACCATTAATAGATTGCCTAAGCATGATTTAAAGACCAATGAATTTATGCTCATGACCATACGCTCACACGATCAGTTCAATACTACTATTTATGGTCTCGACGACAGATATCGTGGGGTTTACAATGAAAGAAGAGTGTTGTTTATGAATGAAAAAGATATGGAAAGGTTACAGCTACAAAAACAGGATATCGTGAATATCGCAAGCAACTATAATGATACCAAAAGGGTTGCGCACAATTTTATTATCGTACCCTATAAAATTCCAAAGGGAAATTTGGCTGCCTATTTTCCGGAGACAAATGTTTTGGTGCCCCACAATCATTTTGCAGATAGAAGCAAAACCCCAATTAGCAAGTCGATTAAAGTGCAGATTCAAAAAAAAGATTCTTAAGTTATTCAACCGGCAACTGCATCAAGTGCATCGACCAAATAATCAATATCTTTTTTGGTCATATAAATAGCAAAAGATAATCTGAGGGCATTGAGCCCATGACTGCTCATGGGTCTGCAATCAATACCATGCTTTTCCCAAAGACTTTGTTTCACCTCTTTTACATTTTTTCCGTTTACCTCAACTACTTGTATTGCCGAAGAAAGTTGACCTGAAACAGGACTCTTTAAAGTAAAACGATTATCATTTTCTAATTTCGAGCGGAAGTAAGACTTAAGTTCAAAACTCCGTTTATGTATCTCTTCTGCACCTATGGTATTATGAAAATCGATAGAAGCCCCTAAGCCCAAAACCTCTGGAAGATTTCGTGTGTTATAATTCTCCAATCGGCGAATACTCTGGTCTTGATAACCCCTAGCGACCATTAGAGGTTTTAGATATTTTTGACTTTCTTGTTTTGCATAAAAAATACCGACTCCCTTAGGTGAAAAAAGCCATTTATGTGAACTGGCAGTATAAAAATCACAGCCTAGATTATTTAAATCGATTGTAAACATTCCTGCAGATTGCGCACCATCTACAGCAACTAAAATCCCTTTTTCATGTGCCATTTTTGACACCTCTTTTACAGGTAATATCATCCCATTGGTATTCACGATATGGCACATGGATATTAGCTTTGTTTTAGGTGTAATTGCCTTTCTATAAACTGTGGTCAATTCCTCAATACTTTTGGGTAGAATAGGTAATTCTGGCCGCACCAACTTGACACCTTTAGTTTCTTGCCAAACTTCCCAAGGAATGGTTCCGCTTGCGTGTTCATGATTGGCCAGAATAATTTCATCTCCTGGTTGCAAATCAAAACTTCTAGCAATAAGATTCATACCTTCTGTAGTATTATGAATCAATGCGATTTCTTCGTCAGTGACTGAGAATAACCTAGCAACTTTTTTACGCACCGCTTCTTTTTCATCATACCACCCTCCCCACATATATTTCGATGGAAAACCATCCAGTAGATTTCTGAACTTTTGGGTTTCTTGTTGAATTTTAACTGATGAAGCTCCAAGAGAAGCATTATTAAAATATCTTAGCCCTTCTGCTAGGTTGAATTGAGATTTTACAAGCTCCCAGTAGGCTTCAGTATTAGCCTCTCCTTCAAAAATACCTTCAGCCTTCCAATCATCTTTTAAGGTATTACCAAATACGGGCATTGTCATCGATGCTAAGGCACCTTGACCAAAACGTTTTAAAAACTTTCTTCTATTTTCAGAATCCATCACTCTTTTCTTTATACACCTGCTACGATGTTAAAAGTACAAGAGAAATTCTTAAGACCGATAAATTTATTTGAATGCTTGATGCCCCGTAATATCAGCACCAGTGATTAATAAATGGATGTCATGAGTACCTTCATAAGTAATCACACTTTCAAGGTTCATCATATGCCGCATAATACTATACTCGCCAGTAATACCCATTCCGCCTAACATTTGTCTGGCTTCGCGCGCAATTTTAATGGCCATATCAACATTATTACGTTTGGCCATAGAAATTTGAGCCGTAGTAGCTCTACCTTCATTCTTTAATTGCCCCAAACGAAAAGCCAATAATTGAGCTTTAGTGATTTCGGTAATCATTTCAGCTAATTTTTTCTGCTGTAATTGGAAAGCAGCAATTGGCTTTCCAAACTGAATACGTTCTTTGGCATAACGTAACGCCGTATCATAGCAATCCATGGCCGCGCCGATAGCACCCCATGCAATACCATAACGAGCAGAATCTAAACAACCAAGCGGTGCTCCAAGTCCAGATTTATTTGGTAATAAATTTTCTTTAGGCACTTTTACATTGTCAAAAATAAGTTCACCCGTAGCGGAAGCGCGCAAAGACCATTTATTATGTGTTTCGGGCGTTGAAAAACCTTCCATATCACGCTCTACAATTAGACCATGTATTCTTCCTTCTTCATTCTTGGCCCACACAACGGCAACATCTGCAAAAGGAGAATTTGAAATCCATAATTTAGCGCCATTCAACAAATAATGGTCTCCCATATCTTTGTATTTGGTTTCCATACCACCTGGGTTTGACCCATGATTCGGCTCCGTAAGTCCAAAACAGCCCATCCATTCTCCTGTAGCCAGTTTTGGCAAATATTTTTTACGTTGCTCTTCTGTACCATACGTAAAAATAGGATACATTACCAACGAAGACTGTACCGAAGCTGTAGACCGAACACCACTATCGCCGCGTTCGATTTCTTGCATTATTAAGCCATAACTGATTTGGTCAAGACCTGCCCCACCATATTCTTCTGGAATATAAGGACCAAAAGCACCGATTTCTGCCAAACCTCCGATAATCTGTTTTGGAAATTCTGCCTTTTGGGCATAGTCTTCAATAATTGGGGAGATATCACGCTTTACCCATTGGCGAGCAGCATCGCGAACCAATTTGTGTTCTTCAGAAAGTAAATCGTCTAAATTGTAATAATCAGGAGCTTCAAATAAATCAGGCTTCATGCAAAAAAATTTTACCAAAGGTACTAATGATATGTAACATTTCACATCACGTCTGTTACATTTTCAAGTAGAAAGCTTTTGTTAATTCTTGATACTCTTGCGTATATTCATGTCTGCTTATTTCAATAACAAGCTCATCTTCTTTGAGCTCATTTTCTTCAAATGAAAATTGCAATAAGCTTCTTTTTATTTCTGAATCTGGACTCCCTTTTACCCTTGTAATTCGATTAGCATATAAATTAGAATTTAAGGCCAGAGAACAAAATTCTTTCTCCTCTTTAAAAGGAATAATAGTAGCAAAGCTGCCGTTTGAAGAAAGTAAATTTTCCGCTGCCCTTAAAAGCATATCAAAAGGTAATGCTAAATTTTGTCTCGCATTGTCCCGTGCTTTATCACCACTAGAGACGTCTTCCGAATAAAATGGTGGATTTGAAACAATTAAATCATAACTGTCATCCATTTCCTCAACAAATTCTTGCAGACTTGCATGATAACAGAAAAGCCTATCACCCCAAGGCGAAGCTTCAAAATTCTCAACACATTGCTCATATGCATCATCATCCAACTCAATAGCGTCTATAGTTTCTGCTGCTGAACGTTGAGCAAGTTGTAATGCAATTAACCCAGTACCTGCTCCAATATCCAAGACTGATTCAGGGTTATTTTCTAATGTTGTCCATGCCCCAAGCAAGACCCCATCCGTACCTACCTTCATAGCGCATCGGTCTTGATTTATGATAAATTCTTTAAACTTAAAGGGTTTGGACATTAATTTAGAAATTACAAAATCACTTTATGATTATTAACACACTTCGACAAGCTCAGTGTGACCAATACACTTAAAAATCTTGAGTTTGAATTTGATGCTTGAACTTGAACTTAATTAGTACCCAAGATACAAATCCACCAACCCTTCCGGTGTAGTAACATAGATTTTTTTGGATGCTCTATCCACTTTGGTAATGATATCGTCCGAAACCGGAATCAGCAATTCTTTATTCCCCTTTTTGGCTTCAAAAAGCACCTGTGATGCAGAATCGTTGATCGATTGTATCACCCCAATATCGCCATGAACTTCGTCCATCAAAGTAAATCCTATGACTTCATGAAAATAAAACTTGTTGCCACTGAGTTTTGGGAGCATTGCAAGCGGTAAATACAATTCTGCACCCAAAATTCTATCTGCAGCAGATTCATCTTTTACTTCTTCAAAGTCAATACGAAGTAAGGTTGATTTATGTAAACGACATCTATCAATAAAAAATGGAACCAGATTGTTCCCTAGTGAAACAAAAACTGATTCCATGTTTTCGTAAATCTCCGGTTCATCGGTATCGATTTTAGCCAATACCTCCCCTTTGAAACTATATTTTGAAACGACTTTGCCTAGGTAGAAACAATCTTCCTTTTGCATCGTCTAAATTTCTACTCTTCTTCTGAGCTAGCCTCTGGAGCAGCTTCTTCGGCTTTAGCTTCTACTTTTGCAGGAGCTTCTTCCTTAACTTCTTCTACAGCCTCAGCTACTTCCTCTTTAACCTCTTCTGCAACTTCAGTTGCCTCTGCAGCAACTTCTTCTACAACTGGCGCACTTTCTTCAACTACTTCTTCTGCAGCTTCTTCAACTTCTGGCAATGCAGCAGCGGCTCTTTTTTCACTAAATTCTTTTTCGGCTTCTAGTGCTTTTGCTTTCGCATCTGCCTGCGCCTTATCAAGACCATCTACTTTAGCAGCTACCGACTTTTCTTTCTCGGCTACCCAAGCTTGAAATTTTTCTTCAGCCTGCTCTTCGGTAAATGCTCCTTTACGAACACCACCCAATAAGTGATGCTTCATAAGCACTCCTTTGTATGACAAAATTGCCCTTGCAGTATCTGTAGGTTGTGCTCCATTGCTTAACCATTGAACAGAACTGTCTACATTTACATTAATCGTAGCAGGGTTTGTATTAGGATTATAAGTTCCTAATTTTTCCAAAAATTTACCGTCTCTTTTTGCACGAGAATCCGCAGCAACGATCCAATAGAATGGTTTTCCTTTTTTACCGTGGCGTTGCAATCTAATTTTTACTGGCATATCACATTAATTTGTAGGGTGCCCGACCCAGATTATTAATTCTTTTAATCACTTTACTTACAAAGCGGGTGCAAAAATACATTTAATTTTAAAATATTCAACTATTACAGCCTTAGAAAGTTAAATCTCTTTAACACTACGGCCCCAATCCTCTAAATCTTTGTTAAACCCCTGTATCTACTTGACTTTTTGCAAAAAAACTGTAGGTTATATAGTGTAGTTATTGAGAGACAATAACAGACAAATTAAAAATGAAGATGAATATTATGAAGTACACAATTGAAATGTCGAACAAATTAAACGATTTATTAGAAAGAACCTATGACGCCGAAAAAGGCTTTAAGCAAGTAGCGGAAAAGGTAAACAATACGATTATCAAAGAATTTTTTCAAAAAAGAGCCCAACAACGATATGATTTCGGGCATGAGCTAAAGGCTGAAATCAAAGCATTTGGCCAAGAGCCAGAAAAAGGAGGAAGCTTAAAAGGAAAATTACACAGAACGTGGATTGATTTCAAATCGTTATTTAACAACGAAAATGAAGAAGCAATGTTAGAAGAGGTAAAATGTGGTGAAGAAGAAGCCATTGAAACCTACAATGACATCTTACATGACAAAGAGTTCGTATTACCACCATCTACGGAAAGTTTATTAATGAGACAACGCAATGCGATTAGAGAAACGCTCAAAACGGCCGACCTCTATGAAAATGCAGTCTCGTAATAGGTTGTTTTGATTGATTGATATGTAAAAGCTGGGCTAATGCCCAGCTTTTTTTTGGTTGATAACTCATTACAACTCTCCTTTACCTAAATAAGCTTTTTAGCTATTTTTATTCCTTACTTTTTAATAGGTTCTTGCCTCCGCCCGAACTGACAGAATTTAACATATGTACCTAATCTTTGATACTGAAACCACAGGTCTTCCCAAACGTTGGGATGCCCCTATAACCGATACTGATAATTGGCCACGTTGCATACAAATTGCATGGCAGTTGCATGACAGCATGGGAAACTTGGTAGAACATCAAGATTATTTGGTACAACCAGAAGGGTTTAATATTCCTTATGAAGCAGAACAGATCCACGGAATTTCTACCGGGCTAGCCGAACAAGAAGGGATTCCGTTAAATGAGGTTCTGGAACGTTTTAATGAAGCTTTGGCCAAAGCCAAATTTGTAGTCGGGCAAAATGTTGGCTTTGACGTTAACATTATGGGAGCGGAGTTCCATCGAGAAAATGTTGCTAATCCCTTACAAGATTTACCCGTATTGGATACTTGTACGGAACATACGGCCCAACTTTGCCAAATACCAGGAGGGCGTGGAGGTAAATTCAAGCTTCCTACCCTTACGGAACTTCATGAGTATCTTTTTAACGGACCTTTTGCCGAAGCCCACAATGCCACCGCAGATGTTGAAGCAACGACCCGCTGTTTCTTAGAGCTTGTACGAAGAAAACAATATACCAAGAAGCAGTTAGACGTTCAACCCGATTATTTTCAAAATTTTTCGGAAGCTAATCCAAACGAGATTCAGCTCATTGGTTTGAAACACCTCAATCTAAAGAAAGCATCTAAAAAAATAGCCGATGCCCTTTGGAATAAGGATACCGGTGGAATATCGGAACAAGAGCTTAAGGAAAATGCTAAAGATTTAGCCGGTGTTGATTTTGTACACCTGCATAATCACTCGCAGTTTTCTGTTTTGCAATCCACCATGTCGATGAAAGAACTGGTAAAGCAAACCGCTAACGCCAATATGCCGGCAGTAGCTTTAACAGATCATGCCAATATGATGGGCGCCTTTCATTTTGTAAAAGAAGTAAAAGCGCATAACATGGCGGCTAAAGAAAAAAACGCTGCAGCTCTAGAGAAGGGTGAACCAGAAACAGAAAAAGAAATCACCCCAATTATAGGCTGCGAATTTTTTGTTTGTGAAGACCACACCAATAAAAATGTAAAAGACTACGGCTATCAAATTGTGCTACTTGCTAAAAACAAAAACGGCTACCATAACTTGGCAAAAATGTCTTCTATTGCCTATACCGACGGATTTTATTACGTTCCAAGAATTGATAAAAAGGTAATACAGCAATACAAAGAAGATATCATTGTACTCTCTGGAAACCTGTATGGAGAAATACCCGGCAAAGTACTCAATGTGGGCGAAAAACAAGCCGAAGATGCCTTATCATGGTGGAAACAAGAATTTGGAGAGGACTTCTATCTTGAAATCATGCGCCATGGGCAAGAAGATGAAGACCGTGTCAATAAGGTACTTTTAGAATTTGCCAAAAAGCACGATGTAAAATTGGTTGCATCGAACAACACCTACTATGGTAACAAAGAAGATGCAGAAGCCCACGATATTCTGTTATGCGTAAAAGATGGCGAAAAACAGACCACACCCATAGGTAGGGGTCGTGGTTACCGCTATGGCCTACCTAACCAAGAATACTACTTCAAGTCTTCTGATGAAATGAAGACCTTATTCAAAGACATTCCAGAAGCTATATTAAATCTGCAAGAGATTGTAAGCAAGGTAGAAGCTTTTGATCTGGCCCGTGACGTTTTGTTACCCGAATTTGATATTCCTGCCGAGTTTAAGGTAGAAGAAGATGCAATTGATGGAGGCAAAAGAGGTGAAAATGCATATCTAAAACACATCACCTACAAAGGAGCGGAAAAACGCTATGGGGAGGTAACAGATGAAATTAAAGAACGAATAGATTTTGAGCTAAAAACAATTGAAAACTCCGGTTATCCAGGTTATTTTTTAATCGTAGAAGATTTTATTCGCGAAGCTCGTAATATGGATGTTTCCGTTGGGCCTGGTCGTGGTTCGGCAGCAGGTTCCGTAGTTGCATACTGTTTAAAAATCACCAATATAGACCCGCTTAAGTACGATTTACTTTTTGAGCGATTCTTAAATCCAGATAGGGTTTCAATGCCCGATATCGATATTGATTTTGATGATGAGGGTCGTGGTCGGGTGATGGAGTATGTCATCAATAAATACGGCGCCAACCAAGTAGCTCAGATTATTACTTACGGTACTATGGCCGCTAAATCATCCATTAGAGATACCGCTCGTGTTTTAGATTTACCCTTGAATGATGCCGACCGTATTGCCAAGCTGATTCCGACCATGTCTAAATTAGGTAAGATTTTTGGGCAGTCGGATGCGGACTTAAAAAAGAAATTTAGAGCTGATGACCTAGATAAGGTTCATCAATTGCTCAATATTTCAGAAGGAGATGATTTAGAAGGTAGAACTGTAAATATGGCCCGTGTTCTAGAAGGGTCATTGCGAAATACAGGAATACATGCTTGTGGCGTTATTATTACGCCAGATGATATTACCAATTTCGTACCAGTGGCCACTGCAAAAGATTCTGATTTATATGTCACCCAGTTTGATAACTCAGTAGTAGAAAGTGCGGGGCTTCTAAAGATGGATTTCTTAGGATTAAAAACCTTGACACTTATTAAAGACACGGTTAAAATTGTAAAAGCAAGAACCGGTGAAGATTTGGTGCCAGATGATTTTCCTCTAGATGATGAGAAAACTTATGAATTGTTTCAACGTGGTGATACGGTTGGTATATTTCAATACGAATCTCCGGGGATGCAAAAGCATATGAAAAACCTTAAACCTTCGGTTTTTGATGATCTCATTGCCATGAATGCTTTGTATCGTCCAGGACCAATGGAATACATTCCCAGTTTTATCGCCCGTAAACATGGTGAGGAAGAGATAACCTATGACCTTCCTGAAATGGAGGAGTATCTAAAAGACACCTATGGCATTACGGTTTATCAAGAGCAGGTGATGCGTTTGTCACAAAAGATTGCAGGTTTCTCTAAAGGTGATGCCGATGTGCTAAGAAAAGCCATGGGTAAGAAGATATTTGCCCTACTACAAAAATTAAAACCGCAATTTTTAGATGGCGGAGAAAAGAACGGACATCCGAGGGAAGTCTTAGAGAAAATATGGAAAGATTGGGAAGCCTTCGCATCTTATGCATTTAATAAAAGTCATTCAACCTGCTACGCATATATTGCTTACCAAACGGCCTATCTAAAGGCCCACTACCCTGCCGAATATATGGCAGCGGTTTTGTCTAACAATATGAACGACATTAAGCAGGTAACTTTCTTTATGGAAGAATGTAAACGCATGGGCCTAGATGTACTTGGCCCTGATGTAAACGAATCGTTCTATAAATTTGCGGTAAACAAAGACTACGCCGTGCGTTTCGGTATGGGTGCCATAAAAGGAGTTGGCCGTTCTGCCGTACAATCCATTGTAGATGAACGCAAAGAGAATGGCCCCTTCAAATCGGTTTTTGATATGGCCAAACGCATCGATTTACGTGCCGCGAACAAAAAAGCTTTTGAAAATTTAGCGGTTGCTGGTGGATTTGATTCTTTTGGCGATACTTTACGGGCACAATACTTTCATGACGAAGGTGATGGAATTTCGTTTCTTGAAAAAGTAATCAAATACGGGGCAAAGTTTCAAGAAAATGAAAACTCTTCACAAGTCAGTTTGTTTGGTGATTCTAGCGAAGTGCAAATTCCAGAACCGACGGTCCCCCCATGCGAAGATTGGGGCACTATGGAAAAACTAAGACGAGAGAAAGAGGTCGTAGGCATTTATCTTTCTGGTCACCCTCTAGATGATTTCAAAAAAGAAATTACCGCTTTCTGTAATACAAGCGTATCAGTTTTTAAAGACGACCTAGATGGCTACGTAAATCGCGAACTGTCTTTTGCGGGCGTTATTACCGATGTGCAACATCGTATTTCTAAAAATGGAAAAGGGTGGGCAGCTTTTACCCTAGAAGATTACACCGATACGCATGAGTTTCGAATTTTTGGTGAAGAATATCTAAAATTCAGGCACTTTTTAATGATCAACTCTTTTGCCTATATCAAAGTATTTGTGCGTGAAGGGTGGACAAATAGAGAAACCGGTAAAAAGGGAGACCCTCGACTTCAATACAATGACTTTAAGCAATTGCAAGACGTCATGGATTCTTATGCAAAGAAATTGACCATAAAACTTGATATTGCTGCCTTGCAAGAAAAACGCATTATCGCCTTAAAAGACACTTTACGTTCTCATAAAGGCAGTCATCCTTTAAATTTTATTGTTTATGAAATGGAAGAGGAAATAAAATTAAGCCTATCCAGCAGAAAACAAAAAGTAAATATAACAAGTGAATTATTGCATACATTGGAGGAGCAAGAAGTTCATTATAAACTTAATTAATATAAGTTTTACTGATATACCAATAACCAAAACGAATGTTAAATCCGTAAGGAAACACCCCTGTATTTGACTAACTTTGCGAAATAGTAAATAAAAAAACATGGCACTAGAAATAACAGATGCAACTTTTGACGAAGTTGTTTTAAAAAGTGATAAACCAGTAGTAGTAGATTTTTGGGCAGCTTGGTGCGGTCCATGTCGTATGGTTGGTCCAATTATTGACGAAGTAAGTACAGAATACGATGGTAAAGCCGTTGTTGGTAAGGTAGATGTAGATGCAAACCAACAATTCGCAGCCAAATACGGCGTACGTAACATTCCAACGGTATTGGTTTTCAAAGATGGCGAAATCGTTAGTCGTCAAGTAGGGGTATCTCCTAAGAAAGTATATACCGATGCTATCGATGCCTTATTATAATAGTTAGCAATCGTTAAATTTTAGAAAAGGTCTGGCCATTGCCAGACCTTTTTATTTTATCTTAGTTTTTCATGGATATCAAATCTGAGCTAAATAAGGCCAAACTATTTTCTAATCTTGAACTTTTGGCAAAGCAAGTGGTCGAAGGCTTTATCAGTGGCATCCATAAAAGTCCGTTTCACGGATTTTCTTCAGAATTTGCCGAGCATAAAATTTACAATACCGGAGAAAGCACCAAACACATAGATTGGAAACTTTTCGCTCGCACCGATAAACTATACACTAAGCGTTACGAAGAGGAAACCAATTTGCGTTGCCATATGATTTTGGATAATTCGGCCTCAATGTACTACCCCAAAGTCAAAAACTTAGCAATCGATAATTTAAATAAGATAGGTTTTGGTGTTTTGGCTATTGCATCTTTAATGAACATCCTTAAAAAGCAAAGAGATGCTGTTGGTTTAAGTATTTATTCTGATGCTTATAGTTTTTATGTGAACGAAAAAAGTAGTGAACGCCATTTTCAAATGTTGTTGGATAAACTCAACACTGTTGTTTTAAACGAAAATCCGGCAGAAGACACCCGATCTTATCATTATTTACAACAGATTACAGAAAAACTCAAACGTCGAAGTTTAATTTTTCTTTTTTCCGATATGTTTCAAACAGAAGTTGAAGAAACTAAACTTTTTGAAGCCCTTCGTCATCTAAAATATAACAAGCACGAAGTAGTGCTCTTTCACATATTGGACAGAAACCGTGAACTAAACTTTAATTTTGACAATAGCCCCAAGCGTTTTCTTGATGTAGAAACCGGTAAACATATTGACCTGTATGCAGAAAATATCAAACAACGTTACGAAGAAAAAGTAACCGATTATTTAAGAAACTTAAAACTTAAATGCTCACAATACAAAATAAAATATGTAGAAGTAGATGTTGCTTCTAATTTTTCCAACGTATTGAACACCTTTATGACGGAACGTCAAAAATTTAATTAGTGAGATTTTATACAAAAAAAGGTTGTTGATATGAAAAAGTGTAGGTATATTTGCCTCCGCTAAAAGCGAGGTCTGGTAGTTCAGTTGGTTAGAATACCTGCCTGTCACGCAGGGGGTCGCGGGTTCGAGTCCCGTCCAGACCGCTTATAACCTCTCTAAGTATTTGATTTAGAGAGGTTTATTTATTTTAGGGGCTACTATTAGGGCTACTAATACATTTTTATTCTCTAAAACAGTACTTTTTCCAATACTTCTTCTGCGGGTTAGATATAAGTAGAGATTAATATTCTTGAATTAAAATTTCTGCGGGTATTCTTAAATGTTTATTAATTGACCGAATATCCTTCAAATCTAGCTTACTAGTACCATTTAAAATTTCAAAAATTTTTACATTGTTTAAAATTGTGCAAGCCTAGATTCATCTATTTCGTTTTGAGCCATCATGAAACGGATTGCATCCAGTGGATGGCAATTTTCTATTGGAAAATTTTCTTCCTCATATTTTTCTAATACCATAGACAGCAAATCGAATTCTTCAAGTTCAGGAGATCCCTTCTGAGCATCGAAAATATTTTTTAACCGCTTTAAGTAAACTTCATATTGTTTTTGATTTCTAATAATCTTTATTTGAATATCCGTAATTACTCATAATTTATTATATTTGACTGAACCTAAATCACTTGGCTTATGAATTTATTTACGTTTAGTGCTCATTTCGGGGACGAGGAGGCCTGTAGATTACATTTTAAAGAA
>NZ_JBHULB010000079.1:0-120372 GCF_042684265.1 Croceitalea marina | reverse complement strand
AGATGAGTTCTTGGCCCATATATCCGCATTTATGAAAATCCAACCTTCTTACAGGCAAATATCCCTTATATCCCAAATTGTGTAAATTTATTCAAAATCAAAGGTGGTTTTGAGACAGACTGCCGTTAGCAACAATTAATCAAAGCTCGTTCTAATTTTAATCTAAATGGATAAAAACAACTTTCTAGATAAGGCTACATTAGAAATAATCCCTAAACTTATTTTAGTATTTACCTCGCTTTTGATAACCTTAGGAGTAATAAGTTCAGTAGTCTATTATAAATCATTTTCTATTAATATTCTTGAGAACATTGAGATTGGAGAAGCCCTAATGTTGTTTATTTCAAAGTTCACAATATTTGCTATTCCGGCGACTTTTGGACTTATAATTGGGATACTTATATACTCCAGAGAAGATGAAACAACTAAGAACTCCAAAAAAACCGAGAAGCCTAAAAGACTTAGGCCAAATTTGAAACAAGAGTTATTTGCAATTTTTGTAATTGTACCACTATTTACTTTATCCTTTTTAGGTTTCTCTCCTTTTGTAATTTGGACAATACCTTTAGCGCTAATAGTTCGATTATATGTTTTATACTATATCACCAAAAAATCAAAAATATATTTTCAACGTAAAAATTTAAATAGCAACTTCGTAAATTACGTACTAGTCGGTGGTTTTTCTATAATATTAGTAGCTGGAATAGCAATGTTTCAGGCATACTTAGTTTATAATGGTCATACTGGAAAAAAGGTAACCTTGTACTATTCAAATGGCGCTATTAAGCAAACTAATTCTTTGAATTTGTACTTAGGAAAAACAAAATCTAATTATTATCTCTATGATAAATCCAATGGTAGTGCAACAATACTAAAATCGAATCAAATCGATAAAATGGAAATACAATTGGACTAAAAAATAACTGCAGCTAACACAACCTAAACGTATTGCGGACTTTAGGGCAAAAACGAAAGGTCTGTGTACATTTATATTGTCGCTAAATCTTATGGATTTAGCTTTGGAACAAAAAAGAAAAAGCAAAACAATAAGCTTTAGCTTCATGCGCAGACGGAAACGAAAGGTTTCCTTACTACCGCACTACGCTTAGCCCAACCGTTAGCAACAATTAATACAATGAAAAGCCACATAATAACCACCATTCTTGCTTTCTTACTCTTATCATGTAATGAGCAAAATGAATCGAATAGATTTCCTACTCAGGCATGGGAAACATCAAGTTTTGAAAATGAATACTTGAATAGAGAGCCTATTAATGATTTATTAAATGAGATTGAAAATGGAGTTTATGGCAATGTTGACCAACTTCTATTGATTAAAAATGGGAAATTGGTATTAGACCAGTCCTTTACGAATAATTACAAAAATATAAGTAAAGGCAAATCTGGTATTCTTGGGTGTGGATTTAGCACATGTAAAGATTCAACTAAATTTGGAGACTACAATTACTACCATCCAAATTGGCATCCATATTATCAAAACCAACGAATTCATACTTTACAATCTGTTACAAAGTCGATTGCTTCAATTATGATTGGTGTAGCTATCAAAGAAGGTGATATTAGAAATACAGATGTCAAGGTGCTTGATTTTTTTGATGACTTTGACTTATCAAAAGTTGATGAATCTCTTAAAACCGTAACATTGGAAGATTTGTTGACAATGCAACTGGGAATGGAATGGCACGAAATAGATAGACCCTTAGATTCTACAAATACTACAGCGCAGCTTGAGGGAAGTAAAGATTGGATTCAATTTACTTTAAATCAACCCATGGATACTTTACCAGGAACAAAATGGGTATATAATAGTGGTGCCAGTCAGCTAATGTCTGGGATTATTAAAAAAGCTACGGGATTGTATATTGATGAATATGCTGAAAAACATTTGTTTACTCCTTTGGGAATTAAAAATTTTCATTGGAAAAAAGCACCAACAGGGTATCCAGACGCTTTAGGTGGATTGTATTTAGAAGTCCAAGATTTGGCAAAAATTGGATACTTAATGCTAAATAATGGAACTTGGGATGGACAACAAATAATTTCGTCAGAATGGGTAAAAAGGAGTGTATCAAAACATGTCACTTTCGAAAATGAAGGAGGCTATGGATACCAATGGTGGAGGGACGATGAGGATGGCATAGAAATCTGGGCTTGTCATGGTTTTGGTGGGCAATATCTATTGGTTTTTCCAAAATTTCAAAGCATTGCCATAGTGAATAGCTGGAACATATTTGATGAAGAAATAAAGAGCATTGCTAGAGCAACCAGAACTGCTGTGATTCAATCAAACTCTCTATAACCATACTATGAATTCAAGCCAATTGGTAATCCTTATTTTCGGAGTACTTTATTTTAGCTTTATCCTCTTTACCCGAAAAAAAGGAAATTTTGAAGAGTATTCTGTAGCAGGCAGAGGTCTTGGTTTCTTTCTTATTTTCTCTTCACTTTGTGCCTCATTTATAGGGCCAGGATGGTCCATGGGATTAGTGAGAGAAGGTTTTTCTACGGGTATGTTTTTGGCTTACTTGCTTCCGTTCTGTGGTCTCGGATTAATACTAGTAGGTATAATTTTAGTACCAAGAATCAGAAATAAATTCAATGATATATATTCTATTGGAGATTTGGTTGGAGGTACAAAAAGTCACAATCATAAATTTGTACGGCTAGCTACGGGAATTTTTTCTCTTCTCTTTTTTGGGTCTATAACCGTCGCTATGAGCTATGCTGGTGGCGAATTAATAAATAATGTTTTTGGCTTTCCCAAAATATGGGCTATTGTAATTGTAACAACAATTGTAATATCCTATTCTTATTTTGGTGGCATTAGAGCCACTATTCAAACTGATGCTATTCAATTTATTCATTTTATTATTTTGATTCCTATTTTGGCGATTTTGATAGTATCTGATGAGCAGTTTGTTTGGAAAGATTATGTAGAAATAACTTCAGTCAATACTATTAGCGAATTCAATACGCATCCAGTAATTGGAATATTTGGTTTCGGCTTGTTATGGTTACTTAGTTCAACCGGACTCGACTCGGGTGGATTAGGAAGGTTTCTTGCCTCAAAAAACAATACGGTGGCTCGAAATGCAACTATTGCCTCAGGTATATTTATGGCTGCTTGGCTTGTTTTAATGGTTTTTATTGGGAGTACTGGATACTACCTTTATCCAGAACTTGGCAATAATGACCAAGTATTATTGCACATAGCATCAGAACATTTTCCAGGTGTACTTTACGGTATTTTCATTATTGCAATGATTGGCGTAGTTATGTCAAGTCAAGATACGGTTCTGAATGCAGGAAGTATATTATTTAGCGAAGACATCATGGGAACAATGAAACAAATGACAGAAAGACAAAAGCTAAAAGCAGCCAAATTGTATACCATATTAATGGGAATAATCTGCATCATAGTGGCTAGTTACCTGTCTTCAATTCTTGAGGCAATAATGATTATTACAGAATTTTATATCCCAGTTATGATACCCGTAATTGTTTTCTCAATTATCAAGAAAAATTTTCATTGGCAAGCTGCTTTAATATCTATGCTCGTTGGCTTTATTTCATACATAATTTGGAAACAGTTTTTAAGTTTTCTTTTACCTGAGTTAGTAGCGGCTTTAGCCCTAAGTACTTTGTCATATTTAGTAAGTGATTACATTCTAGCTAAAAAACTAAGATTTAATAATTAGCTTATAGCCTATTAAAAAGGAAATAATATTGAAATGTGAATGAAATAACTGTTGCTAACAAAGAACTGGGGTATAAAACATAGCTAATAAGTGTTAAACCCAAGGTTTGTGTATATTCAGAAAGTTCGCCAAATTTTTAATTTGGCTTTTATAAGAGAGAAAAATTAAAAACAAAATATAAAAATTTGGGAGGAATGGAGTTGTGATGCTAGGGTCGGGGAAATTGAAAAAGGACAGCGTTTATTACTGTTCCTAAAAAAGATTGATGGAAACAAGAATTGCTATTATGTCTTTAATGGCAGTACAGGGGAATTATTTGTTTCCACTAATGAGTCAGTCAAAACTTTTATGACTAAGTCATTCCCAAAAGTTGAGGAATTAAAAAAGGGAATTAAAATGTTCCAAAATGCGTTCAAGTTCAATGGAGATTTAAAACAATTTATTGACTCAGAAAGCCATTTCGAAAGGCTAATTCAAAAAAAAGAAATTGACCATATGAAAATGGAAAACGAGTTCTTTAAATTTATAGTGGAAAAGGAACTTAAGTATTATGAAATAAAATAACTAATGCCAACAATGGCTCCTATAAAAAGCCCTAGTCCAGCGTCTCAAAGATAATTAATATGTTTACCGTATCCTTTTTCTTCTTTTTGCCCAATAGACTCCTTCCCTTAATCAAGGGAAGGTGGATTTTGACAAAGTCAAAAGGCGGAAGGGATTCAATTACATATTACTAAACTCGCTTATTTATCTTTCGACAAGCTAAGGATAACAAACACCCCTAAAGTCCCCTCAAGGGGACAATACCTTAAACTAATTCTTTTGCTGTGCAGTATCCTTTTTCTTCTTTTTGCCTAATAAACCTCCCAGAATATTCCCAGCGGCTTCTTTAACGGCATCTTTTTTAGCAGTAGAATCTGGTTGTACAGAGTCTTTCTTTTTCCCTAGAAGACCACCTAATATTTCAGAGGTAGAAGTTTTGGTAGAGTCTGTTGCCGTAGAATCGGTTTTATTACCGCCTAAAAGTCCACCCAACAAATCTTTAGCTTTGTCTTTTCCTTTATTCAATAACTTTTGTTTTTCTATCTCCACCAACTGCTTGGTTAAATTAGAAACACCGGAAGTTAAATCTGTAGTTACATTTGGGCTGGTATAATTACCCCCAATGTTGGCTATAACCGGTATTGTCAAGTCTTTAAGGCTATCATCATTAATTCTTGCGATAAGCTTGTTTACGTCTTCGCCCAAATATTTTGCTGGCACGTCTAAAGTGGCTTTGTACTGCAACTGCCTGTCAAACGTATGGCTACCATTCACATTAACGGTTATGTCTTTGTATTTTAGCGCGAAAGGCTTCACTTTCACAGTTCCATTTTCGAAGGACAAGGCTGTTTTCAATCCTTTTAAGTCGATTGCCTCCATATCTAAAAAGCTCAATTTACTATCTAAAGCTTTAAGCAAAGATGCATTTTTGGTATCTATATTGGTAGACAACACCTCGGCTAGAATATTACCCGTTAGCGCTCCAAGACTGGGCGTCATATCATCTTTTAGATTTCCGGATAGTTTTATGGTAGAATTTAGTTTTCCTTGTAAAGCACTAGCTACTGGGGCCAATACCTTAAACATGTCCAAAGCTTTAAAGGACTCCCCTATTTTAAAACCGTCCATCCCCAAAGCCATATCAAAGGTGGATATTTCGCTTTTTGTAGACACAGAACCGTTCATATTTAGTTTACCGTCAAACAAATCTGAAGTTAAGTTCTGTAATGTCGCAGCTTCATCCTTAATTTTCAATCGCCCAGAAACATTTTTTAAATTAAGATTATCATAAAGCACATTGTTTGCCGTGGCATCAATAGTAGCGTCTAAAAAAGAAGGTATTTTAATACGTTCATTGGTTGTTGGTGTTTCTGAAGTTACATCGGTTGAAACCTCTTCATCAACCATAAAATCATTTAATGCAAAGGTATTGGACTGCAACTTAAAGTTACCTTCTACGTTTTCATCATTAAACAAAAAACCCAACAAATTGTTTATGGTACCAGTAGCCTTAAAATCGGTCTGGCCTGTTTTACCCTCGAAAGAATTCAATGAAACCGTACCTGGATTAAAAGTAACGGCAGCTGTGTTGATGGCCACTGGATTTTTCAATTCCTCAGAATTGTATTTGAAACCTGTTAAATCCATTTTACCACTGGTCTTTGTATTCTCGTACTTTTTATTTTCTATAGAAGCTATATCAAAAGCCGTGGTAACATCAGCCGTCAAAAGCCCCGATAAATCTAAATCTGAAGGAATAGGATATGCCTTGGAGATATTGGCCAAATTCATTTTACCGTCCATATGGGCGTTTACTTTTGTATTACCCAGCAACTCTCTAATTTTTGCATTTACATTAAAACGGTCTTCATCTATTTGAAAAGAAAGATTATTAATGCTTACATAGGTGTCTTCGGTGATACCCGTTTCGTTGTTGATATCCGTATCTATAAATACATTTTTGACCGCTTTGGGCAAATCTGGATATTTAAATGATGCGTTATCGGACTTTAATTTGATATTGAACATTGGAATGTGCGTATCATCAACAATACCTTTTAGCACCCCGTCTACCTCAAAATTTCCAGTGGTCTTTACGCTTTCAATATTCTTGGAATATTCTTCAGGAATTACGGCAAGAAAGTTCTTAAAATCTGAAGATGGTGTCTTAAAACTAATATCCACCTCTTGGTTTTCTTCGTTGACCTTTACAAAACCATCAAAAACCAGTGGTAGTTGATTCACCAAAGCCTTATTCTCTAAAAAGGAATATTTGTTTTCTTTTAAATCTATCCCGATAAGCGCATCCAAAGAAACCTTGTTTTTATTCAGGTATTTGGTGCTATCGAGCTCGAAAGAAACCAAGGCATCCGTTTTGGTTTGTAATTCTGATTGTTCCAAGGACAAATCACCCGTTCCAGCATGGTTGATTTCAGAAACCACCAAATGTGTTTTCGTTGCAAAATCATCATATATGACCTCAGAATTCGTTATCTCATACGATTCTAAAGCCAGTGTAAAACTATCCGAAGCTTCTTCTGGAGTCGTGATCACTTCATCTACTGTCTCTTTGGCGATATCATAATTGGCATTTTCTGCTTCATCTACCTTAATATGTAGTTTGGCATTGTCTACTGTCAGGCTTTTTATACTAATCGGCTCTTCAGCACTTTTAAAGAGTTCTTTTATCGACATACTTAAGGCCACGTTACCTGCTGCAAAAAGTGTATCGCCCTCGAAAGGAGCTTTATTCACCAAAGAAGTATTCGTGAAATCTACATAGGCATTCGGAAAGCTCTTGATAAGACTAAGTTTTACATCCTCAAAATCTAGCGTTGCATTGACGTTCTGATTGACTTTGTTCTTTACAATGGTTGCTATTTTACCCTCTAGAAAAAACGGAATTGCAATCAGCAAAGCCAACAATACTAAAAAAATGATTCCGAAAATCTTTAAGAATTTCTTCTTTGTTTTTGCCATGGTTTATGTTTTACAATAAAATAAGAAGTTGAATTAATCCAACTCAATTTCTTCTCCTATTTTTAAGTTAAATCTTTTTCGCAATAGATATACGAAAAGATAAAGCAAAGGGGTGTCGAGAAATGCTATAAAAATCTTAAAAATAAACCCACTGATGACCAATCCATAAAAAAGCTCCCACGGAATCTCACCAAAAGCGCATAAAAGCAGTACCACGGTAAAAGTGTCTATGAATTGGGAAGAGAACGTAGAAAAGTTATTTCGCAACCATAAGTATTTGCCTTTGGTCACACGTTTCCAAAAATGATAAATCTGTATATCTACAAATTGCGCTAAGAGGTAGGCCATCATTGAAGCAAAAACAGCCACAATGGTATTACCGAAAACATCTGAAAACATACTGTTTGAAACCGGAGACCATTCCGTAGCCGGAACGGCAGAAGCGGTATAGACAATAGCCAAAGAGAAAAAAGAGGCAAAAATGCCGGCAATCACCACTTGGTTGGCCTTACGCTTACCAAAAATCTCCGAAATTAGATCCGTAATCAAAAAGGTTATCGGGTAAGGCAAAATACCCACAGAAATCTCAAATATCGAAGCGCCAAAAATCTTAATATCTCCGAGAGGGTTCCAATAAAAAAACTTTTGAAAAATTAGGTTCGATACTACCAGTGAGGTAATAAACAAAGCTCCAAGATAGAGGTAAATTTGAAACGCAACTCTTTTGTCTTTTTGGGTCATATTCAAAACACCCCTAAAGTCCCATCAAGGGGACAATAGCAAGGTTTTATTTTATGTTTAAGGTAAAAGGCATTCTAGTCTGAACTCCCTTTTGTTTAGATAGTTGCTTAAATTCTTTTAAAATCTGAAAAGCTTCATTGCCCAATTCTTCTTTAATGAAAGCTTCACCTACTTTTGCCTTTGCACCACCAAAGTCTTCCATTAATTTTTCAAAATCAGATTTATATTTTGGATACTTACGAATACCATAACTTTCTAGATCTACCATTTCGGCCGCTGCGGCAATGGCGTCATCTAAATTTCCTATTTCATCGACCAGGCCTAAGTCTTTGGCGTCAACTCCGCTCCAAACACGACCCTGTGCAATAGAATCGACCACGGCAATCGACATATTTCTACCATCGGCAACACGCTGTAAAAAAGTATCATAAGTCTGTTCAATACCTTCTTGAACTTGATTTCTAAAGGTATCGGTCATCGGCTCAAACAAAGAATAATCGACCGAATTTTTATTGGTACCCACTTGCTCGGCATTCACACCGATATCAGCAGCTAATTCATTTATATTCGGTATCGTTCCAAAAACCCCGATGGAGCCCGTAATGGTTGTTGACTCGGCAAAAATCTTGTCAGCTCCGGCAGCAATATAATATCCGCCAGAGGCAGCTACATTACCAAAAGAAACGACCACAGGTTTTATTTTTTTGGTCAGTTCTATTTCTCTCCAAATTATATCGGAGACCAAGGCACTTCCCCCCGGGGAATTCACACGCATCACAATCGCTTTTACACTCTTATTATCCCTTGCCTTTTTTAAGGCCTCGTTGACAACTCCTTGTCCAATAAAATCTTTACCGCCCTCGCCATATAAAATCTCACCCTGAGCATAGATAACAGCAATTTTATCGGCACCGGTTTTTAAGGTCTTTTTACTGGCTACTTTTGCATAATATTCAAAATCAACATAATTCAGCTTTGCATCGGCTTCAACAGCAACACTTTCTCTTAACAAGGATTCATATTCATCAAAATACATATTTCCGTCTACGAGTCCTGAAGCGACGGCGTATTCAGGTGTTCTACCTCCCAAAGTATCTGCAATGACGTTTAAATTGGAAATGTCAATATTTCTTGAAGTAGCTATATCCGTTAGCATACTCGTCCATAAAGAAGTGATCAATTCTTTTATTTGCGAACGATTCGCATCGCTCATGGTGTTCGATAAATAGGGCTCCACGGCGCTCTTGTATTTACCATGGCGAATTACTTCCATTTTTACCCCTGTCTTTTCTTGTAAATCTTTATAATATAATACCTCAGAGGCCAAACCTTTAAAATCCATAGCACCCAATGGATTTAAATACAGTTTATCCGCGATAGTTGCCAGATAGTAATTTTTTTGTGTATAAAAATCAGAGTATGAATAGATAAACTTACCCTCAGCCTTAAAATCGGCAAGAGCTGCCCGTATTTCTTGTGTTTGGGCCAATCCTGCCTGCAAGAAACCGGTGGTCATACTTATCCCTTTTATTTTATCATCATTTTTGGCTACCGCTATGGTATGTAGTATTTCATCCAAGCCCTGACCTTCTTCAAATAATGCTCCGAAAGGGTCTGAGTTATTTTTTCCTTCATAATCCCTTATAGGCGAATTTAAACTCAACTCCAAAATCGAGTTTTCTTTAACTACCACACCGTCATCACCACTGCCAACAAGTGCCGCGAAGACAAAAAACATAAAAAATAGCACACCAAAAGCAATCAAGCAGCCTAGAATAGCCGCGAGTAAATTTCTCAAAAACTTCATTTTACTTTATTTAAATCGGCTACAAAGATAACCATTGTTAGTATGTCTCCCTTTTACGAAATATGTTACAAGATAATTGCGTTAGCTCTTCAAATGTTTTAGTTATTTTGCCATGAAATATGAATAATTCGAATCAGGCATATCTATCTATTGGCAGCAACTTGGGCAATAGACACCTAAACCTACAAAAGGCCCTATTAGCCTTGTGTAAAAAAGGAGTCACTATTCTTAAGACCTCAGCGGTTTATGAGAATGCAGCCGTGGGTTTTGATGGTGAAGATTTTTTAAATGCTTGTATCTTGACAGAAACGTCTTTATCACCTACGGACCTTTTGGAGCAGCTCAAAAAAATTGAGTCTGGTTTTGGAAGAAAAAAAGATGCTGAAGAAGGTTACGCTTCGAGAAACATTGATTTGGATATTCTTTATTTTGATGATTTAATTCTTAACGGGGCGGGGCTCTCCATACCTCACCCTAGAATGACCCTACGAAACTTTGTTTTAAAACCTTTGGCCGATATTGCCCCACAAGTATATCATCCTGTTCTTCACAAAGACACCAGAAATCTTTTACAGGAATGCAAGGACAAAAACAAATTACAAAAAACAGAACACCGCCTTTATAAAAGTAGGATGGAGCTGTTTTCTCAATTGCAGTTCTTGGCGATTGAGGGAAATATCGGAGCAGGCAAGAGCACACTTGCCAAAAAAATAGCCGAAGATTTTAATGCAAAACTCGTCTTGGAACGTTTTGCAGATAATGCTTTTTTGCCAAAATTTTATAAAGACCAAGCGCGCTATGCCTTTCCTTTAGAGATGTCTTTTCTGGCGGATCGTTATCAACAATTTACCGATGACACTTCGCAGTTTGACCTTTTCAAAAAATTTATGGTGAGCGATTACGATATCTTTAAATCACTCATTTTTGCGAAAATTACTTTGCAAAAAGAGGAATTTGAGCTCTATAAAAAGGTGTTCGGTTTTATGTATAACGAAGTTAAAAAACCTGACATCTACGTCTATTTATACCAGAATACGAGCCGACTTTTATCTAATATCAAGAAACGCGGACGCGACTATGAACAGAATATTAGTGCCGATTATCTAGAAAAGATAAATAGAGGATACTTGGATTTCATTAAAAGTCACCCCCATCAAAACACCTTAATGATTGATTTGGGAACCCTTGATTTTGTTGAGAATAATGATGATTACGAGGTTATCTTAGCACTACTCGAAACACGTATAATCGAGCTTACACATTAAGATAATTTTTAGAAAATATTTGGATATAACGAATGGTTTTTATTTATTAGCATCCTGCTTAGACAGAAACTAACTAACTCAAACTATATGTTATGCCCCTGACCACAAGTCGGGGGTTTTTTGTTGCCTACTCCACTGCAACTTAAATTTAAACGCTTAGCTTCGTCCAAAAATCCCATACCGCTACACCTGCACTCACTGAAATATTTAAAGAATGTTTTGTGCCAAATTGAGGAATCTCTAATACTACATCACTCTTAGAAACTACATCTTGAGATACCCCCTTCACTTCATTACCAAAAACAAGGGCATACGTCTTATTTTCTTCAGTATTAAAATTATTTAGCATAGTAGCATTTTCAGCTTGCTCTATTGCTATCACCTCAACGTTTCTTTTTTGGAGACCTTCAACCAAATCAAGCGTACTTTCACGGTATTCCCAATCAACGCTTTCCGTAGCGCCCAAAGCGGTTTTATGAATGTCTTTATGGGGAGGTTTTGCCGTAATACCGCACAGATATATTTTTTCTATCAAGAAGGCATCTGCGGTTCTAAATACCGAACCAATATTGTTTAGGCTTCTAATATTATCTAGAATTAAAATAAGCGGGGTTTTCTTGGCTTTTTTATATCCTTCCACATCTAATCTTCCTAATTCGTCATTGGCAAGCTTACGCATAAATTTATCCACTTTTGGCCTTATAATATCAACAATGGTTTAAGAAACATTTCGAAGTTCCTATTTTCGGTAAAATTAAACTTTTAGAATTGGCGAGTTCAACAAAAACAAAAAAGGTTACCCCTTTAATGCAGCAGTACAATACTATCAAGACCAAACATCCTGATGCGCTTCTGCTTTTTCGTGTGGGTGATTTTTACGAGACTTTTGGTGAAGATGCCGTAAAGGCTGCGCAAATACTAGGCATTGTTTTAACCCACCGTAATAATGGGGGTGATAAAACAGAACTTGCCGGTTTTCCGCACCATTCTTTAAACACGTATTTACCAAAACTGGTAAAGGCTGGTCAGCGCGTAGCCATTTGCGACCAATTGGAAGACCCAAAACAAACCAAAAGTATCGTCAAACGCGGTGTTACAGAATTGGTGACGCCTGGTGTTGCTTTAAACGATGATATTTTGAACGCCAAAAGCAATAATTTTTTGGCATCGGTCCATTTTGGTAGAACAAAATTGGGGGTTTCATTTTTGGATATTTCCACTGGGGAGTTTTTAACTTCGGAAGGATCTGCAGAGCAAATTGATAAATTGCTCCAAAATTTTAGTCCCAATGAAATTCTTGTCTCCAAGGCACATAAAAAGGAGTTTTTAGAGCTTTTTGGCAGTCAACTGCATTCCTTTTTTCTCGAAGATTGGATTTTTCAGGAAGATTATGCCAATGAAAGTTTAACCCAACACTTTAAGACCAAAACACTTCAAGGTTTTGGCGTATCACATTTGCAATACGGTATTATCGCTTCAGGGGCAATCTTACACTATCTCTCTGAAACCCAGCATCGCCAACTACAACATATCAATACCTTACAGCGCATTGCGGAAGAAGAATATATCTGGATGGACCGTTTTACCATAGGTAATCTAGAACTGTACCAGTCTACCAATCTTAATGCCGTTACTTTATTGGTAATTATTGATAAGACCATTTCACCCATGGGTGGTCGTCTATTAAAGAGATGGTTGGCACTTCCATTAAAAAATGCTGAAAAAATACAACAACGCCATCAGGTTGTCTCTTATTTAAAAGAAGAGGAGACACAGCTGCAAAAAATACAGCACTGGATCAAGCAAATGGGCGATTTGGAGCGTTTAATTTCAAAAGTCGCTACTGGCAAAATTAACCCCAGGGAACTCGTTCAGCTTAAAAATTCTTTAGAGGCCATTGTGCCTATAAAACAGTTGGCAAAAGAAAGCTCGAATGTCTCACTTCAAGAAATTGGACACAAGTTATTTTCTTGCGAAGAACTAAGGAGCAAAATAAAGGAAATGCTCAATGAAGAAGCTCCAATAAATATTGCCAAAGGAAATACCATAGCCAAAGGGTATTCAGAAGAGTTAGATGAGTTGAGAGGTTTGGCATTTTCGGGTAAAGACTATTTGAACAAAATGTTGGAACGTGAAACCGAAGCTACCGGTATCACTTCATTAAAGATTGCTTCAAACAACGTTTATGGATATTATATTGAGGTACGGAACGCACATAAAGACAAAGTACCCGAAACTTGGATCCGCAAGCAAACTTTGGTAAATGCCGAACGTTATATTACCGAAGAACTAAAGGAATACGAAGCCAAAATACTAGGTGCCGAGGAGCGTATTTTTAGTTTAGAGCAGCAACTTTTTGAGCAATTATTGGTTTGGATGCAAGCACATATTGTGGAAGTGCAGCAAAATGCACAATTAATTGCACAATTAGATTGTCTTTGTGGTTTTGCCCAATTGGCAAAAGATAACAATTACTCGCTACCCGAAATTAACGATGGCACTGCTCTAGAAATTAAAGAGGGTCGCCACCCGGTTATAGAAAAACAGCTTCCATTGGGCGAAAGTTATATTACCAATGATGTTTTCTTGAATAGAGAAGACCAACAAATTATTATGATTACCGGGCCGAACATGAGCGGTAAATCAGCGATTTTAAGGCAAACGGCCTTGATTGTCTTATTGGCGCAGATGGGAAGTTTTGTACCGGCCGCTTCGGCAAAAATAGGCGTAGTGGACAAAATATTTACGCGAGTCGGCGCAAGTGATAATATCTCTATGGGCGAATCTACCTTTATGGTAGAAATGAACGAGACCGCATCCATCTTAAACAACCTGTCAGAACGTAGTTTGGTACTTTTAGATGAAATAGGGCGTGGTACAAGCACCTATGACGGTATTTCAATTGCTTGGGCGATATCTGAATACCTTCACGAACACCCCTCTCGAGCCAAAACACTTTTTGCGACGCATTATCATGAACTTAATGAAATGACCAATACCTTTGGTCGAATTAAAAACTATAATGTATCGGTCAAAGAGTTAAAAGATAACGTACTTTTTCTAAGAAAACTTGTTGCAGGGGGCAGTGAACACAGTTTTGGAATACACGTAGCAAAAATGGCCGGAATGCCACAGCAGGTAGTTCAAAAAGCCACCAAAATGCTGAAAAAGCTTGAAAAATCACATTCAAGTGAAGAATTAGCCGCTAATTTAGAAACTGCTCAAAACGAAATGCAATTAAGTTTCTTTAATCTTGATGATCCCCTTCTGGAAGAAATAAAAGAGGAAATTCTTCATTTAGATATTGATACCTTAACCCCTGTTGAAGCTTTGATGAAACTTAACGAAATTAAACGCCTACTCAGTAAAAAGAAAAAGGCAAGTTCTTAAAAAAAGTAGGTGCTAAGAAGTTTTATCTTTTCATTTAAAAATTCTTTTAGATTTCAAGAATTGTATTAAATTTGCATCCGCACTTATGAAAGTGCACGTTCATTAAAATGCGAAAATAGCTCAGCTGGTAGAGCATCACCTTGCCAAGGTGGAGGTCGCGGGTTCAAATCCCGTTTTTCGCTCAATTTCAACTCCGCTCTCTCACCGTGGGTGGAGTTTTTTTTATTCTGATACCAATTATCAGGCCATGCCATAGGCAGGCAAGCTCGAGTGGTGGAATTGGTAGACACGTTGGACTTAAAATCCAATGGACATTAGTCCGTGCGGGTTCAAGTCCCGCCTCGAGTACCACTAAATGAAAAACCAAGGTTATACCTTGGTTTTTTTATGGAATAAAACAACATAAAAAGGGATTTATTTATACTACCGAAGTATTGAGGTTCTCGCCCCGAGTACCTAAAAAGCTGAAACAATTGTTTCGACTTTTTAATTTAATCTTCGACTTCTAACTTAAAAATATCATTTACAGAAATTCCAAACACCTTAGAAAGTTTTAAAGCCAAAACTGTGGAAGGGACATAGCGGTTTTTTTCAATAGAATTAATCGTTTGCCTAGAAACCCCCAATAGTTTTGCCAAATCTTCTTGGGTCAAATCTTTAATAGCCCGTTGTACTTTTAAGTTATTCTTCATCTTAAGCACTGCGTTTTAAAGCATGAAAGAACATAATCTGAACCAACAAAATATAGAGCAATACTTGAAAGTAACCATTGTCTATTTTCGCATTTGCAGGGTCTAATAAAGATTCGATACCATAAGTCACATAGGGTTGTATTAAAGCATACAAAACACCTATAATCAATGCCAACCGATAAGAAGTTGCTCGTAGGCTAGCCATAAGTTCATCCTCTATTTTTTCTTTAGAGATAGAAACCATTAAAAAACCTAAAATCATAACATTACGTAAGACTGGTTTTACCCAAGTAGGTTCATCAACAAATTTCTTTGCTATCATAAGCACAAAAGCACCTATTATAATTGCCCATCCTATCTTCTTGTACTTATTGGGCAATTGAAACTTACCCCAACGATGTAACTTGTTACGTTCAGATTCACATATATTCTTCATACTATTAAAAGTAAAGTTTAAATGTATATTTTATTTTCCATAATGACAAATATACTTTACATTTATTATTATAAAAAACGCTGTCTAAAAAGACATTGAAATCCTTTTTGTCAAGTTGAGCTTGTCGAAACTGATATTGATTATCAGTAAGTTAAAATATTTCGACAGGCTCAATATGACACATTGACCCCACTTTTAGACAGCCTAAGTATTATTTTTAGAAAATAAGGTAGGTACTTAGTACCAATAATGTTATTAGACCACCAACTATCCAGGCATATTTCCAAGGTGTCGTATCAATCACATCGGTAACCTTTGGTACATAAATATCTGTTTTAGGTTTAATAAGCCCTACTATTAACATGATAATTACATTTACTACAAATAGTATCCCCATAATATGCAAAAAGTGTGGATATGCTTCTGCCTTAATCAGTGCCAATTCAGCAGCATTGGTTATGCCTGAAACCTTTGCTTTTTCCATAGCACTTTCGACCATACGAGGACTAATAATAAATTGGCTTATAAGATACATTAACACTCCACCTATAAGTACAATTTTTGCTCCTACAGCTGGTACTTTTTTGGTTAGAATGCCAATAAGCACAACAGCCAAAATTGGAACACTTAAACTACCGAGCGACTCCTGTATATAAGCAAATAAGCCGTCAGGAGCATTTCTGATAAATGGCGCTATAGTCATAGAAATAACTGCAAGACCTAAACCAAAACGTTTACCCGCTTTTACTGTTTGCAGCTCTGAAGCCCCTTTTTTAAAGAATTTTTTATATAAATCAAATCCGAATAATGTGGCACTACTATTTAATAAGCTATTAAACGAACTTAAAATAGCCCCAAACAATACAGCTGCGAAGAAACCTAATAAACTGGCAGGTAAAACCCTTCTCACTAATTCGGGATAAGAGGCATCTGCATCATTCAATTCGGCGCCGAACATGTTATAGGCAATAATACCTGGAAGTACTACAATTACAGGAATTAAAAACTTCACAAAGGCCGCGAGCAAAACCCCTTTTTGACCCTCTTTTAGACTTTTCGCCCCGAACACACGCTGTAAAATAGACTGGTTGGTACCCCAATAATACATCTGAGCTATCATCATACCCGTGAAAATTGTACCGACCGGAATGGACGAAGTTGGACCACCAGTAACATCAAATTTATCTTGATTTTCAGACCATAGTTTGGTCAGACCCCCTGAGATAGTACCGTCATCGCTAATCATGGTCAATCCGAAATATGGAATCAATAATCCCCCAATTAACAAACCGATAGCATTCATCAAATCTGATACTGCTACCGCTTTTAAACCACCGTAAATAGCATAAACGATACCTATTAATCCAATACTCCACACACATATCCAATAACAAGCCGTTTCAGAAATACCTAATACCTCGGGCAATTGAAACATGGTAATAAATGCCTTGGACCCTGCATATAATATTGTAGGCAACAATACAATTCCAAAAGCAATAAGGAACAAAACTGACAGAATCGCCTTTGTATTCTCATCAAAACGACCCTGAATGAATTCAGGAATGGTCGTAATGCCCTTTTTCATGTACTTGGGCAAAAACCAAATGGCCGTTATCACCATTGCGATTGCAGCAAGGGTTTCCCAGGCCATTACCAAAATACCTTCGGTAAATGCCTGACCGTTTAGTCCGACAATCTGTTCAGCAGAAAGGTTGGTTAATAGTAATGATCCGGCAATGGTAAGCGCACCTAGACTTCTTCCACCAAGGTAAAAGCCATCGGCAGATTTTTCATTCGTTTTTCTTGTGGCGTACCACGCCACCCCAGCTACCAATAGTGTAAAGCCTAGAAAGGAAATAATGGATAATGTCCCCATATGTTGGTTGTTTTAGTTAGTTAGTCAGTCGTAACTGAGCCATACCGCAGATAGGAACTTTTAAAGCGTTAACCCCTTCCATTAATTCTAGGGTTTTTTCATTAACAATCGCTCCCTCGCAATCAAAAATTTGGCATTTAAAAGTACCAAAATTATGTTTAGCAACAAGAATTATGGATTTTGAAGGTTTTGCATTTAAAATATCGATTTGATTATGAGCAGATTCCAATTCGATAAAGTTATTTTCAAAGACACCTATTATTGCTTTTTTATCAGATGAAACCGATTTTAATGGATAATTTGCCATAGGCGAGGTCGGTATAAAATCACCTGACAACAATAATTCGGCATTACTATTCCAAAAATCGGTGTAGAAACGAATCATATTTATATGGGCCAAAGGGGCCTCATGCAGCATAACCGAGATTTGCGGAACCCCAAACATTGTATTAAGGTAGTGCAAAGCGGCGTTTTCTACACTTTCATCAAAATGCCAGGTAACCATATCAGAATGAACTGCTGTCTCACCGCATAACATTTTAATATCGGCTATTCGTACGCGGTTCATGGTATAATCTCCCGGGCAGTCAAAAGCACGAAGCATATTACCATATTTTCGCATCGCCGGGCCCGTATATTTCTGTCGAAATTCTATAAAAATATCTGGATTCACTTTTTTGACCTCATCACTGACCTGCGTTAACAATGCATCAACAGCATCATTTATGGAGGCAAAATCGCGTTCTGCATTTGGCTCAAAACACGTATCTGGGTAAGCCTTAAAATCATCGATAAAGTCTAGTTTAAAACCATCTAAGCCCCAGTCTTTGGCAGCTGCAACATAGATACCTACCAAGTAATTTCTGATTTCAGGAAACCTAGGGTCAAAAACAGGTGCCCATCGATGGTTCTCGGTCAAAAATTTACCTTTAAATCTTTGATAGGCCTTGGATTTTTTACCACAGAACGGCACGGAATACCATAGCCCTACTTTCATTCCGAGATTTTGCATACCTCTTACCACTGCCCCAAAATCTTCAAAACGCTCTGATTGCCAATCGCCCGTATAATCGTAACCACGATTGTTATCTTCGGTCTGCCAGCCATCATCTATAATAATGGCTTCAAAACCTAATTCTTTTGCCAAACCACATTCTTTTAACAATAAAGCCTCATCTAAATTCTGATGAAATTGATACCAAGTAGAATACAAGGGTTTTTTTGCTATTGCGGGAACGGCGCACGGTTTTAGGGCCGCAAAGCTTTCCCACCAAAGCCCTGTTTCCTTAAGTGCCCGTGAAAAGTGGATATTTCTATAGTCTAATCGTATTTCTATATTAAAATCCTTAATGGCATACTTGCACTCGGTAAACAGGATTATTTTACAATACACAAAATCATCTTCTTCGCGATACTTTGCCCCTAACTCAATTTTATTAATCGCATTGGAACACGAAAAACAAAGTATGTTTTCATCTTTATTACCAAAAAGGGAGATTACGGGAGAATCTATTGAGATTCTTGATTCATGATTCTCCAACTCCCAATCTGCCTCTATTCGTTTCGAAAAGTCGGAAGTAGGTTTCCATATCCCTTTAACATTTAAAGCGGGTATCTTCCACTCTAGCTCTATAGGTTCGGGAATAAACTTTTCATTAGATCGTACATCTAGTTTATAGATTACAATATCATCTTTATCAAAAATCGTATTTAAGGCGCAATCTGCATTGTTTCGGTTTTCAACAATCTTTATCTCCTCTCTCACTCTGTTTAGAACACTTCTCATTGTGTTATTTTTTTGTTCCACTCAAATACCCTAACGCTCTCATTATTCTGACCAACAAGAAACAGGCTATTATTCTCTCTATCTTTAATCTCAACTATTTGACTTGTATGCCCGGGAGCATAAAAGCCGCTTTCATCTACTGGCACTGGTTTAAAACTACCATTACCCCTTCCTTTTAAAAAAATCCCGTTCAGCGCGTCGTACCTTCCAAAATTACTTTCGGAATAAAAATCGTTTCCAGCCAAAAGCGCGTCTAAATTACCATCGCCGTCGAAATCTTTTACCATTATCGACTTCAAAGGTGCTAGCTGACACTCAAATGGCAGAGAAATATGCTTAAACTTTCCATCTCCTATATTTTCTAAATAAGCACTTTCAAAAACACTGGCCGTTAAGGATACCTCGTTCAATGCTTCAATATTCAACAATGTCTTAAAATCTACTTCTGCAAACTGTTGGTAACTCTGATACCTATCCTTAAGAAGCGTTAATTGCTTCATAACATCATCTCTAGACTGCAAGGGCTTTAGTTTTTTTCCTTGACCTGTGTCGTAATAAACGGCTACTAAGGGGTCAATACTGCCGTTTTTATCATAATCTCTATTATAAATGTAGATTGGATATTCTTGACTGGGGTTGACAAAATTGTTGAGTCCTTGATTGCCTATTAAAAAATCAATATCCCCATCATTATCAAAGTCACCTTTTGCAATGGAATACCACCACCCATTGGAAACGATTGTTTCGTTATTCTCGGACTGAATTTCAATATTCCATTTCTTTAAAACTCCCGAATCATTTTTAAAAATTGTTATTGGCATCCAATCGCCTGTAAGCACTAAATCCGTCCATCCATCATTATCAATATCTGTCCATACAGCATCCCTGACCATACCGATATCTGCTAAACCTTCAACTTTTACATCAGAAAAACTTCCATTTTCATTGGACAAAAAGGAATTCTTAGGAGCTACGGGATAATTACCAGGAACTATATTCGAACCAACGAAAAGGTCGATATCCCCATCCTTGTCAAAGTCAAAAGGTTTAATACAACTGGTGGCTGATGTATTCAGAGGCAATTTTTCTTCTGTTAGTTTAAATCCTTTACTTCCAACGTTTTCATATAATCTATCTTGATATTCCGGTGCTTCGGCATCAAACTCATTTCCACCACTACCCACATATAAATCTAGATCACCATCGGAATCATAATCAAAAAAAGCCGCAGCCGTGTCTTCATAAATGGAATCTAGTTTTTGTGTTAGTACGTATACATTTTGTTCATTTAGGCTCCAAACTGTACCTGGTTCTCCCTTACTGCCCCCAACAAATAGTTCATCACCATCTTCATCGTCACTATTTCCCGAGGCAAAACAGGGCCCCTCTTTAGAGTACTGTGTCAGCAGTAACTGTTGGGAGCGATAATCGTTGGATGAATTCTCTTGATGTTTAAAAACAAAAGTGTCGGTGTTGTCAACGAAGTATGTCTCGTCGGTAGAATCTTCAAAATTTTCGATAGTTGCATCGACAATATCTAAAACTAAAGTTTGATTTGGCATAAGACCTGTTCTTCTAGTAATTTCACCTGTTGGCCATTTCACTTCTAACGAATCAATTCTGTTGTTTTTGAGACCGAAAAAAACGGTAGGATCAACCGAAGAAAGATAGCCGCGAATGATTGATTGAAAATGCGTTTGTAATTCTCCTTGACTCCAAACCGAAACCTTTGCACCAATTGCATCTTTATTCTGCTCTGGTCCTAAAAGTTTTATTTTCAAATAATTATAGTTCTCCCTTGAGGAAGCAGTATTTTTAAGAATAAATGCTTTCTCATTAATGTTATTTACGATTAGGTCCAAGTCTCCATCCAAGTCTAAATCGGAATAGGCAGCACCGTTGGATAAAGAAAGTCTCTTAATGCTCCAAGAGGTAGAAACGTCATTGAAGTTTACATTTCCATCATTTTCAAAAAAATAATTTTGGAGCTTAACCGATTTCTGGTTTTTTACCAACTCCTTAATTCTCTTATCTCTGCTTTCTGGTGTTCCAAAGACATTAGCTTGATTGGTATAGTTTATAAAATCTAAGTTGGTGATATCTAAACCGTATCCATTGGTAATAAAAATATCTTTATCGCCATCTGCATCTAAATCGACCAACAGAGGAGCCCAACTCCAATCGGTTTGCGCTAGTTTGGCAGCAAATGAAACCTCGCTAAACTTTAACGGACCGCCATCACTGAGACCGTTATTAATTTGCAATGTATTCCGCATATATTGCGGCGAGTACCCATTCTTTAGGCTTAGTTCGTACTTATCGTAATTTGTGGAACCTATCATTGTTTTGAGGCGGTTATAATTTTTGGGCAGCATGTCCAAAACTATAATATCAGGGTGTGAATCATTATTTATATCGGCAATATCAACCCCCATACCGTTATAGGTTTGATGTGCCAATAATTCGCTAGATGATTCTTTAAAATAAGCACCTGTCGTGTCCGAAATTTTTGAATTGATATAGAGTAAATCATTGGTAATAAAGTCATTTGCCACATAGACATCTATCAAACCATCATTATTAAAGTCATTTATACCTACGCCTAGTCCGAAACCTTTTTCAACTTTTCCCAACTTTTCTGAAACCTCTTTAAAAATAGGATGTCCTACAGTTTCAGAATCATCGTTACGTAAAAGAACATCACTTAAATGATTGGGAAAATAACGTTTTGGTATTGGAGAGTTTTTATCAAACTGCACATTTCCGTTTCTAACGATGTAAGCATCTAAATCACCATCTAAATCGTAATCAAAAAAAACCGTCTGTTGCGAATACTCTGCATCATCTAAGCCATATGCCTTCGCATTCTCAACAAATTCGGGAATTCCATTTTCATTCACTCCCTGATTTATAAACAATAAATTATTACAGTTGCCATCGCAATTGGCACCACCAACATTAAGGTAGATATCATCTAGGCCATCGACATTTATATCAATTATAGAAACCCCGGTTATCCAACCTTTTGTTTTAAAATTTGATTCTTCTGTAGTATCAAAAAATTTTAAATCACCTTTATTTAGGTAAATTCTAGAATTAACCTGATTACCTGTAAATACAATATCAGGAAGCCCATCGCTATTAAAATCTCCTATCCCAACTCCCCCTCCATTATAGCAATATTGAAAATCAATAACATTGATTTTCTCATTTATGGTAATTGTATTTGAAAAGTCTATATTGGTAAGTTCTGTATCCGCATATTCAAAAAGTCTAGTTTCCTGTTTGTTTTCACATGAAAACAGAAAAACAATTACACTATAGAAAGCTAGTTTTTGGATACTCATCCTCATTTTTAATCCCACGGTTTTTTTAAATTAAAAGCCAAGCAATAATACATCACTTGGCTCTTAATAACTACTGAACTTAAACTAAATCAAACTAAATATTTATAATCAAAGGTTGTGTTTAGTACCCTGGGTTTTGGTTCAAATTTGGATTGGCGTTTAATTCTGGAACCGGAATCCAAATTAGCTCGTCACGTCCTGGTGTGAATACTGCACTTTCTCCAGCTAGAGATTTTGGGTGCCTTCCGCCTGCTATCGTAGAACCTGCACCTAGCACCTCTTCCGCCAAGCCCCAGCGCACTAAATCTAGATAGCGATGGCCTTCACCTGTAAGCTCCATAATTCGCTCTTCAACTATCGCATCAAAAACCTCAGTACTGCTTAATGTATTTGGCAAGTCAGCTATTTGCGCTCGTTGCCTCACTTGGTTAACCAATGCGATTGCTTCCGGAGTATTTCCATTTTCATTTTCTGCTTCAGCTAACATTAAAAGCACATCTGCGTATCTAATTATTCTCCAATTCAATCCAATATTTTCTCCAAAGGGTGAAATTTGATCACGAGTACCCGCAAACAGCATGGCATATTTACGAGTAAACAAAGGATCCACCCCTGCTACTTGTGCTGCTTCAATGTCTCCAGCAAAATCTTCCAAGAATGGGGTTCCACCATAACCGGTAGCACCTGGATAATCAAACGCTATTGTTTCATTTCTTCTGACTGTATCTCCATTATCCTCAAACGCTTGTAATATATGCGGATTAATGTAGTGCCCTCTATCTAAACTGTAAGTCGGTGGTGCATAATCAATAATATAGTTACTTTGAGATCCTGTAAGCGGTATATCTGATCCCCATACAAAATTATCTTGCGCAGCAAATTGCAATTCAAAAACAGATTCTGAATTATTTTCACCTACCACATTAAAATTATCTCCATACTGTTCAGCAGGAAGTAAACTATACACTCCGCTGGTCACCACAGCTCTTAAATCTGTTGCAGCTTCTGAAAAGTTGCCCATATATAAATTCGTCTTTCCTCTTAGTGCCAATGCTGACCCAGAAGTTGGTCTTCCCAAATCATTATCAGACCATGTTGCTGGCAACATACTTGCAGCCATAGCTAAATCAGATAACACCGAATTAAAGATTTCTGTTTGAGTCGCAGGAGATGGAAAAAACTCTTCTTGATTTTCAGGAGTGCTTAAAACTAAAGGCACATTGCCCCAAAAAGCCGCCAAATACCAATTTGCAAAAGCTCTCATAAAGTAAGCCTGTCCTAATACTTCATCCCTACCACTACCTGCAGGTAGGTTTTCATCATTTGCTTCCTCTAAAATGGTATTTGCCCTAAATATAGTTTGGTACAGTTGCGGAAACATATTTGATGACCAACGACTAACACCTGGAACACCCTGTAGTGTAGACATGGTTGTGTTATTTGCAAAAGGCACTACATTAAATGCATCTGATCTAAGAGTTGGACCCGTATGCACAACCCTACCCCAGAAAAATACTGCGGTAATAGGGTGTATCATTCCATTTACAGCAACTCTAAAATCTGCCTCATCATTAAAGAAAGCTAATTGTGATACTGTATTTGGGTTGGATATTTGAAGCTCATCCTCGTTACAACTATTTAGCGGAACCAGCATGGCCGCCAATAGCGTAACAATCATAATTTTACTTGTTTTTAATTTCATTTTGTCAATTTTCTAATTATTCATAAACAATTTAAAACGATACCTGTAATCCTAAGATGAATGTTCTTGGTCTAGGTTGTGCGCCTAAATCAATACCTCTACCAAGAATTGGTGGTGTATTATTTGGGAAACCAAAAAACCCACCTCCAGTACCTACTAGAGTAGATCCAATTTCGGGATCATAACCACTATATCCTGTAATTGTGAAAACATTTTGCATGTTATAAAAGACGCGAGCGCTACTCACCCATGGCAAATCGATTACCTGTGTCAAATCATAACCTATCTCAATAGACCTTAATCTTAAATAAGAGCCGTCTTCTACAAAGAAATCTGACGGTAATTGATTACCAGCCGCATTTGGCAAAGAAGCTCTAGGAATATTTGTAGTTGCGTTATCTGCCCCTGGCGATCCAAAAGCATTCCTTAAGAAACCAAATTTGTTTCCATCTAAGAAAAATGTTCCTGTGAATAATTGGGCGTTGTAAATCTCGTTTCCTTGAACTCCATTTAAATTAAGACCAAAATCCCAATTTTTATAAGTTCCATTAAAGTTTATACCATAAGTAAAGTCAGGGATTGGAGACCCTAAATTGGTTCTATCATCGTTGTTAATTTGACCATCACCATTGATATCAACTCTTCTAAAATCACCTGGTTGTAAAATGGCTCTTCTTTCTGGGTCATTTGCCAAAGCTGGGTCATTATCGATATCACCCTGGCTTCTATAAAGTCCGTCGTTTTGAAATCCAAAGAAAAAACCTATTGGCTGTCCAACTTCAAATCTATTGGGAGTATTCCCTTCTTCATCTATGGATGGTCCGACTAGAGGATTTGGTAAAGCTGTTAGTTCATTACTAAAAGTTGCAAATGTCAATCCTACATTAAACTTAAAATCTCCACCGTTATCATGATCATAATTTGCTTGTAGTTCAAAACCAGAATTACGGATCGAAGCAGCATTTTGAGTTACCGGCGTAGCAGAACCTGTAGTAGAAGGAACAGCAACTGCAGCAAGAACATCATTGTTATTTCTCACGTAGTAGTCCATCCCTACGGAAAGCTTGTTATTCAATAAAACAGCGTCCAAACCAAAACTTGTTGATTCTGCAGTTTCGAATGAAATATTGGGGTCTACTAGCGAAGTAATTGCAAAACCGCCCGCAGTCGTATTGTTAAAACTTACGTTCGAAGCTGGATTAAGTACTGATTGAAATAAATAATCACCTATATTCTGAGAAGCCAATTCTCCATAACCCGCGCGGAACTTTAATAAATTAAAAACAGAATCCTCTGGCCAAAAATCCTCATTACTAATTACCCAACCTGCTGAGAACGCAGGTAATACAATACTGTTAAAATCACCATCCGCCGAAAATCGTGAGGAAGCATCTCGTCTGACAATAGCGTTAAAAATGTATTTATCATCAAACTTATAATTTACCCTTCCAAAGACTGAGAAAATTCTTGATAAAAATCTACCCCCTCCAGAATTTACAATAGCATCTGTAAAGCCAGCTATATTGGTAATATCATCTGAAGGCAGACCTTCTGCTTGTATTGCAATAGAATTGTTATCTATCTGTTGTCTAGCACCACCAAGTAACACATCAATATCATGCTTCCCAAAACTATTTTTATAGTTGATGGTTGGTTCGATGTTAGTGGATAAAATCTCACCGCGTACTTCAGTCAAATCATTTAAAGCATTTAAATTAACCTGAGCATCCGTTGGGCTCATATCAAAGCGAGGTCTTCTAAAATTAACGTATGTATTACGATAATCAACACCATAGTTTAAACCAAGTGTCAGGCCATCTATCACTTCATATTCTACTTTAAAATTGCCTAGAACGTTACGTTGCGTAGTTTGGTCATCCACCAATTGTGCCAATGCATAATTATTGGTACCTCCAGAACCACCAAATAAATTAGAATCAATAGCTTCAAACCCACCTAGTCTTTCTGGCGCTGAGGCTCTAACAACTGGTGCGGTAAAAGTACCGCTGCCAAAGAATGGATTCTGATTCAAGTCTCTTTGATTATAGGAAAGAGATTCTTCGATTTTCCATTTTCCAAAGGTGAAACGGCTATTCAAGCGAATATTGATACGTTGAAAATCTGTACTCGTGACTATACCTTCTTCATCATAATAATTAGAAGAGAAATAATAAGAAGAACCTTCGCCACCTCCAGTGATATTAAAGCCAATATCTTGTATTGTTCCAGAATTTAAAGATAAATCTTGAAAGTCAGTATTTACACCATTATCTACAATATTAGCCGGAAGCCCTTCATTGGCACTTCTTTGATTTAAGAACTGAACAAACTCTGGTCCATCTAAGAAGTCTAGTGTTCTAGCAACCGTATTGGCCCCTCCACGTATATCTACAGAAACTTTTGGCGCAGAATTAGCAGTGCCTCGATTGGTCGAAACAATGATAACGCCATTTGCCGCTCTGGTACCATAAATGGCTGCAGAAGTAGCGTCTTTTAATACCTGAATATCAATAATATCTTTAGGGTTTAAAAAAGTAATATCGTCTACAATAGCCCCATCCACAACATATAACGGGAAAGTGTTTGTTAATGAGCTAATTCCCCTAACAATTACATTGGTGGGAGCACCTGGCTGCCCGCCTCCACTTTCAACTTGCACACCAGCTAGCCTCCCTTGCAGGGCGTTAGTAGGGTCGGCACTTACAATCTGCTTAATTTCTTCTTGTTTGATTTGAGAAATTGCTCCTGTTACATCTACTTTTGCTTGTGATCCAAAACCAACAACGACAACTTCGTCAAGCAATGCGGAATCTTCTTCTAACAATACATTTATTGAAGTTTGCCCGGCAACTGCTAATTCTTGTGTTTTAAAACCAACATAACTAAAAACCAAAGTAGCATCATCACCAACTGTGATGGTAAAATTTCCATCAAAATCAGTGGTTACCCCGTTTGTAGTTCCTTTTTCAATAATGTTTACCCCTGGGAGAGGCCCGTCAAAAGCGGAGACAGTACCTGTGACAGTGTTCTGCTGTGCAAATGTGCTATTCGCATAAATGAACACCAACAAAACCAGAAGTTTTTTAAGATGGCTTTTTTTCATAAAGATTGAGTTTAGATTAGTTTTTAATATGCTATGATAGTCTATGCTATTAAACAAAAATATGAAAGTTTTGTTAATATCAAAGTTTAAAGGCTAAAAAATACGGTTATCGTAAAATTTAAATTAAAAAAATATGATTTTGATTTTTCAGGCCCCTTATAAAGAACCTCTATCGATAAGGTTGGTAGGCACCACCGACTTGGAGTAGTTCAACTTTTTGATGTTCTTTGCCGTCAAGGTGGCCATTTCATTAAAATTTGCAGAGATAGAAGTAATTCCTCCAAAAACTATTTCCTTTACCACGTGATCATTGAAAGAAAGAACACCAACATCAATACCAACGTTTAAATCTGAATTCTTGCAATCCTTAAGGAGGGACCATAAGTCAGCATCGCCAATAAAAAGATATAAATAGTCTTTTTGCACAGTATTTGAATCATAGCTCTCAACAACTTTCCCTTTAAACCCATACTCCTTTATAAATTTTAAATATCCTGATAAGATGCCTTTGGGGTAGTCAAAATCATTTCTATAAAAAAGCACGATTTCTTTATACTTCCTTACTTGGGGTAGAAGGTTAATTAAATTAGTATAGGTACTTTGCTCAAATTCTTGTGTAACATAAGTATATTCATTACCCACATTAAGAAATCTATCCACAATCAGTAATTTCTCAGGGCTTAATGTTTTGAGCAAATGCTTTACACCGTCACTTTCAATAGGGGCAACCACATATAGACCATACTTTGCTCTTATATTCATGAAAATAGTCTGAAAAACCTCTTCATTGTTATGGTGAAAGAAAACATCGATCTGCACCTTGGCACCTAACTCTTTTCTAAGCGTATTGTAAAATTCTTGTTGAAATCGTTGAAAAGAATACATTAAAAGGGCAATCTTTAAAAAGACTTTAGTTTTATCGCTTACTACAAAATAACCCTTGGTCTTTTTTGACTCTACAAGACCTCTATCTTTTAGTTCTTCATAGGCCTTTACAATAGTTTTTCGGGCGAAACCTACTTCATCTACCATTGTATTTATTGATGGCATTTGGTCGCCCACCATAAGATGACCTGAATCAATTGCCTCAATAATACCCAAGACCAGTTGTTCATGCTTGGACAACGAATTAATCTCTTCAAGTTTTTTGATGAATTTGGCTAGTTTCACAAAAATTGATTGGATTGGTTGTTCACAGTTTGAATAATACGAAAAAAATAAGCCTTTCAGAAATTTTTAAAGAAATGATGTAGAAATAAAACGATTAATGTTAATTCTGAGCAAGTATGTTAAAGAGTTATTACCTGGGTTCTAAACCTAGAATTTCTTCCAAAAACTTGTTGGTTTCAATTCTCACCGATTTTAAGTCTTTTGAGGTAATATGTGAAGTCATTACATGGTCGCCCACCTCAGAAAATGCTTTCTTTCTCTTTTTTTCATTAGTAGTACCAAGCCCATTATACATTTTTAGCATTGCAGGAACCGAGACCACATTATCTTGAATTGAATCATTCTTATAAAAATAACCCAAGAAAACAGGCTGCTTAATCTTTTCAAAAGTTTCAGGAACCATGGTATAATCCATCATAGCCTGCAAATGTGTTAGCGCTTCTAATCGATATCTAGTAGTCCAATATTGATTTTTTAATTCAATATCGGTATCAAACTCGTGGTAATCAGAATCTTTAATAAATTTTGCCAATTGTAAACCCCATGGCTTCGATAAAAGCTTTGCACTGCCATCATAAATTTCAATATTTGGCGAATAGAGAAGTAGTGCAGCAATATCTGAATCATTACCGGCTAAATGTAATGCCAATGTACCACCTGTAGAAGTACCCATTAAAATGACCTTCTCACCCAACTGCTTGCCAATCGCAATAGCTTCTTTTGCAGAGCTTATAACTTTGTCTGCAGTTAAGTTTTTCATAGGTGCTTTTTCATCTAACCCATGCCCTGCCAGTCTTGGTAAATACAAATTACATCCATAGCGTTTTGCAGTTTCCTTATGAATGGGGTCTCCTTCTTCTTGGCTTGCTGACCAACCATGCAGATATACGATACTATATGCTGTTTTTGAAGGAATACTATCATGCCAAATTATCCTTGCTTCATTGTCTGGTCTGATATTCTTATTTTGAGCTTCCGCTCTATTAATTTCATATTCCAAGGTGGCCAAGTCTGAAGTAACTATTGGTAATACAGTATCTAAATTCGGAGCTTCAACTTTAGGACCTAAAAAATAGGTTAATGCAAGCAAAGCAACAAAAATGAGTAAGGCTTTAAGCATTTTTGAAATTATTCTCATAATCAACTATTTAAATACAAAGAAAGCTAATATACCATTTCTTTGATTCTATAAAAGAGCTATTTTAGTTACTTATATTCTGATAAAAAGTTTATGTCTTCATTAAAAATCTTATTAAAAAATCTAGGTCCTGGGCTACTTTTTGCAAGTATGGCTATTGGCACATCTCACCTGGTGCTATCTACAAAGGCAGGAGCGCAATATGGCTGGATCATGATAATACCCATTATTCTTGCGAATGTTCTAAAATATCCATTTTTTGAATTTGGTGTTCGCTACACCAATGTCACCAAAAAAAGCCTTATTGAAGGATATTTAAATATGGGGAGGAAATACCTCTGGCTATATGCCTTAATAACCTTGATCAGTGTATTTACAATCTTAGCTGCCTTGTATGTAGTTACTGCCGGACTACTAATTAACCTTTTTAAAATTTCAAGTGTCAACCTAAGTTTAACAGCATTTGGACTCTTTATTTTTATTAGTGCCTTATTAATTATTGGTCGCTATCGTTTTTTAGAGATTTCATTAAAATTAGTTGTCTCCGTTTTATTTATTGCCCTTATTATTACTACAATTTTAGTTATAAACAAAGGCCAAATCACTCCAGTTTCCAACTTTCAAAGGCCAACGGTTTTTAATGAAGTAGGAATCCTATTTTTAATTGGCTTGGTTGGCTGGATGCCTACAGCGGTAGAAGCCTCAGGCTGGGTTAGTATGTGGAGTATGGAAAAGCTCAAATCAATGAAAAAGACTCCTAGTTTAAAGGAGTCTTTATATGAGTTCAATTTAGGTTATATACTTACCGCTTTGCTAGCTGTTTTATTTTTGGTGATTGGCTGTATGACACTTTACGGAACAGGTGCCGAGCTTAGTGGAAATGCAGTGACTTTTGCTGACCAAGTGGTACATCTTTTTACATTGCATATCGGTTCTTGGGCTTATTTTTTAATCGCAACCGCAGCATTTGCAACTATGTTCAGCACATGTATGACCGCACATGATGCAGTATCAAGAGTTAGCTTAGATGTTATTAATAAACTATATCCAACAAACACGCTATTCACTAAAAACCGCTCCTTTGCCTTTATGGTTATTTTTCTTGCCCTCATTAATTGGATAGTTATCAGTTCATTCGGAGCAAATATGGGAACCTTAGTTGCTTTGGCCACCTTTGTTTCTTTTGTAATGGCTCCAGTTGTTGGTTGGATGAATTTAAAGACCGTTACCGGAAACGATATAAAAGATGAACACAAACCTAATAAGACTTTAAAGCTTTTGGCCTATATAGGCATGGTCTTTTTAGCGTTTTTCTCTATCTATTATTGTTGGATGGTTCTCTTTTAAATCTGTCTTTCTGTTTATTTTATTCAAAAAGCACATTATCGTTTAACACAACAATTAAAGAACGTTGGTTTTGTTTGTGGAGCATCTCTAAACAAAACACCCCATTGGTACAATTGTTAAGGATTTTATCTTCACCATAGCCGATTGAGTATAAAATATTAGTGCCAGAAACTCCATTGGCTTGCAAGTACTTTTTAATAGCATCAGACCTTGCCTGAGTAAGTCTAAAGTTAGTGCTGCTCCCCCCCCTGCTATCGGTATGTGTTTCTATTCTTAGTTGAATATTTGGAAAAGACTTTACGACCTCAACTACTTTATCCAGTTCAATAGCTATTTCAGGTGTTATCGTGGTCTTATTTCTTCCGAAAAAGAACTTGCGCAATTTTACAACTGTTTGACCTTCTTTTTCCTCTACCAAATCATCATATAAAGACAAGGCTATATCTACATCAAATATAGTTTCTTGGTCATCACCAGTTGCCGCAACCATTTGTTTAGTATATCGGGAATATCTTTCTTTAGACGCCTGTAAAATGACCTCTTTTCGCCATGGAATCTCGAAGCGATACATACCATCGTCATCGGATATCAACTCACTAATAATACTTCCATCATTATTCGATAATTTGACGGAAACATTCGCAATCGCCTTTTGACTGCCGTAGGGCTCTTGAACCTTACCACGTATTGTCAATGTTTTTAGCCCTGGTTTTTCATCTACCAAGAAGCCATAAACATCATCACTGCCTTTACCTCCAGTTCTGTTCGATGAAAAATAGCCTAACAATCCGTCGCCATTATTTCTAATGATGAATCCAAAATCGTCTTTTTCAGAATTGATAGCTTTCCCCAAATTCACAGGGATACTAAAACTATCCTCAGATTCAAAGTTCGTTTTATACACATCCATTCCGCCTAAACCGTAAAAGATATCCGAAGAAAAATATAGGCTGTTCTCAAAAATATAGGGCGCTATTTCGTTACCGGGGGAATTGACTCGCGGACCAAGATTAATCGGGGCAGACATTATTTGTCCATTATTGGTGTAAACAAAGTAAATATCAGTACCTCCATAACCATCGTCGAACTTCGCCGAAAAGTATAGCTTACCACTATTAGCATCATAAAATGGGTAATAAAACGAAGTGCTTAAATCCCTTAACAAAAATCGAAACGCTCCATTCATGGGTTTCATACCAATGGCCAGCGCATTTTTTCCATTATCATCGAACAAAAGTTCTCCATCCGAAGTGTTTGACAACACATAGATAAGACTGTTTAGTTCATTAGAAAAGTATGGGGTCGCCTTATGGAAATTTGAATCTTCAATTTCCATAAATTTAGTGGCAGTCGCCAATTGCCCAGATGCGTCTGGAGTGCCTCCGAAAATATCCAAATAAGCTTGCCCTGAAGGAGCAAAATTCTGTTTTTTAGTTTTTGGTCTTCCGCTTGTAAACAATAGTTTGTTATTGTAAAAAGCAGGCGAAAAATCTTCTTGATTACTATTACTATTTAAATTGAATATCTTGTAGTTTAAATCACTATTGCCTACTGTATTCAATAATTCTTTATTGAACTTGGCGTTCTCAAAGAGTTCTCTTGAGAAAACATCACGATTATTCTTTAACAAACTATCGATTTTAGCAGTTTTACCCACCTTTATAAGGCTTTGCAACATCTTATTGAAACGATGCTTGCTCATAATCGAGTCTAACTTGTTATCCCCAGAAATAACATCAAGATAAGTCGTTGAAGCTTTTTCGAAATTTCCTGTTTGATAATAAGAATCCGCAAGATTCAGGTATTGTTCGGCATTTAAATAACCTTTCGACAAATCCGCTTCGTATGCTCTTACAGCTTGCTTATAAGCATATTGAAAAAAGAACTGATCTCCCTTAGACTGCTTTTGTTGCGCAAAACAGAGTGAACATGAAAAAAAGAATAAAATTAGCGTTGTTCTCATCTAAATGGGGGTTAAAAAAATCTGGGGGAATCTACTTGTTTTGGTTTTCCTTTCAGCTTATTATTTTTCTGTTTGTTTTTGTTGCGATTTCCACCTTCACGTCCCAGATAAAATTTTAAAATAGCTTCATGCGAGCCATTCGTGTAATCACCCAATCCGTTAGTATTATAATCATATGAATAGCCCAAAAATAGGGTGTTAGATATCTGAAATCCGGCCAGTCCGCTTACAGCATTATCAAAACGGTAAGAGGCTCCAAGCGTAAAAGCATCTAAAAACAGGAAATTAGCTGACAAGTTTACCGTTAGCGGGCCCTGAGGGATGTAATTAATAAGTGCCGCAGGTTTGAACTTGGTATTATCAGAGATATCAAAAACATAACCCGCTATAAAATCGACCTGCAAGTCATTATCTATAACAGATTCCAACTCTTCGTCATAAATACCAAGGGTTAGAAAGTTGGGTGTAGATAGACCTGTATACCAATTCTCTCCATACATGAACAATCCACCCCCTAGAATTGGGTAGAACTGATTTAAATTATCTCCTCCTATAATGGGCTCAGAAGGGTTCTCAAAATTACCATCGGAATAATTCAAGTTAAGAAAAGAGCCACCCGCATCTAAACCAAAAGACAACCAAGAATCTGAACTAAGATTAACCTGATACGAATAGGAAACATCTATATATGTTTGAGATGATGGCCCAATTTGATCACTTACCACATTAAAACCTATTCCCATTTTTTCATTGGATAATGGCACGTTAGCTCCAAATCTTAACGTTTTAGGTGCACCAGGAATGTCGATCCATTGAGCCCTATACAAAGCAGAAAATTCAGTAGATTCTACAGAACCAACATATGCTGGATTAAAACTTCCAATATTATACATATACTGTGTGTATTGGGGCTCTCTTTGCGCCAAGGCGGATGCTCCACATAGAAGCGCAATAATGATAATCTTATATTTTAGAAAACCGTTCATAAACATCTTAGATTATCGAATTATTTGAATCCATCCTTTAGTAACTTCGCTACCATCTCCTAAATCAAGAATATAGAAATAAGTGCCTTTCGGCAGTTCTCCATTTTTATAGGTACCATCCCATGTACTATCATAAGATGCAGCTTCAAATACGTTGTTTCCATATCTATCAAAGATCTGCAAAGAGTTATTAGGATAGGTACCAGCACAATTTAGTATCAAAAAGTCGTTTGTTCCGTCTTGATTTGGCGAGAATATATTACAAATTGTGCCGCAATCACTACAAGGACTCACCACTGGCTGCACTGTAACCGTGGCTTCGTTATTGTCTACATTAACGTTATCTAATGGAAAAGAACTGGTTAATATAGCGGTATTTTCTAACAACCCGGAAGCTACTACGGTAACCGTAATTTCTAAATTGACTATTTCTTCTGCTAATAACTCGTCGATAGTCCAAACACCTGTTACTTCGTCATATTCACCACTTGAAGTCGCATCGGAAACGTATAAAAATCCTGTTTGCAACACATCACTGACAGTAATATCTATAACCCTATCCATGGTCAAGTTGGTAACCGATATCGTAAAAGTAATGTTGTCTCCGATGAGGGGTCTGTCATTATCAACAATTTTTTCTATCAATAAATCTATCGGTTCAGGATTACAATCAGGTGTTAAAAACGGATCGCATGGATCTAAAGGATCGGTCGCACTTTCTGGCACTGCGACAGTAGAGGCATCATCAACTATTAGAACTTCCTCCCCATCTGTAAGTCCATCCCCGTCCGTATCTGCGTTATTAGGGTCCGTACCCAAATCAGTTTCCTCATCGGTCGTTAGCCCGTCATTATCACAATCACTGGTTCCTAAAGGCGTTCCTCCTACCGAACTACAATCATCCAAAGGATCGGTTCCGTCTGTATTTACTTCTTGCCCATCCTCAACGCCATCACCATCGGTATCTGGATTGTTAGGGTCCGTACCAAGCACTCCTTCTTCATTGTCCGATAAACCATCGCTATCGGCATCAAAATCACATTCAAGAACGGTTACGGTCACATCTATAGAAACATTTGTACATGGGGCTGCAGCGGTATTTGTAGTATAGGTAAAAATATAATCTCCAACAGGCAAACCAATAAAATCTACGATATTATCGGTGCCAATTACTGGTGTTGCACCTGCGGGGCCACTTGAAAAAGTCCAGTTACCGGCATCCTGCCCACTAAGCGTGAAATCTAAATCTACTGTTGTATCGCCCCCATTACCAGAAGCATTGCAAGCAGTTGTACTTGTTGGAGTGCCAGCAGAGGGTTGGTTGTTTATTGTCGCTATAACTTCTGTTCTGGCAGAAGTACATCCATTAGACGTCGCCTCTACAAAAAATGAAGTGGTAGCAGTAATATTTGGAGTTACAAAAGTGCTTCCTGTACCTAAAATTGCACCGCCTGTCGGCACGTTGTACCAATTTAACGAAGCTCCGGTTTGATTGCTAGAAGCCGTTAAGGTCAAAGTACCCTCTTCACAACGAACACCACCAACAGAACTGTCGATAGTTGGGGTAATATTTATGGTAAGCGGAATCTCAAGTGTGGGACTAGCGCAATTGTTCGTATCGTCATAGAAAAATCCATAATAGGTACCTGGTGCGTTCACAACACTACTTCTATGGGCACTTTCTTGTAATGGATCAGAGTTTGTACTCCAAGTTAAGGTACTTCCTGCAGGAGCTGTATTGGTTACATAATCATTTAAATCAACATTGATACTGTCACAAAAGTCAATCGGTTGCGAGGTATCCAAAGTAGGGGCAATACTACCCGCATTACAAGGCAAAATACATTGTGATACGGTAATGGTAACTTCAGAAATTTGATCGGCACACGGGGCGATCGCCCCTGTAGTGGTATATCTGAAAGTATAAGTACCATCTGGTTGACCTGCAAAATTTACCTCATTACCAGCATTTATAGTCGTTGAACTGCCTGCGGGAGCACTTACTAAAGACCAGCCACCAGCATCCGCATCGGTTAATTGATCATCTAGATCTATGACAGATATTCCGTTGGCAGGAATACTGCAAGCAGCAGCATTTGCCGGTGTACCCGGAGAAGGAGTTGTACTTGCACTTATTGTTATTTGTAAAGCAGGACTTGCGCAATTATTCACCTCGTCAAAAAAGAAGCCGAAATAGGTGCCAGCAGTATTTATAACACTAGATGATAAATGTGTAGCGCTATTCGCAAGGTCGGTGTTGGTTTCACTCCACCTTAGCACTGCATTTACAGGTGGTGTACTTATCGTATAATCGTCTAAATCTTTATTAAAAGTATCGCAAAAAGCAGTTTCCTCTGCTGCATCCAAAGCTGGCGCCGTATTTCCGGCGGCACAAGCATCATCATCAAGAATTGTAATGGTAGCTGTATCGGATATGTCTACGCTAAGCGTAGTTCCCGTTAAGTTTGCCATTGAAATTGTTAAATTCTCATCACCTTCTATCGTACCATCTGCCTGAGGTGCAAAAGTAACCGTTCGAATCTCATTTGCGGTTCCAGAGAAGTTTAAGGCTTGGTTCGTTATTGCAGCATAGTCATTATTGGCAGTAGTTGCCGTGCCATCTGCAGTAGAGACCTCAACCCTAAAGCCACCTACAACAGCATTATCTAGACTTATATTAATACTACCTGGACCACCATCCTCAGGAAAGCTAATATCTGCAATTGTCACCTCGGCCCTATCATCGTCCAATATGGTATTGGTGGCCGTTCGATTTACGGGAATAGGATCTAAAACCACATCTCCGGAGGTAATTCCGGTTAAGGTTATCGTAACGGTTTCATTGCCTTCGACAATAGCATCTTCTAAAACGGGAATGGTAACATCGGTAGAAAAATCCCCAGCCGTAATAGTTGCAGTATTGCCAAATGCCGTGTAATCAACTCCAGCTGCCGCTGTGCCCGTTATATTAAAAACTATATCAGTATCAGTAGTTGTAGCATTTGTCTGAGAAATCGTCAGAATTCCGTTGGTTACCGCTCCAGCTCCATTTTCTGAACCATTGGAAGTATTTACAATGCTAACCGTAGGGCTATCATCATTGGTAATGGTTCCTACCGCACTTGCCGTTCCAATTGAAGATCCAGCGCTGGGATTACTTAAGGCTATGGTAAAGGTTTCATCCGGTTCAAAATCTGTATCCCCATTTACTTCAATGGTTACCGTCGTACTTGCTTCGTTAGCTGCAAATGGTACTGTTCCACTTGGAGAAACGCCACCAACAAAGTCAGAACCGCCTGTAAGCGAAGTTCCACTTCCGGCAACGGTATAATCAACAGTCGAGGTATTTGTTAAATTACCTGTGCGATTTAGGGTAAATACGAAAGCTGTCGAACCTGAGTCACCTTCGTCTAAAGTAACTCCAGAGTCCAACGAGATGGTATTATCGTCATTTGTTATCGTCCCTACCCCCACAGCATCGGATATTGTGGCATTCGTGGCATTTGTAATACGAACCCTAAAAGTTTCATTAGCCTCTTCATCAGAATCCCCAGTAACAGAAATCGTTACCGTAGTACTTGACGCACCTGCGGCTATGGAGCCGCTACCTCCTATTATCGCCACATAATCAACACCAGGGGTGGCAGTGGTAGATGTCGTTTCGGTCGCTACATCAAAAGCTATCGCGTTAGCGGCAGTACCTGCACCATCTAGACTTATCGTAAAAATAAAATCTGTGGTACCCGTATTACCCTCTGCTTGGTTTACATTATCAATACCAATGGTATCACCGTCATTGTTAAGTATTCTCCCTAGACCTATATCATCGGTGATATTAGCATTAACAGCATTACTGATAATTACTCGAAAATCTTCATTGGGTTCAACCACCGTATCATCAAGAACGGTTATGGAAATAGTTGTACTATTTTCCCCATCATTAATAGTACCACTAGCGCCACTTACCGCAACGTAATCATCTCCAGCAGTTGCGGTTACATCCACCGTATTATAGTCGAAATCGATATCTCCATCTGCATTTCCACCTCCATCAACACTGACTGTAAAAACAAAAGTTGTCGTACCAACATCCCCTTCAAAAGCTATACGATTACCGATACTAATTTGCTGGTCATCGTCTAAATTGGTGACCTCTAAATCTGGCACATCATTATTTCCTAAACTGTTATAATTTGGATCAGCTGAACTTGGGTTTCCTGTTCGTATATCATCTACCACATTACCATCTACTATGGCATCATCAATACCAGTAATAGTTAAAGTAACTCCAGTATCCCATTCTGCGGGTGTGATTACAAGGTTTGCCGGGCCGGATGTTTCCGTATTATCATATTGTTCTATCGGAATAGTTACATCTGCTATAGGCTGACTTCTTAAGGTAAAGATAAAATCTGTTGTACCACCACCTTCTGTTGTTGTTCCGGTTGTGGTATTGATATCTATTCCCGCGGAATCATTATCCACAATTGTTATTGTGGCCGTATTGGCGGCACCATTTATTGGAACTAAAGGGCTAACACTATTTAAGGTTATAGTTATTGTTTCGTTTCCCTCGATAAAGGGATCATCGACAATTCCGTTTACATCGACGATGACATCATTACTACCAGTAAGTATGATTGCTGAACCTGAAAGAGCTGTATAATCGTCCGTTGAAGCAGCTGTACCTGTAATAGTATAATTAACCGTTACATCGACTCCAGCAGTTAAACCAGTAGTTTCAAAAATTCGGAAACTTCCCGGATTGGACCCCTGCTCTTGAACATCCCCATCCAAAACTTCTACAGAAATTGTAGCTTGTGCTATAAGACCATTGCAGAACAACAGCAAGCAAGCAAAGCATAACAGTTTTATAAAGTTAGTCACTGCACTTTTTTGAGTAGCGTTGAACATTGTTATTTTCTTGATTGTCAGAAAAATACTATTATTTTGTTTGGATAATGAGAACCTCAATATTACTAAAAAAATACCGCTTTTTTTTGCTTTAAAGATTAAATTCAGCTTTGTTAGACCAACTACATAAATTAACGAATAACATGATTATTCTATCGCACCGGAACTGGTCTCAACATCACTAGCAATCTTTCTTACCAAGCCTTGAAGTACTTTTCCTGGCCCCACTTCAACAAAGCTACTTGCACGGTCTGCGACCATATTACGAACACTTTGTGTCCATTTTACCGGAGCGGTCAATTGGGCAATCAAATTTTCCTTCACTTCTTTAGACACCGTTACACCTGTTGCAGTCACATTTTGGTAAATCGGACAAGAAGGCTCACTAAAATTTGTGCTGTCAATTGCAGCTGCCAATTCTTCTCTAGCGGGCTCCATTAGTGGTGAATGAAAAGCGCCACCAACAGGCAATAGAAGGGCCCTTCTAGCTCCGGCCTCTTTTAATTTTTCACATGCCAAATTAACTGCTTCAACTTCACCTGAAATAACCAATTGGCCTGGGCAGTTATAATTCGCAGGTACCACAATCCCCTGAACTTCAGCACATATCTTTTCTACTACTTCATCTTCTAAACCCAATACGGCCGCCATTGTACTTTCCTGTACCTCGCAGGCCTTTTGCATTGCCAAGGCTCGTTGAGAAACCAGCTTTAGCCCATCTTCAAAATTCAAAGTTCCATTAGCGACTAAAGCAGAAAATTCGCCCAAAGAGTGCCCGGCAACCATATCTGGCTTAAAATTCGCTCCCATTACTTTGCTAAGTATCACCGAGTGTAAGAAAATAGCAGGTTGTGTTACTTTGGTCTGTTTTAAATCTTCCGGTGTTCCCTCAAACATAATATCTGTAATAGAAAAACCTAAGATATCGTTCGCTTGCTCAAAAAGTTCTTGAGCGATAGCATGATTTTCATATAAATCTAAACCCATACCCACAAATTGGGCACCTTGCCCCGGAAAAATATATGCTTTCATAGTATTCTCTTAAGTTGGGCAAAAATAAGGATTTATCTTATTTCTATTCAGTGAATATTCTTAGGATTTTCACTTTCAATTATCCTCTTTAAACCAACCAGAATACATAACATAAGCATTCGCTATTCTGTCGATTTCACCGGAACTTAATTCTGGACTGACATCTTTAATTTTTTTGGCGGGCATTCCGGCAAAAATAGCCCCTGAAGGTACATGGGTTCCTTTTGTAACAACCGCTCCAGCCGCAATTATAGCATTAGACTCTACAACACAATCATCCATGATAATAGCACCCATGCCTACCAATACATTATCCTTAATTGTACAGCCATGTACAATAGCATTATGGCCAATAGAGACATTATTGCCTATAACCGTAGGTGCTTTTTTATAGGTGCAATGGATTACGGCACCGTCTTGAATATTTACCTTGTTCCCGATCTTTATGAAGTGTACATCTCCTCTTAACACTGCATTAAACCAAACGCTGCATTGTTTGCCCATTGTAACCTCGCCAACAATGGTCGCATTTTCGGCAATAAAACAATCTTCTCCTATTTCCGGTGACTTACCATTTACAGTTTTAATTAGCATAACTCGATATTTTATTTAAAATAGGAAAGTAATTCTGATTTCTTTGAGGCCGACACTGATAGTTCTTTTCCATTTGACAAAATAACGCTCCCGCCCTTGCCTTTTTTATATTTCTGAACTTCATTTACGTTTACCAAATACGATTTATGAATTCTTGCAAACGAGAATTCTTTGAGGGCTTCCTCGAAATATTTTAAAGTCTTACTGACAACAATCCGTTTTTCCTGTAAATAAATCTCCGTATAATTATCATCAGCCTTACAAAAGAAGATATCGTTTACATCTAAAACCTGAAAACCATCTTGTTGCGGCAAGGTAATCTTTCCTTCGGCTTTTTTTAGTTTGGTTTGGAGCACCTTGCCCTCAAGTGCATTCTCTCTTTCCTTTATTTCAACAACATAATCAACTGCCTTGACCAGCTCATCAATATTAATGGGCTTCATCAAGTAATATGCCGCATGATTGTTCAATGCATCCATCGCATATTGATTATACGCCGTGACAAAAACCGTCTCAAAAGTTCTATCGGGAACTTGATCTAGTAAATCAAAAGCATTACCAAAAGGCATTTCAACATCCAAAAAAACCAAATCAGGTTTATGGAGTTCTATTAATTCAAGGCCTTCTTTTATGGTTGCAGCCTCTCCTTGAAGTTGTACATTTTTACAGTACTTACTTAGGTAATTCCTTAGAATTTCTCTACTATTCGCCTCGTCTTCTACAATAATCGCTTTAAGTTGCATTAGTCTTTTTTAAGCTTTAAGATTACTTTTGTACCTGTTTTATCTTCTTGTAAATCAGAAATCGATACCGCTACCTTATTCTTATACATATCGTTTAAAATGGCAATACGTTTTCTAATATTTCCCATGCCTTTCGACTTTTGCTTTTTCTGATTTTCGGTCTTCAAAGCTGCCGATTTTTTTCTACCGATACCGTTATCTAAAATTTCTATTTGAAGCAATTCATTGGTCAATTGTGCGACATTGATTTTTAAAAATCCTTTTTCTTCTTTATATCGCAATCCATGCCAAATAGCATTTTCAATATAAGGTTGCAATAGCATTGGTGGAATATCAAAAGAATTTATATCAATATCTTTTTCAATATTGACCTCATAATCGAATTTATCAGGAAAACGTGAATGCTCTAGCTTTACATAGAGCTCTAACAACTCTAACTCTTTTGCCAGAGGAATAAAATCTTCTTCTGAATTCTCTAAAACGGTACGCATCAATACCGAAAAATCACTTAAAAATCGATTTGCATTTCGCTCATCACTCTTGGCGATATAATTATTGACCGAGTTTAGGGCATTAAAAATAAAATGCGGATTCATTTGAGATCGTAACGATTTTAAGGCCAGCAAGTTGTTTGCTAATTTCTGCTGCCTGTTACTTCGGTAATAAAAGAATGCCGCTAAAGCAAAGAGCAGCATACCTAGCAAAAGGGAATAGATAATCCACTTTTGTCTTTTGTTGTTCTCTTCGAACAATTGCTGTTCGGTCAAGGCAAGGCTGTATTTGCTTTGCGAGAGTTCTCGCTCTTGTTCTAAGCTTGAAATACGGTTTTGTTTTATCGCAATTTCACGGTTGAGCCTTGCTGCGCGCGCTATCTCTTGTTCTTTTCTTATATATAGGGTATCTACCAAAGCGACATAATTTTGGTAGGTGTTATATGCTTTGGCAAAATCGCCTTTAAATTCGAAAACCTCGGATAACTTTCTAGTTGCATCTTTTTGAACTATTAAATCATCTTCACTATCTGCTTCAACAATACTTTTCTCTAAATAAGGTATTGCCTCATCTAATTTCTCTTGCGCGATATAAGCATTGGCTATTTTATAGTTGATACGTTGCGAGGTTATAGAATCGGCGTCTACAAGACCTTTATTTTTTGCTACGGCCTTTTTAGGCAACTGCCGCAACTCATTCAGACTTTTCTTCCGAAGCTGAATCTCATCTCCGTACCGATTTGATCTGTTGTAGAAGTCAGCTACTTTTTCGTTCTCTTGAATGGCTCTGGCCGGCGTTTCCTGTTTTGAGAGTTTCAATGAATTATTAAAATACCCTTCTGCCTCAATCTCGCGATTGGCCATAGCATACGTATCGGCAATTTTAGAATTTAAATCCGTAACCTTCGGAGAAACCTGATTCTTCTGGGCAATTTTTAAGCCCTCTTGATAAAACTCCAAGGCCTTACTGGTTTCCCCGAAACCTTTATGGCTATCGCCTAACTCTTCGTACAATTGAATACGTTGGTACGGAACCATCTTGCGAATTTTCAATAGGGGTTGCAACACCTCGTTTGCTTTCTCGAATTCACCTGTTTTAATGTAAGCCTCGGCCAGACCTAAGGATGTCTTGGTATTTTTCTGCGCTTTTTGAGCATCTTTAAAGTTGGTAATCGCCAAGTCATATTGTTTATGATACATGTAGATTTCACCAAGGGAACGTAGCGATTTAGCAAGTGCAGTTTTATTTGGATTATTACCCAAAGCTGAAATGGACTGTGCTACAAAATCAATACTTTTTTCAATATCAATTTTTTTATAATGTTCAGCAGAATCTAAATATGAAGTATAATTAGGGCCGGACCTCGAACCCTGCAAAGTGCTTTTAGAATTTGATGTATAATCTTCAACCTGAACACTGATGTCTTCATCAGAAGTGATACGGTGGCGCACTGTTTCAAACTCAGTGCTTTCAAAAATCAGTAAATCTCCGATACCAGCTTTAATCTTAAATTCACCTAGTGCATTTGTGGTCGCATAACTTCCTTTATCCGTAGATACTTGTACGCCAGATATTGGTGTGAAGTCTTCTTTACCCCTAACGGTTCCTTTTAATTCAAAAGTAGCGTTGGCGCGTTGTTGCACCTGTGCAAGTACACTGGTCGCGGTTAGCACTAAAAATAATATGATATAAGTCTTCTTGAACATTTTTAAATAATCAAGGTAAACTTAGTTGATTTCAATGGCTTAAAAAAATGCCAAATCCTTTAAAACCCTATAAAACAAGGCCTAAAAAAGCACTTTACGAAACTAATGAGCCAACTCACGCATTAAAAAGTCGCGTTTACTCATTCTAGATTTTTCTTTACCTATTACGGGTCTAGTTTTACTACAGAAATTAAAAAATAAAGCATAATGAAAAAACTAAATCACACATTAGCCATAGGGTTTTTTGCCCTGTCGATGAGCACGATATATGGTTGCAATTTAAAAGTTGAGAATACAAAAAATAAGCCTTTGATAGCCCAAGTCATACCTGCCGAAGATGAGAAACCTGCAAAACAGTATGTAAAAATAGCATTGCTTTTAGATACAAGTAATAGCATGGACGGACTTATAAATCAAGCAAAAGCACAACTTTGGGACATCGTAAACGAGTTTACATATGCCAAATGTGGCAATGAAGCGAGACCAAGTTTACAAATCGCCTTGTACGAATATGGTAATGATGACATTTCGGCACGAGAAGGATATATCAGACAGGTAATCGGTTTTAGTAGTGATTTAGATGAGATATCAGAAAAACTGTTCTCGCTTACCACTAATGGTGGAGAAGAATTTTGTGGGCAGGTAATAAACAATTCATTAAAACAATTGGATTGGGGCAAGAACGCAGATGACCTTAAAATGATATTTATTGCCGGTAATGAACCTTTTACACAAGGTAGGCTTGATTATAAAGATGCCACTTCACAGGCTAAAGAAAAAGACGTTATTGTTAATACCATATTTTGTGGAAACTACGATCAAGGCGTAGGCAGCAAATGGAAAAATGGCGCCGAGTTAACCGGAGGTGAATATATGGCAATAGACCATAATCGTCAGGTAGTACACGTTGCTACACCATATGATGATATAATCATCCAATTAAACTCGAAACTGAACAAAACGTATGTTAGTTATGGTTATGCAGGAGCAAGAAAAATGGCAGTACAGGCAGAGCAAGATGTAAACGCCTATGAAATGAATGAAAGCGTGGCCCTAAAAAGAGCGGTTAGCAAGAGTTCAAAACTTTACAATAATTCTAGTTGGGATTTAGTCGATGCCGCCGAAGACGAAGAATTTAGGGTATCTGAACTTAGAAAAGAAGATTTGCCGAAAGAACTACAGGCAAAATCGGTAAAAGAAATCGAAAAATACATTGATGATAAAAAAGTAGAACGTGCTAAGATTCAAAGTGAAATTCAAGAATTGAATAAAAAACGAGAAGCTTATATCGCTAAAAATCAGAAAGAAGAAAAGGGTGAGCTTGAAAGTGCTCTTTTAAGAGCCATTAAAACTCAAGCCGCCAAGAAAAATTACAAATGGGATAAGAAGTAAGCAGCTTACAATTAATCAAAAGGCCTATCTTAAAAGATGGGCTTTTTTAGTTGTTAGCAGCCGGGCAGTAACAATCGTAACGTTTTTCATTACTCTGACCTATATCATAGCCAAGTGTAATCTGATGAAAACCGCCACTATCAAATCGTATATCGCCCGATTGATAAGAATAGTTATAAGAGAACATGAAGTTTTTATAGTTCACCCCTACAATCGGTGTAAATAACTGCAAACGCTGTTCTCGAAAAGTTCCGTTCTGAATAAACTGAGCGCCGTCAAAACTCCTCCTGTAAGAGAGACCACCCCAAATTACGGTGTCGTCACCTATATCTCTATACGCCTTCGCATTGATATCTACCGTTTTTTCTTCTGTGAATTCGGTAAGTTGAAAAAGCACTGAAGGCTCAAGCCTGGTTCTTCCTTTTCCGAATACGTAACCTGCAGATATCAGGTATCTTCTCAGATTATCGATAACGGGTACATTGTCAGGGTCTGCCCTACCTATTCGATACAAATTTCGTTGAGATGCAAGCACATTTTGCACAGCAAAATGAGCGTAAAACTCAAAATAATTATACGACATTCCTAAGTCTACGTTATAATAACTTGCAGTTGTTTTGACCCCTCTAACTGCCGGGTCCGGATTCACAGACCTAAATTCGGTTTCATCTAAACTACTAAGCAATATTGTTCCGCTCAAACCAAAAGACAACTGATTTAATGTTCTAAAATCTCCGCCCAACTGTAAATGATGGGCATAGGTCGCTTTAAAACCTGACTGAGAATGAAAACCATTGGCATCATTAAAAAGAATGCCCCCTATTCCACTGTTCTGACCTACCCTAAAATTTGCATTAAAAGTTTGCAGGCTCGGTGCGTTCTCAACATCAAACCATTGCTTGCGTGCCGTAAGCCGTATTTTTCCACCCTCGCCAATACCCGCCATTGAAGGATATACCAAATAATAATTATCAGATAGGTAATCGAAGTACACAGGAATACCTTCTTGAGACCACGATTTAGAGCAAAAAAATAACGTAAAAAGTATGAGCAGTAGCAGACGTTTCATAAATTGTTTGGGGCTAAGTGTTCTGTTGCTAGATGATTAATCATATAAATAACGCTATTAAAACCACATTATTATATATTTTCTGCGTGGTTTTTACTTTGTACTTTTGTTCAAATTTTTGCAATGAAAGAATACAATATTACAGTAATCGAAACGAATAACCCTGCAATTTTAAAGTTTGAGGCCAATCATTTTTTAGTAAAGCAGAATTATGAGTTTAAAAATATAGATGAGGCTAAAAATTCTCCTTTGGCACAGCAGCTCTTTTATCTACCTTTTATAAAAACCGTATACATTTCTGGGAATTTTATAGCCATGGAGCGTTTTGACATTGTAGAATGGAACGATGTGAAAGATGAAGTAGCGCAGCAATTGGCAGAATACCTAAACGCTGGCGAACCCGTTGTTCTAGAAGAAGAGACCTCTAAAAAAGCAGCGGTAACGGTATACGCAGAGGTTACGCCAAACCCTGCAGTTATGAAGTATGTTGCCAACAAGGTAATCGTACCGGCAATTTTTGAATTCAAAAATATAGACGAGGCAAAAGATTCAGAGTTGGCCAAACAGCTTTTTCACTTTCCCTATGTAAAAGAAGTTTTTATAGATAAAAATTATGTTTCGATTACCAAATATGAAGTAGCCGATTGGAATGAAATATCTATGGAACTTCGCGAATTTATCCGTGAGTACCTTGCTGACAATAAAGAGGTAGTTTCAGAAGGGGCTTTGGCAAAAGAAGCCGACAAAACATCGGAAACAACGGCGAAAACAACTTATGACAATACCTCACAGCAAATTATAGATATTCTAGAGGAGTATGTAAAACCTGCCGTAGCAAGTGACGGAGGCAATATTCTTTTTCAATCTTATGAGGAAGAAAGTAAAACCGTAAACGTAATACTTCAAGGAGCCTGTAGTGGTTGCCCGTCATCAACATTCACCCTTAAAAATGGCATCGAAACCATGTTAAAAAACATGATGGGCGATAAGGTAAACGAAGTAGTTGCCCTAAATGGATGATTTTTAGTTTTCTTTAAGCAGGTTCTTCTCTTTTATTTATTAAATTGAGGAAAATTAAAAAACATTAACTATGGCAATTTTAAAAGTAATAGAAGTTTTAGCGAATTCTGACAAAGGTTGGGAAGATGCCACGGCAAAAGCTGTAGCGCAGGCATCCAAATCTGTAAAAAATATTCGCTCGGTTTATTTAAACGAACAAAGCGCGACGGTAAATGATGGTAAAATTGATGACTATCGTGTTAATGTCAAAATTACTTTCGAAGTAAAGTAATCGGTCTTAAAAATTAATAGCGTCCGTATTTGGGCGCTTTTTTTATGTCAAAAAGTGAGTATGCAAAGAGTTTCTCTTATAGTTTTAGTTGTTTCATTTTTATTGAACGGGTGCGCCAAAAAAAAAGAAGAAATGAGTCATAAATATACCAATGCCCTAATCAATGAGACTAGTCCATATTTGCTTCAACATGCGCACAACCCGGTAAATTGGGAAGCTTGGCATCCAGAGGTATTAAAAAGAGCTGCAGAAGAAAACAAGCCTTTATTGATTAGTATTGGGTATGCCGCCTGTCACTGGTGCCATGTAATGGAACATGAATGCTTTGAAGATGAGGAGGTTGCAAAAATGATGAACGAAAATTTCATTAATATAAAGATTGATAGAGAAGAACGACCAGATGTAGACCAGATATATATGGACGCTATTCAAATGATGACGGGTAACGGAGGTTGGCCACTCAATATCGTAGCACTACCGGATGGAAGGCCATTTTGGGGCGCAACTTATCTACCAAAGCATAATTGGGTAAAATCATTAGAACAGCTCATAGAACTGTACAAAACAAATCCTGATAAAATATTGGGTTATGCAGATGATCTAGAAAGAGGCATAAAAGCTATAAATCTTGTTGAAAACAAAGAAGAAACCGTTTCTTACTCACTCGAACAGCTTAGTAGCGCAGTAGAGAATTGGGCAACTTATTTTGACACCTTTTTAGGGGGGTATAAAAGAGCGCCTAAGTTCATGATGCCCAATAATATTGATTTCTTGTTGCATTATGGCACTTCACAAAAAGATGAAAAGATTCTCGAATATGTGAATACCACACTCACCAGAATGGCCTATGGCGGTATTTTTGACCATGTAGGCGGAGGCTTTTCACGTTATTCCGTTGATACCAAATGGCATGTTCCTCATTTTGAAAAAATGCTCTATGACAATGGACAATTGATCAGCTTGTATTCAAAAGCCTATGCAGTAACAAAAAATGATCTCTATAAGAAAACTGCCGAAGAAAGCATCGCCTTTGCACTAGAAGAATTAGCCGATGAAAATGGCGGGTTTTATTCGTCTTTAGATGCTGACAGTTTAGACGAAAACAATGATTTGGAAGAAGGTGCCTACTATGTTTGGACGGCAGAAGAACTCCAAACCATATTAAAGGCCGATTTTGAAATCTTTAAAGACTATTTCAACATCAATTCATATGGCCAGTGGGAAGAAAATTATGTTTTGATACGAGATAAATCCGATAAGGATATTGCCGAAAAACACAATATTTCTGTTACTGCACTTAAAGAAAAAATTGATAACAGTTTAGGCATTTTAAAACAAGAACGTACTAAACGTGAAAAACCACGATTAGATGACAAGATTTTAACCTCATGGAACGGGTTAATGCTTCAAGGTTTGGTAGATGCCTATCGTTATCTTGGTGATAAAAGCTATTTAGAGTTAGCACTCAAAAATGCCACTTTCATTCAAACCAAAATGAAAAAAGCAGACGGGGGACTTTATAGAAACCACAAAAAAGGAAAGAGTAACATTAATGGGTTTTTAGAAGATTACGCTTCGGTAATAGAAGCATACATTTCACTTTATGAAGTCACTTTTGATATTAAATGGCTAAAAGAGGCCCAACAACTTACAGATTATACCATTGTTCATTTTCAAGACACGGATAGTAAGTTGTTTTATTTTACTTCTGATGAAGACGATTCACTAATTAGAAGAAGCATAGAAACCAATGACAATGTTATCTCTGCATCCAATTCTATTATGGGCAAAAACCTTTTAAAGCTTCATAAAGTCTATATGGATAAAGGCTATGGCGATTTAGCGAACGAAATGCTTAAAAATGTACAGGGTAATTTTGATCAAAATGCACAGAGCTATTCCAATTGGTTGCATTTAGTGCTTTACAAGCAGCAAAACTTTTATGAAATAGCGATTGTAGGCGATGACTACAAAAGTATTGGTAGAGAAATAGCCCAGAACTACCTGCCCAATAGTATTTTGGTAGGTTCGCCTGAAGAAGGGCCCATAGAACTGCTCGAGAACAGGTATAGTGAAGGAGAAACCTTGATTTATGTATGTATTGAAGGAACCTGTAAGTTGCCGGTACAAAGTGCGGAAGAAGTGTTAAAACAACTTTAAAATCGTTTGAAACATTAACCAAAGTTTAGACTTATTTTTTTGACTTGATTTTCTCATTTTCTTAGGTTGTCTTGATAACAATAAAAACACTATGAAAGAATTAACAGATTTACAGGCCCATTTAGACAATGCCATAGATTGGATATGGAAGTTACTCCCCAATTTAGTCTTGGCCATTTTATTGCTAATAGTTGGTCTTTGGGTTGTGAAATTTTTAAACCGGATGGTTCGAAAGTTTTTTGAAAAGAAAGACTACGACCAAACCTTAGAGACATTTTTACAGAGTTTTATCAGCATCACCTTAAAGATTGTACTATTTGTACTTGTGGTAACCCAACTAGGGGTAAAAACCTCCTCTTTGGTCGCGATGTTGGGTGCCGCAGGGCTGGCAATTGGGTTGGCACTTCAAGGATCTTTGGCCAATTTCGCCGGTGGCGTTTTAATATTGTTGTTCAAACCTTTTAAAGTGGGCGATTTTATTTCTGCACAAGGGGTAGATGGCACCGTAAAAGAAATTTCTATTTTCAATACCAAGCTTACCACCTTTGGAAATCAATTGGCCATAGTGCCGAACGGACAGCTTTCTAACGGAAATGTCATAAACTATAATGCAGAACCCATAAGACGGGAAAACTATACCGTAGGCATTGGCTATGGTTCTAATATAAAAACAGCCAAAGAGATTTTACTACAAATATGCGCCGATAATGATTCCATATTAACCGAGCCTGCTCCTGAAGTTTATGTTGGTTCCCTGGGGGATAGTTCAGTTAATCTGTCCTTACGATTTTGGGCAAAGAATGAGGATTTTTGGCAGGCCAAATTCTATGTTCACGAAGAATCTAAATTACGTTTTGACGAAGCCGGAATTGAAATTCCATTTCCTCAACGTGTTATGCATAGTATTAAGTAAAACTATTTTTTCTTTGTTTGAAGGATAAAGTCCTTTAAATAATAAGGTTCGAAGTAGGCGACATCTTCAAAGTCGTTTGCTTTGAATTTTTTTTGTGCCAATTTTGCCATTTCTCTAGATGAGGGAAAGGCTTCTTTATAAAATTGAAAATTTGAATGACTCAGAACTTCTTGACATTTTTCAGCCCCGCTCCCAATAATATGAACTTTCTTAAAGCCTGAGTAATGGGCAAATGAATTTTCATCAATAATCTCGGCCTTGGTCTCTCTAATTTCATGATATGCATCATCAAAAACACAAGAGTAGACCTCCATTCTTCGCGCATCCAAAACCGGAATGACAATCTCATTTGGCTCAATATGAAGTTGGTTTGCCATACTTTCTAAAGTTGGAACAGAAATTAACGGCAAGTCCAGTGAAAAACATAGGCCTTTTGCCGCAGACACTCCAATTCTTAATCCTGTGTATGAGCCTGGGCCTTTACTTACTGCAATAGCATCGATATCTGAAAATGAAAAAGAAGCCTCCTCTAAGGCTTCTTTTATGAATATGTGTAATTGCTCTGAATGCGAATAATTAGGCGTATTTTCCTCTTTAACGCTAACTAGCTTACCATCTACGGAAATGCTCACTGAGCAATTCGTAGTTGCGGTTTCTAAGTTTATTATTTTGGCCATAACGACCGCAAAGATAACCCTTAGTTCAATGAAATTGGAAGACCGAAATAGAACTCTAGTATTTTCAGTCTAAAAATATAATCATATTTAGTTCTTATCAAATCTGCTTCTGCATTATCAACTCTTGCCTGTGCTTGGCTAAAATCAAAAGAGTTCATCAAACCAACATCAAAACGCTCTTTCGCATAATCATAAGCCAGTCTACGTGCCTCCAGAGTCTTTGAAGCAGCTTCATATGCCTTTTCAAAGGTACCGACATCTACATAGGCTTGCTGAACGGTAGCCTCTAGTGCTAATTTATCTTGCTCGAATTGCAGTTCTGCTCTCTCTAAAGAAATTTTTGATCTTTTGACTCCATTTTTCGTGCTCCATCCGTTAAAAATTGGAACATTCAATTGAAAGCCGTAAGAAATGCCATCATTTAACCAAAGTTGATCAATAAATTCTTCCCTAAAAAATTCTGGTAACATTGTGTTAGGATTTATTATTGGCTGACCTGTTTGAGGGTCTCTGACTACTTGAAATTGATTACTATAAAAAGTGTTATACCTAAAGAAAGCCCCTAAAGTTGGATAATTTGCGCCTTTAGCAATTTCTAAATCTTTTTTTGCCAAGTCTACAGTAGCTTCAGAAAATTTTATATCATTTCTAAAACCAAGAGCTTTGTCAAAAATCACTTTGGCAGAATTATTTAAAATGTCAGAGGGTGGTACTGCAAAACTCTCATCAGCAATATCAAAGTTTTCATAATCCGTAATCTGTAATAACTGCGCAAGGTTTACCCTAGAGATTAAAACCAAGCTTTCACCATTTACAATCTGTTGTTCTTGATTTGCAGCTGTCGCCTCAATTTCCAATAAATCGCCCCTTGGTGACACCCCGGATTCTACTAGTTCTTTGGTGCGTTTTAAATCTTGTTCCGTCACTGCATATTGAGCTTTAAACACTTTTAATTGCTCTTTACTTGATAAAACTTGTAAATAGGCATTGGCTACATTTAAGCGGATATCATCTTTTAAATCATCCAATCGGTATTGATTTGCTATTGTATTTAATTTAGCCCTTTGAAGCCTTTTAACATTTCTTAATCCATCAAACAAAGTAATGTTTGATGATAAACTTGGTGAAACTGAGAATATAGTTCCAGAAACATTACTATTACTATTAGGATCAACCACTAAACCTGATCTTTCTGAAATATTACTATTTGCATTAAAATCTGGCAAGAATCCTCCGATTGCATCCGATTTATCAATTTTGGCGTTTTCTAAATCCAATTCAAACTGTTCAATAGTAAGGTTATTGTCAACAGCATATGTAACACACTCTTCAAGTGTCCATTTCTTCATTTGTCCGTTAACGGAAAATAAAGATCCTATGATTAGTAGTAAGGTTAACGTATGTCTCATTCGTTTTTTGATTTTTCGGTTTGTAAATTGGTTATTCGGCAGTTTCTTCAGAGTCCTCTTCCTCATCTTCCTCTAAACCTTTTTTAATAGGCTCTGTTTTATTCCATTGTTTAACCTTATCGTCTTTTTCAAGGCCAGAAACAATTTCTACGTTTACCCCATCTGAAATTCCTATTTCTATGTCTCTACGCTCAAATTGCTGCTCTCCAGTCGCAATTTCCACATAAGGTTTATTGGTAGATTTATCGAATTGAAGTAACGCTTCAGGAATAACCAAAATACTATCCTTTTTCTCAAGAATTAAAGAGGCATTGGCACTGTAACCGGCACGTATCATTACACTTTCGTCAACTTTTACATCACCTTCTATCTTAAACTGTACCGCACCAGCTTCTTCAACTCCTTTTGGTGCAATAAACTTAAGGTTCGCGTCAAATTTCTTATCACTAATTGCGCCTAAACTTATCTCTAAAGGCATTCCAACTTCCAACTTCCCTACTTCACCTTCATCGACTTTACCTTCAAAAATCATTTTACTCAAATCTGCTATTGATGCAATAGTAGTACCATCGTTGAAGTTATTACTTTGTATTACCTGATCACCTTCCTCGACTGGTATTTCTAAAATGGTTCCATCCACTGTAGCTCTAATGTTTGTATTAGCACTAGATGACCCACCTGCTGAACCCCGTCTAATGATCTGATAATCTGCTCGAGCATTTTTAACCTCTTGCTGTGCCTGATTATAGGTTAAAGCCAAATTATTAAAATCTTGACTCGAAATCACCCCTTTATCAAAAAGCGTTTTGTTTCTGTCATATTCGATTTTAGCGTTATTTAAGGCCAGTTCGGCATTTCTTACACGGCCATTAGCCTGATTTAAGGCTTGCTCATTAGGAACTACTTTAATTACGGCGATTAAATCACCTGCTTTTACCGTAACACCTTCTTCTAAATAAATTTTGTCTATGATACCCGAAATTTGAGGTTTTATCTCAACTTCGTCTTCAGGTATGACCTTTCCGGTAGCAACAGTTTTCTTCTCGATACTGGATATAAAAGGATTGTGGGTTTCGTATTCAATAGCAGACTTACCATTGGACTTCACAAAAAAAGCTGCAGCCCATAAAGCACCGAGTATCAATACCCCAAGTCCTACCCATTTTAAAATTTTCTTCATTTTATGTCAATTTAGTTTTATAGTTGTTATTTAGTTATTCTTCTCTTAGAGCATCTATTGGTCTTATGCTTACAGCTCTTTGAGCCGGAATTAATCCTATTAGCACACCGAGAACGACCATTAATAAAAGTGACCCTATCACATATGGTATTGGCACCGTTGGATTAGCATAGGGGAAGTCTCCACCTTTGGTCAAGGTATCAATTATTTTAAGCGTTAATGCGCCAAATATGATACCTATAATACCTGCTAATAGGGTTAGTGTTAGTGCTTCAATAATAATTTGATTACGCACTTCAGAAGGGGTCGCACCCAATGCGCGTCTAACCCCTAATTCTTTGGTGCGCTCTTTAACGGAGATCAATAAAATGTTACCAATACCGATAACCCCTGCAAGAATACAAGCAATGCCTACTATTAATGATAAGAAGGTCATACCACTAGAAAAGCCCATAATCTTATTAAAAATTTCACCAAGGTTAAAAGAACCGAAAGCTCTTTCATCTTTTGGGCTTACATTGTGTATACTTCGTAAAGTAGCTTTGATATCTTCCTCGACCTTCACAACATCTGCATCATCATAAGCAGCAATGGTAAGCCAAGAAACATTATCTCCCGTATTATATAATTTTTTAAATGTAGCAAAGGGTATGTAGATATCGCTATCACTTTCGAAACCGCCACCCGGAGTAAACTTGTGCACGCCAACTACCTGAAAATAGATGTTATCGATTCTAATATAACCTCCTATAGGGTCTTCATCTTCTTCAAACAATTCCTTTTGCGTACGCTCACCTATTACACATACTTTTCTTGCTTGCTCAATGTCTTCATCATTGATAAAACGACCCCCATCATAGATTTTCTTTGTGGCTATATCTGCAAAATCAGGAAAATCGCCATATACGGCATAATTTCCAGACTTCAACCCTCTTGTAATAATGCCAGGATTAGAACCAAAGATGCCTTTAACATTACGCGGGGCGATTGTTTCAATTTCTGGAACTCTATTATAGAGCACTTCAACGTCTCCTAATTTTAGTTGTATTTGACGCCCCGTTTTAAAACCTGCATAAGGTATACTTGTTCGTTGCCCCCAAGCAAATAGGCTATTTTTTGCTATAGTCTCAAACTGACGCTCAAAACCGTTATCCAAACCTTTTGAAGCCCCTGACAAGCCAATATAAATATAGATTCCTACAAAAACCCCTATCATAGTTAAGAAAGTCCGCAATTTATTCTTTCGAATAGACTGAAAAATTTCTTGCCAAGTATTTCCGTCGAATAGTTGTTTCATTTTACTCGTCTCTTAAAGCTACTATAGGTTTAATTTTAGCTGCTCTTCTTGCAGGAAGATATCCTGCAGCTGCTCCAAAAACTATTAATAGTATGGTTACAAAAATGGCATTAGTGATATTAATCTCTGGGTTGGTAATGAAATAGTCATCTTCCAAAGTTTTACCCCCTATTGACCTCAATACAAAAATCCCAATCAGCAATCCAACAAATCCAGAAATCGTGGTAATAAATATGGCTTCAAAAATAACTCCATTGGTTACCCTTCTTGGGGTAGCTCCTAAAGCTTTACGAATACCAATTTCCTTAGTACGTTCTTTTACCATGAACACCATGATGTTGCCAATACCAATCATACCAGAGATGATTACGGCAAAAGCAATTATTGAAATTATGGTCTGCAAAACCCCTGCGAATTGCTGGTTCTGTTTAAACTGATCAGCCACGTTTCTTATAAAAATACCATTAGGGTCGCTTGGGCTAATAATCTTTTTATTTCGGATGAATTTATCAAGTTTCCCTTCAAAAGCCATCGCCCCCGCATATCCAATTTCTGGCTTAAAAGCCAATATAATCTGGTCTATTTTATCGTTATTCTTTTCTATAAGTTGTCTTGTAGTATATGGAATATAAATATTACGTTCTTCGTTATCGCCACCATCATCTTGAAAAACACCGATAACTTTAAAGACACTACCACTAACATCTATAAACTTCCCTATTGATTCCTCTCCTTTAAAAAGGTCTTGTTCTACAAGCCTTCCAATAACGGCATACTTCGTTTTTTGAATAATATCGGTCTCATTCAAATAGCGCCCTTTCATAATTATGGTTTTTTCCGCAAAAAGATGTGCAGGGGCCACTGCTCTTGTAGTATAATTATCAGATTCTTCTTTATAAGTCACCGATGCTCCTCTAGATATACGAGGTGTTATGTACTCTAAGAACATAGGGAAATTTTCGGCTATATCTACTAGATCATCGTTTTCGAATTCTATTCTTCTATTCGCTTTATATCCCTTAAAAGGAACTGTTGTTCTACCGGGGAATACAAAAAAGACATTTTGGGCATCATCATTAAAAAACTTTGCAAAGGTGTTTTTTAAACCATTGCCCATTCCGAACAGCACCACATAGATAAAAATACCCAACGCCACTGTAAACCCCGTTAAAAAGGTTCGCAGTTTATTCTTGCGAATAGTTTCAAATATTTCTTTCCAAGTATCTCTACTGAACATACTCCGCTGCTCTAACTTGTTTCACTTTTTTATCTTCTACTATAACCCCATCTTTTAGATGTACAATACGTTTGCACATATGGGCAATATCTTCTTCATGCGTAACTACCAATATGGTATTACCCTCATCATTGATTTTTTGAATTAAATCCATCACTTCATACGAAGTAGTACTGTCCAAAGCTCCAGTAGGCTCATCTGCCAAAAGCACCTTAGGTTCGGCCGCCATTGCCCTTGCTATGGCAACACGTTGTTTTTGACCCCCCGAAAGTTCACTCGGCAAGTGTGTTGCCCATTCCCTTAATCCTACTCTTTCTAGATATTGTAGCGCCTTTTCTGTGCGTTCTTTTCGAGCAACCCTTTGATAGTATAAAGGAAGTGCTACATTCTCCATTGCACTCTTATAATTAATAAGATTGAACGATTGAAAAACAAAGCCTAAAAACTTATTGCGGTATTGAGCAGCTTTGGTTTCACTTAAGTTTTTGATAGGAACATTATCAAGGGTATATTCTCCTTCATCCGCTTCATCTAGCATTCCAAGAATATTTAGCAAGGTTGATTTTCCAGAACCCGAGGATCCCATGATAGCGACCAATTCGCCATCTTCTACTGAAAAATTGATTCCTTTTAAAACATGAAGGGAATTACTCCCCATTTTATAGGATTTGTGAAGATCTTTAATTTCTATCATGATGATTGGTTTGTTAGCTATACAGAACTTTGCAATCCTGTGTCAATAGGACTTACAAGTTGTAGATTTGTTACAAGAAATATTAAAAAGTTTTGTTAAAAGGTTAGTCGTTCTCCTCTTCAGACTCGATTCCGTTCCAAACCTTAATTTTATCTTCAATTGAAATACCAGATTTGACCTCTACGTTAATACCGTCACTAATACCCAGCTCGATATCTTTACGCGCAAATTGCTGATTTCCGGTTTCAATTTCCACGAAAGGTTTTTTTGTCTCCTCATCGAACTGCACCAGGGCTTCTTTGATAGCCAAAACACTATCTACTCTGGCCAAAATAATAGATGCATTGGCACTCAAGCCAGCTCTAATAAATGTAGTATCCTGTTTTTTAAGTGTTCCTTTAATTTCAAATTGAATGGCGCCGTTTTCTTCTTTACCTTTAGGCGCAATATAATCCAATACCGCATTGAAAACTTTATTTTCAATTGCACCCACAGTTATTTCGAGAGGAAGATTCTCTTTAATTTTTCCTACTTCCGATTCATCAACTTTACCCTCAAAAATCATTTTTTCGACGTCGGCAATGGCGGCGATCGTAGTACCTTCGTTAAAATTGTTACTTTCGATGACCTGATTACCTACTTCTACAGGCACCTCTAACACCATTCCGCTTACAGTAGATTTTATCAATGTATTGGCCGAATTGCCAAAACCACGAGTAGTACCCGTATTTACAATGTCAAAACGCTTATTTGCCGCGCTATAGGCCTGTTTTGCTTGATCATAAGTGACTTGCGCCCTATCTAAATCCGCTTGAGAAATTACTCCTTTATTAAAAATGGAGAGCTGCCGATCATAATTACGCTTTTGATCGGCTAAGTTGATTTTTGCATCTTCTATAGCATTGCGTGCATCAATCAAAGCATTCAAATTTGGCACAACCTTTATTTTCGCCAACAGATCGCCAGACTTCACATAATCACCACCTTCAACATACACTTCTTCAATAACACCAGAAATATTTGGTTTGATCAATACTTCCTCTAAAGGCAAAATACTTCCTGTAGCTACGGTTTTCTTTATAATATTTTGTTTTTCTGCCTGTTCCGTCTCATATACAACAGGGTCTTCAGCGTTCTTTTGATACAAATAATACATGGCTCCTCCAAAACCTAGAACAATAATTAAAAGGATGATAATGGTTACTGATTTTTTCATTTTTGATTGATTTATTTATTCGGAATTTACACTCCAAGATTTTCAATTTGAAAATCTCTTAATTAGCTATCTTCTATTTTTATTCTGTTCTTAATGCGTCTATAGGTCTTACTTTTATGGCACTCTGAGCTGGTATAAAGCCAGCAAATAAGCCCGAAACAACTAGTATTATTAAGGCCATTGCAACTACACCAACACTTACATTTGGATTTAAAAACATGTCTACCGGGCCTACACTATCCAAAAGGGCGTTAATACCATAGATAAACAAAGACCCCGTTATAATACCTGTCATGCCAGAGATTATAGTTAGAAATATAGACTCCATAAGAATCTGTTTTTTTATAGACCATGGTGCTTCACCAAGTGCTCTTCTTATACCTATTTCCTTTGTCCGCTCCTTAACCACTATAAGCATGATATTACTAATACCTATAACTCCCGAGATTAAAACTAATGTTCCAACGATAATAGCTATCCATCGCATTGCGGAAAAAAGAGTTTCTACCCTATTATACTGTCTAAATAAATCAAAAAAGCCAATAGCCCTTTCATCATCAGGGTGTACCTTTCGACTTTTTTTGACGGTATTTATTATTTTATCCGTTAGGTTACTTATTGATTTTCCATCCTTTGCGGTCAAGGCCATCCACCCTACATTATCGGCTCTGTTAAAAGCCTGGGAAAACGATGTAAATGGAGCATAGATCTGCCGCTCACTATCTTGGTTACTACCATTACTTGTTTTTTCCTTATAAGTGCCAACGACCATAAAATTTACGCCGCTAATCTTAAGATAAGTACCTAAAACCTCCTCGTCTTCTTTATATAAGTCTTTTCTTATTCCATCTCCAATAACAACCACCTTACGCTTTTCTTTTATGTCGTTATAATTTATAAAGCGTCCTTTGGCGACATACATGGGGTTTTGCAGAATTATTTCAGGGTAATCTCCAAAAATTCTGTAGGATCCGGTTTCCGTGCCGTAAACCACATTATCTACACCGCTTGGCCCTCGTTGGGCATTTCTAGGCGAAATGATTTTGAGCTCGGGGACATTCTGCCGCAATAGTTCTACGTCTTCAAGTTTAAAATTGAACCTTCTCCCCTCAGGTAGGCCTTGATATGCCATTGTGGTATTCTGTGTCCACATAAACATCGTATTTGTGGCCACCCCGTTAAAGTCTTGCTTAATGCCATTCTCCAGACCTTTACCTGCAGCAAGAAGTATAATCAAAATAAGAATGCCCCAAAAGACACCAAAAGCCGTAAGTATCGTTCTGAACCAATTACTAGTCAGCACTTCAATAATTTCTTTCCAACGATCTTTATTAAACATAATGCTATTCGTCTCTTAATGCTTCAATGGTATGTACTCTAGCTGCATGCCAAGCAGGAAAAAAACCCGCAATTGCACCTGCAACTACCAAAACAATCACCGTTGAAAAGGCAACTGTAAAATTCACCGATGGGTTAACCACATAATCTATTTCTACATTAGGGCCCACTACTTCTAAAATGGCCATGCTAAAAATTAGTCCTGAAAACCCCGAAATAGCAGTAACAAAAACAGATTCTTGTAAAATCATGGCTACAATTCCCCATGGCTTGGCACCTAAAGCTTTTCTAATGCCTATTTCCCTCGTCCGTTCTTTAACTACGATCAACATAATGTTACTTACCCCAACTACCCCGGCAATTATGGTACAGACTCCCACAAACCAGAAGAAAAACTTAATGTTACCTGTGAGTCCGTAATAGCGTTTTGCCTCTTCAATAGGGTTCCATACGCGGATTGCCCTATCATCTTCGGGAGATACTCCATGGTATTCGTTCAGGTAGGTTTTCATTTCTTTAATGAATCTATCTGTATTTGCGACAGTTGCATTGAGCGATCCCTGATCGGGCAATAGATAATTTAAGTTATTCAGCTTATCGCTGCCATTAAAAGCAAGTTGAGCAGTGGTGATAGGAATAAATATTCTTTCCTCTTCTCCCTCATCATCACCGTACTCACCGAAAACACCAACAATTTTAAATCCTGCTCCAGAAATGGTCAAATACTCTCCAAGCGGAGAATCTACATGGGCAAAGACTTCTCTTCTAATCTTATTACTGATAACAGCTACCTTGGCATTATTTTCTACATCTGCCTGGTTTATATATCGCCCTTCTGATAAGTATTCATTTTCAATGGGCTGTAAGTCGCCGGTCGTACCAGCCACATTATAGACCAAAAGGTCATTATTATAGACCACTTTTACTCCTCTAGGAAAGTATAGTACAGAACCACTGTCATATTCATCACCCATTTGATTTTCAATGACATCAAAATTTTCATTTCTTAGCTGAATTCTTCTACCCGGATTAAGACCTTTATATTCAATTGTAGTTCTATTGGGCCATACCCAGATACTGGTTGCGGCATCGCCTTTAAATTCGGCCTCAATACCATTTTGCATGCCTTGCCCAAAACCTAATAAAATAACTAGAATAAAAATACCTGAAGCAACAGATAGACCAGTGAGGAAGGTTCGCAATTTGTTCTTGCGAATAGTGTCAAATATCTCTTGCCATCTCTCGATGTCAAACATTGGGTTGGTTTTTTGATGATTGATGAATACGTTACCGTACCCTAATAAGACTGAAGTTAGCCTTATTTGTTACACTTTTTTGTAAAAAAAATGTTAAACCGCTGTACTTCTGGTTTTTAACTTGCGATAAATAAAGAAAAATAACCCCGCAACCAAGATATAAGGAATGGCCATCAGGTATACAATGCCATTATTAATACCCTCTGCTTGGCTATTATCGGCTTCACTTTCTAAGGCCGCCCGACACATGGCGCACTGTGCCTCAACCATTTCTGGAAAAAGCATCAAAACCAATATTAATACTATTATTATCTTTTTTTTCATTGGTAGTAAGGTGATATCATCAAATAAACTATTACCCCGGTAACAGCCACATACAACCATATTGGAAAAGTAAATCTTGCCCACTTTTTGTGGGCCACAAAATCTTTAAAAAAGTATGACTTACTGTAAGTGATTAAAACTAATGGTATTATAATTATAGAAAGTGCGATATGCGATATTAAAATAAAAAAATAAAAATACCTGCTTATGCCTTCACCACCGTACGAGGTTGATTCCGATGTCATATGGTATGCCACATACATACCCAAAAAGGCCACCGAAAACAAAATACAGGTGGTCATAAGGTTTTGATGTAATTTTTGATTTCCTTCTTTTATTGCTATAACTGCTGCAATTAGAAATAATGCTGTTAGCCCATTAATTGTAGCATAAATAGGTGGTAAAAAACGGAGTGGCTCAGCATTTGGTATTTTATACCCAAAAAGAACAGCCACAACCAAGGGTATGGCTATCGACAAAATAGTTATCCAAACCCTTATTTTTTTCTCATTTACTTTCTGTGTCTTCACTTATTCGGCCAATAAATTTTTAATATCTTCTTTTAATGAAGTAATCTGCTGTACCTCTCCCTCATCATTGACTCCTTGCTTTTCTGTTATAGTACCTCGGTAATAAATAATCGGATTACCAAAACGATCATTTCTCGAACGGATATACCCCTCTTTGTCGACCAAAGCAAATGCGCCAGAGTGCTCAAACCCGCCAGGAGCTTCATTCTCTTCATTCGCCATAATGTAAAAGCCTTTATTGGCCAGATCATAGATTTCGCTCTGCTCGCCGGTCATTAAATGCCAATCAGGATTCGAAATCCCATGTTTCACGGCATACTTTTTTAAAACGGTCGGCGTATCGTACCTTGGGTTTATGGTAAACGATGCTACCCCAAAATCTGCTTCATTCTCAAAGGTTTCCTGTAGCGTCACCAAATTTTGCGTCATGATAGGGCAAATGGTCGGGCAGGTGGTAAAGAAAAATTCAACAACATAAACCTTACCCAGATAATCCTTATTGGAAATCAAAACACTGTCTTGATTTAAAAAAGAAAAGTTGGGGACCTTGCGCTTTTTACCATTATTCATGATATAAGACAAATCGCTTATGGTATTTGCATTTGCCAGCCTATCATTAACCACTACAGAATCGCTTTTCAAACGGTCAACAATTCTTGGGATAAAAATTATACCAAATACAAGTATCACTAAAGAGACCCATACATAGGTGTATTTTTTATTATTATTTGCTCCTGTCGGCATTGTTCTTTTTTAAGGCTAGTCTATATTCAGCAAGAATGATTTTTACATCATCCTCCATCTTATTGTTCAATTCCGCTACAGATATCGTGTTAAAACCGTACTTCACTTTCTCGTCTTCGTCATCATCTCTTCCTCTCAAGCTCAATTTTTTATCTATAATAAATACATTAGGGTTCCCAAGGTTTTTATCAAGTGACAAATCAGTTTTTAAACCATCAAAAAGGTTCTTTATCTCTTCAGGTTTTACAAATACAAAATTCCATTTTTTCGCATCTGCCAGTTGCCCTAATTCTTCTTTTAGATCTACAACTTCTTTTTCAACCCCGATAGGGGCAACCATTATCATTTGAAAATCATTAAACTCGTGAAAACGTTTGTAAATTTTTTGATTTAGATTAAATAAATTCCCTTTAACGCGATTAACATCGTTACCTACAAAACCCAAGATGGTGATTTTATCTTCAAAAGTATAATTTTTGGATATGGTGGAAATATCAGAGACTTTTTCCGTTAGTACCGGTAACCTTCCAAAGTTATTGACTCCTGAGGCAAAAAAGAGATACGCCACTAACGGGAGTATAAATAACACTACTAAAACAAAGACTTTTTTCATAAAACATCGAATTGAATTATTTTATGTTTTCACAAAATAAATTCAATAAAAATAAGCAGATACCAAAACAAGTTTGGCATAAACAAAAATAAAAAAGACGGCTTTAAAAACCGTCTTTTTAACTATACTTTATCTAGTTCAGCATACTAAAAATCCCAAGCCATAAAGCCATTCTTGAATACATCATAAATATACGTTGCTTCAAAAAGTAATATGGTAATTAAATACACTACCAAGAATATCGGCGTCCAAACAATAGCTCTTCTTAAAGAACTTTTTTCATCTCTAAGGTGCATAAAATCCCAAGCGATATAATACGCTTTAACTAAAGTCAGGATTATGAAAATCCAGTTTAGCAATTTCATTTCCAAGAAAGAAGTCTTGATTAAAAATTCAGGCTTTATGATACCTAAAACAACTTCAATCGTAGTTACCAGCGTTAGAAAAGCCAAAACACCCCAAATCTTCTGAGTGTTCGATTTAAACTTCCAAAGACCTCTAAAAATTTCTAATTTATGTTCGTGCGCCATATCGCGTAAGCTTTATTATAAGTTCCTATTTCTGAAGGATTGACAATTAAATTATACCAAATAAAAGAATGTAAATACAAATACCCACACTAAATCTACAAAGTGCCAGTACAAACCAACTTTTTCAACCATCTCATAGTGCCCTCTCTTTTCGTAGGTACCAAGAATTACATTAAAAAAGATAATGATATTGATAACTACACCCGAAAAAACGTGGAAACCGTGAAAACCAGTAATGAAAAAGAAAAAGTCTGCAAATAATCGACTACCATATTCATTTCTAACAAGATTTGCACCCTCAACAACACGCACAGCGTCGGTAAGTTTTAAAAGAGACTCCTCCCTATTTAAAAGTGTCTTCTCACCCTCTTCATTGATCTTTTCAGTTCTTATTAGAATATTCGGGTTGGCTTTAAACCCGGTAATTACCTCATTCAATGAAAGCGAAGTCAAAGATGCCTCATCAGCATTAAACCACACACCTTTATCTCTTGTATTGGCCACTCTATCTTCTTCTAAGATAACGGCAAAGTCGGCAATAGCAGCACGTTCACCGGTATCGGCTTTTACAAATTGCAATACGCGACCACCTTTGGTTTCTAAAGCTCCAAAATCGCCTTTGATAAAGGTTGCCCATTCCCATGCCTGTGAACCAACGAAAATAGCACCCCCGATAATGGTCAAAAACATATATATGATAACCTTCTTCTGCTTCATATGGTGACCAGCGTCAACAGCCAAAACCATTGTCACAGATGACATAATTAAAATAAACGTCATAAAGGCCACATAAATCATCGGATAGTTGCCATGAAAAAACGGAACGTGCGTGAATACCTCATCGGCTATGGGCCAAGTCTCAATAAATTTAAATCTTGAAAATCCATAAGCTACCAAGAAACCCGAAAAGGTCAATGCATCGGAAACGATGAAAAACCACATCATCATTTTACCATAACTAGCTCCTAGGGGTTTGTTACCACCTCCCCAAACGTTTTCTTCAGTACCGGTCGTTGCCGTTGTATCCATAAAAAAGGCGTTTTAATAAAACTTTAGCAAATTTACATCTTTTGCGCTATTGGAAAAAGATATTCTGGGTTGAAAACTTTTTCAAAAGCGATTTATTTTACAAAAAACATAAATACGATTAAATAGACCCATAAAATATCTAGAAAATGCCAAAATGTTGCTCCTAATTCTAGCCCCAACATATTTTCTGGCGTATATTTTTTTCTTAATTGCTGGGTTATCACTACTAACAATGAAATTAGTCCTGCAACTACATGCAGTATGTGTACAAATGCGATAAGAAACACATATGACATTTTTATATTACTTGTAGGCCCCGTGAAATAGTAACCGCTCTCTAACATCTGAGAGAACCCAACGAATTGAAGCACTATAAAGCTTATTCCTAAAACCAGCGTAATCAACAAAAAGTTGGTCACTTGTTTTTGATAGTTCTTTTTTGCGGCTCTTTTTGCCAGAATATAGGTGATACTGCTAATAATTATCAATACCGTGCTGATAAAGAAAGCCTGCGGTAGTTCTATATTATCTAACCAATCTTCACGCTTACTACTTACTATGTAAGCACTGGTCCAACCAGCAAAGGCCATAACCAGGCTAATAATGCCAAACCAGAGCATCATTTTTTTTGACCTCTCATGCTTTTCCTTAGCCGTACCTTGTGTTAAATCCATACCTAAACCTTAAATAAATTTATCAATTACGTATACAATCTGCATTAATGTAATATAGCTGACGCTTGCCAACATTAAACTTCTTGCAGTTTTGTTATCTCTTTTTTCATATAATTTAAAGGCAAAAATGAGCATTACAACACCCATTACGAATACAATTACTGCCGCTGGGATAGAAAGATGAAGCCTACCCGTGAACCCAAATACCGGCATGATGGAAATTACTATCATCCAAATCGTGTATAAAATAATTTGTAATACCGTACCCGTATCTTTTTTGCCAGTGGGCAACATTTTAAATCCTCCTTTTTTGTAATCCTCGTCCAACATCCAACCTAGTGCCCAAAAATGGGGAAACTGCCAGAAAAACTGAATCATGAACAATGTACCAGGTTCTATACCGAAATCGTCAGTCGCTGCTACCCAACCCAACATAAATGGTATTGCCCCAGGTATTGCACCAACAAAGACCGCCAACGGTGTTTTCGTTTTAAGCGGCGTATAAACACTGGTATATAAAAAGATGGAAATTGCACCGAACATTGCCGTTTTAGGGCTAAGAATATAAAGCGCCACAATACCCAAAACAGTAAGTATTACTGCCGTTGTCATAGCGCTGGATACAGACATTCTTCCTGAAGGAATAGGTCTATTCTGAGTTCGCTTCATCAACGCATCCAAATCTCGCTCTATCACTTGATTAAAGGCGTTAGAGGCACCTACCATACAATACCCCCCAAAGGCCAAAAGCAAAATAGCGGACCATTGTAACTCATATGCCCCTAGAAAGTATCCTGCTATTGAGGAGAAGACAACACTTACAGCCAATCGCACCTTTGTGATTTCTTTAAAATCAGAAAGAACTGAGGAAAAACCAGAATTGATAAGAGTGCCTGTAGCAGACTTCATTCGCAAACGCTATTGGCCTGCAAAGATACTGCCGAGCATGTTCTTTTGCAACGAATTCGCTGGATTTATAGCAATAAAAAAGGCTCGGAAAACCGAGCCTTTTTTTATGTATTGAAAGCATATCCGCTTACTGTAATTTAAAGTTTATAGGAATACTAAATGGTACTTTTACCGCCCTACCCCTTTGCTTACCAGGAGTCATTTTAGGAAGTTTTTTAATAATACGCAACGCTTCAGCCTCCAAATTTTTATCCGGACCACGCATTCTGATATTACCGATACTACCGTCTTTCTGAATAACAAAAACTACACTAACACGACCCTGCACACCCATTTCTTGAGCAATTTCAGGGTAACGGAAATTTTTACGTATGTGCTTGTTCATTTGCTCTTGAAAACACGCCTTTTTATTACTTGCCTTTTCGCAACCGGGAAAAACAGGTACATCTTCAATAACAGCAAAAGGAACCGAAATGTCTTCATCTACCTCTTCCATCTCAACATCCTCAACTTCCATTACTTCTTCTTCTTGGCTGGTCTCAGTAGATTCTATAACCGTTTCTTCTACCTCTTCTTCATCTTCTACAACCTCGATTACCTCTGGAGCAGCTGGCGGAGGCGGTGGTGGAGGCGTTTTAATCTGCTCCGTCATCGGCACCTCTTCATCTAGCTGATCTTCTACATTAAGGCTGATGTCATAACCACCATCATCGTCATAGTTCTTATACTCTAAAGCTCCATAAACCAATGCCATAACCGCAGCTAGTCCTATTACGAAATAAAGACTGCTATTTCTACCTACATCAGCTTTTGGATTCTTTTTTGGTTCCATATTAATTTGATTTTAGTGTTTGCTAATTTAAATATTAATTCGATAAAATGACAATTATAATGAGTCATTTTAACTTCTCACTGAGTGAAAAATACTTTTTAATGAGTAAACAGCCAAAAATTGCACCACCAACATTGGCTAATACATCTGAAATTTCTGCTACTCTACCAAAAGGCATCATATATTGCAAAGCTTCAATTAGCAGCCCATAAACAATAGCTGCTATTACTATTTTAAGTAATGCTTGCTGCTCGTTAAAAAGACCTTTGGCACGTTCCTTCATAAAAAGATACCCCAATACCACAAAACCGAGGTGAAAGACAAAATGGGTGATTTTATCCATATGAGGCATTCCAATACCGATTGCATTATCAAAACCTGAAAAAGAAAATAAGCTGAGTGATGTTATTAACACCACCCAGCTTAAAAACAAAGTTGTAAATAAATGCTTTTTATGCACCTACTAATTCTTTATAATCGGCATCACTTAACAATTCGGCTACCTGGGAAGAATCACTAATCTTAATCTTAATCATCCAACCATCGCCATAAGGATCTGAGTTCACTTTTTCTGGCTCATCTTCCAAAGACTCATTGAATTCTATAATTTCACCAGTAAGTGGCAAAAACAAATCAGAAACTGTCTTTACTGCCTCTACCGTGCCAAAAACCTCATCTTTATCTAGAGTTTCATCTAAAGTTTCTACTTCTACATAAACAATGTCACCAAGTTCTCCTTGGGCAAAGTCGGTAATACCAACAGTTGCAACATCACCATCAATCTTAACCCATTCGTGGTCTTTTGTGTACTTTAATTCGGAAGGAATATTCATTTGAATGCTATTTTGATATGCAAACAAATGTATAAGAATAAATACGAGTTTTCAAAAGAAATCTCAACTAGATCATAGCTACTAAAAACAAGTTAGTTGCCGAAGTTGTATCTAAGTGTAAATCCTGTATTTATGGTAGTTTGCGGGAAAGCCGTGGAAACCGCGAACTTAGAGAAAGAATGATCATAAAAGAACAAGGCGTTCAAGTTCTTGCTTAGCGCATAATCAGCCGTGAACTTTATGGACCATAAATTTTGACCCGAGGTGATTTGATTATTATCGATATCCAAATTCCTGATAATTGTAATATTATCACGAAGTGATAAATCTGCCTTTAAATTTAAATCGCCTTTCAGACGTGTTTTTTGCCCCCCGATATTGGTGACAAATTTTACATCTTTGAAACGATAGCCTAGACCAACAGTGTATTCTTTCCCATTGATTTCAGTCAATAGGTTATTATCAAAACTTAACGACAAGGTTCTATCAGTTCTTACCTCGGCCAAAACACTCAGCGAATTTTTCATTTCAAAATCGACACGCATTAATGGACTAAACTCATCGGTCAATATCACGTTATTAATGATGTTTTCAGGTAAGAAATCTCCGGTTTCAGTATCTATTGCTCCGTTTTGTCGCTCTAAATTTGTTTGAAACGAATTGATGCTATAAGCAGCTCTATAGCCATGACTCAATGAAAAACGTTTGAATTTTTTCTTGAAGCTTTTGAGCTTCATAAGCCCGGTATATTTTATATTCCAATTCGGAATTGGTATCTGCCTAAAAGCGTCTAGGTTTACCCTATTTACATCTTGCCCTGTATATGCCGCAAAAAATGCAGGAAGCAAAACTTCTTGCTGTGTTTTTCCGTACCTTTCTGGAAATCCTTCGGCATCCACATTACCCGTATTCTGGTTTCTATCAGACACCAGCCTATTAGCAACAGTAATTCTGTTAGCTTTAAACTCTTCAAAGGTCTCGGAATCAAACTCATCACTTTTACCAAATGCGGTACCGATCATCATGGTAGAAATACTAAAATTACCGAAGTTATTACCCAACAAGTTTTCATATTCAAACTGCCCGGAGCCTAAATCATTCACCTGAAAGTTTTCTTGATAATTTGTTGTTAAACGTCTATCAGCGGTCAAGTCAATTGTTAAATCTTGGGTCGGTTGGGCCGTTGCAACAATACTTAATTGTTTGTTCGTGTTTTCTAGATACTGCGAATTGAACTCTGGAAAGGTAGTTAACCACCCGTTTCTAGCTGCTTCAAAACGGACATCTCTTTGACTGCCAAAAACAAAACCTAAAGACGGCCTTCTGGTACCAATAAAACCAATGGATTGCGTGTACCCGGGTAGCACTTTACCGTTATTTTCACTGTAGTTGACATTGATACGTTTTACCATAGTCAAGATGTCTACAAGCGTGTTGAAACCTTTGCCCGATTTCTTTTTGGGTTTTTCATCTTGTGCTTTCGAAGATGGATTACCGGCTTTATCAGTTCTTGCCAATGGATTGGCCCTAGCAGGTGCTATTTTACCATCTCGCTTTTTTAAACCGATCATATCGTAAAAACCTTGCATTTGCATGTTCATGATCAGGTTATGGGTATTGGCGTTTTGAACCGTATTAATATCTTCACCGGCCACTTCATTTAAGGCATCACCACCGCGTTGCCAATCGAAATTACTCGTATATGAATATTCAGAATCTATAAAACTTAAGAATGGAATCTTATCAAAAGGTAATTTATAGTTTACCTGCATTTGTTGCGAATGCCTGTTCGGTTCTCCTATATCGAAGAAACCATCCCATAAATCCAAATCTTGGTTAATGCCCGAGTCTGAATCTTCATCGATGTTAAAATAGTTACGAACTATATTGTTATTCGAAGCAGTTAAATTCACCCGCAGCGATTTTGTCAAACTATAGTTTAAAGCATACTGCCAATTAAAAAGGTAATTTCGTTGCTGTAATAAAGGTAGGTCTAATGCATCTACACCGGGTTCTAGAACATCTCTAAAACGTTGCTGATTAAAAGACCGGTTATAATTTGCATTAACCGATACACTTGTTGGCAGTAAATTAAGATTTAGTTCTTTTAACCATTGCCAGTATTTACCTGTAAAGAGTGAATCTTTTTTTGCAAAAGGTGCTACCGGTGCCGGTTTAAAATTATGATTGTAAACAAAGCCCGTAGTCACGTTTTGATCTTGCAAATCGGCAACTTCAAAATCGCGATGATTTGTTTCGTTATACGAATAGTTAAAGGTAAAGTTTTCAATATCATAGAAATTCTCTTCGGCCTCTTCTCCTCTATTTTTTCGAACACCAATTAAATTGATACTCGTTCTTTTTGTATAATCTTCAGCCTGTTCAAGAATAGTTTCTGCCTCTTCCTGAGTTTGGGCGGCTGCAATTCTATCATCTAACTTTAAATCATCGTAAACAGGATCAAATTCAGGTGTGATTAGGGTTTCGGATATCCCATAGTTAAAAGGTATTTGAAGTCCCCATTTTTTAGGGAACAATTGGCCTACATTTACATTGGTAACGACATCATACGACATGGCGTCTTCACGAGCCCTTTCATTGGGCATTTGATCTATGGAACCAAAACCAGAAGTACTGGTACTACCAGTTGCGGTTACATTTGCAAAATCGGCCATATTCGCGTCAATAGCCGCTACGGCTGCCCATCCGCCATTATTATCCAATCCGGCTAAACGCAGTTCGTTGAACCATACTTCACCTCTTGCAGGCAAATCATCATCATTTTTTACCCCGATCATCATACCTCGTATACTTCCCAAAGAAGGGTTTCCACGAATACCAATTCTGTTTCTACCTAAAGTTCTAGGCGCGAATTCACTAACCGGAACCACTTCTCCATCTACAACTTCATAATAGTTAATATCATTTAAAGTTCCATTGGATATACCAAGAGATTTTACTTTGTTCAAATCAGACAAAGCAATATTAAGCTCATTGACCTCTGGCCAGACCGCTTCAGCTGTTCCTGAACCAAAAGGAGTAAACTGTAAGGGTAATTCTATCTGATAAAAATTCTCTGAAAAGTCGGTTCCAATTCTTAGAAACCCTACTAATGGAGTATCGTCATTAGAATAATCGCTATCCACTATTTTTTCAGCATGCATGAACATTTTAATACGCTCATACTGTCGCACATCTATGTTTACATTTTTAAAAACACCTCTCGAATCTTCAGATTCTAAATTTTCGACCACAAAAGATAACGACTGTTCATTTTGATTGATAATCGTGTTGTTATTGTTCAATTGCTCACGAACAACGTCTGGAGGCAATACATAAGGGATTGGGGTCCGCTGCTCATTTTCCTCAATATTTACCGCGTTTACGTCTGTAATCGTACCATCGTCGCCAGGTATATCATCAACACCTGGTTGCAAGGTGTTGGTATAACTACGCCAATCTCCTCTTACCAAATCTAAGGTTGCAAAACGAAGCACCACATCATCGGTAAATCCGGTTAGGTACATTCTCATAAAACTTATGGAACGAAAATCGGTAATTCCGCCTACTGCATTTGTAAAATCGCTTAAAGGAATTTTATATTGAATCCATCTTCTATTTAACTGCGTATTATTAGGAAGTTCAGGGGTTACTCCTTCTCTGATATCCGTAACGTATTGATCATTAATGGTAGTATTAGGTCTAATCTGAATACGATATTCATAATAGCTATTTACGGTGTTCATTGTTAAATCACGATCAATATCCTCTACATCGGGTAAAGTTGTTGAGCCTCTATTGGTATTGGTCACTGCAACAGGAGAATTACCATCAGGGTTATTAAAATCGATATATCTTTCAAGTATACCACCTTCTCTATTTAAATAATACTGAAAATCATCTAAAGCCGGATCTTCTGCCGGACCATTATATATAGCCGCTTCTTCTGCATTGGCCAAACCATCATATCCTAAATCTTGTAAGCTTCGATTCGTCTCGTCAGCATCAAAAGCATAAACTAATGACTGCGTTGCTGGCACTTCACCCCAAGATGTCGGGGCGACCAAATCGTTACTATCTACACCTGGCAACCCATTCTCGTACTGTTTTTTACCATCCTTTAGAATATCTTCTGAAATGTTACCCAAATTCAACACCAATTCACCGGCATTCGTATTTGGGGTGATACCATCAACGTAAGGATCTAAAACCCAAAATTGAACGAATTCTACATTCGACTGCTCAAAATTGGTACTGCTCAAAGAACGCATTAAGCCACCCCATTTTTCATTAGGTTGCTCTGTTTCAAAGCTTGGGTTTGCATTGTAAGGGCCCTTTTGGTTTGGATAATAGGCTATATCCAATGTTCCCTGTACTGTTGTCTGACCCTGGGCAATATTTACCTGAGGAAATACCTCATCAATGAAAACCCTACGTGTAGGGTTTAAAGAAATATCATTATCCGTAACCCCGGCCGGGCGTTGATTGGTATAAAAAATAGGATCAATAGTGTACCAAGCCATTTTAGCTCTACCATAACCATTTAATAAGTTGTTAGGGTCTTCAGGAGTACTTCCTTCCAACTGTCCACCAGGTGCAAACTCCAATGGTGGACTCGCTAATGACCAGCCAAGTGAAGAACGAATATCAATTAAAGCTTGTGCACCTTCAAAATCATCTAAATATGTAGTGGTTTCCCCTTGAAAATCGGCATTCTTGGGTGAGTTAGGCTGTAAAACCGCAACTTCTCCCCTAATCGACAGATTAGACGGAACATCAGTATCGATATTCGGAAGTTTATTAGCCAGTCGCGTCAGAAAGGGAACTTCTGTACTAAAATTACCATTAAGACCAAATATCGTATTGTTTACAGGTTCTACTCCAAAATTTGACTTTTGAGTCAATGGCCGTTCATTAAGATTCAAAAGCGTTCCGCCCAAGACAAAGTTTTCGTTAAACTTGTGCTCTACATTAATGCCTGTAAAACGCCTTGTCTGTTGCCCAAAAACAGCGTTGTTTTCAACTGAAATATTTATCGGTGTATTAGATGCTTCTAAACTCGGGTCTAACAATTGTACCGTGCCGGCCTGATAATTTACGGTATAATCGATACCCTCCTGCAATTGCCGTCCACCGGCAGTAACTCTTACAGACCCCCTTGGAACATTGAATGCGCCGATAGGAATTCCATTATTCCCTTGTGATTTATAGCGTCCTTTTAGTTGAAACCTGTTCTTTTCAGCATCTTGCAATGAAGCTGCCTTAGTTTTCGCATACATGTTTCGAAATACGTAGCGCTGTTGATTCACATTGTAACCTTGATCATTTTCAACATCATATGTACCCCCGCCTAATTGTTCAAATAAGAATTCTCCAAACGGCTCTACCTTGGTAAAGATGATACGACCACTTTGTGTGTCAACTGTAATACCCGGAACGTAATCAAAGAAACCGTCACCCCCTGCCTGAACGTCATTGTAGATATTTAGTCTGTCGAGATTAAAAATATTGATCAGTATTCTATCTTCAAAACCGGCGGGCCAACCAGCATTAGGGTCTACCGGAGTGATATAGTTTCTTGGTGTAGGATCTGAATATAGAATGTTAAGCTTAAAGTCTTCTTGACTTAATTGAAAAGCCCCTGTAGCGTAGATGTTTTTCATCATCAAATCCCATATTGGGTCGTCTACATTGGTAATATTACTTTTTAGCAGCTTTAGTATTAGCGTATTGTTTTCTATTATTGGATTTACACCTCCGGAAACCGTAGTAGCATCTATACCGCCATTGGCAAACTCACCTACTTGAAAAACCTGCCCATTAAAAGTATATTGAAAGGCCACCCCGATTACCTCATCATTGCTCAAGCGTTGATTTAACGAGATATATCCTAACTGTTGATCAAACTGATAATCTCTTCCTTGCTCCAGTTTTCTAGCGTTCTCTAAAATAGCGTAATCAAATCCTTGATTTATGACATACCCAGGAACATTGAATCCTGCATCTACAGTTGCAATATCACGAATCGAATTGGTCAAAGCGCCTCCAGCTCCAATCAATTCAGGGTCAAAATCATTTGCATTGTTCTGTGGGAGACCATTCGCGGAAGAGGCATTAAAAAAGCCCGCAGGAGCTCCACCTTGGTTTCCTATTCTGGTTTGTTCCGACACTGCCTCTCCTAAATCTTGGATAGCGACTACATTTCTTACGTTTAACGTTTGCTGGTTTCTATTGGTTACCCAAACTTCTAATCGTGTAATCTGAACCTGACTTTGAATAAATGGATAGTTAGCAAGGGCACTATCATAATTATCACGAAAGTATTGTGCCAAGAAAAAGTGCTTGTCTTCGTCATAGTCTAAAGCTGTTAGGGCAAACTCATTTAGTGTTCCCCCACCTTGAGCAACTACCGTATTGTTCTGTGAGCGTTGTTCTGAGAAAACTGCTGTTACCGTAGTTCTACCAAATTGTAATTGTGTTTTAACGCCGAATAAACTTTGTGCCCCGGTAATCAAAGAACTGTTCAGGGGCATGTTTACATTACCGATCTCTATCTTTTGAAGTATATCGTCTTCCGTTGGGGTATAATCAAGTTTGACTAGATTTTGAAAATCGAAAGTAGCCTCCGTATCATAATTAGCTGAAACCTGAAGTCGTTCACCAACCTTACCGAGCATACTCAAACTAATGCGTTGGTCAAAATCGAACGAAAGATTTGTTCGGTTTCTAGGGGATAGTGCAGGATTATCATTCTTCTGCCATATCACACCTAAATCCATCGCTACGGAACCTTGGGGAATTACCTCGATTGTATTTCCACCAAAGATTGACTCAAAAAAGTTGTTGTTCACGTAAAAGTTAGGAAGTAGGTTTTTACGTGCTTCTTCAGAACCTTCTTTTCTGCCCGTAAAAGCGTCTATTTTCTCCTTGAAATAAGACTTCATCGATTCTTTACGGACCAATTCAAAATACTGGTCTGGAGTTAAGAATAACGGGTAATTGATATTGTATTCACCAATAGTTTCTTTATACACATAACGATCAATTTTTTCATCGTAGGTATATTTAGAAACTATGCTATCAGGATTTTCTAGGACTAGTTTACCTATTTCAAATCCAGTTTTTACAGAATCCGTTGCCTGTTCGTTGGTATCTTGTGCCATCGCAGTAGTAGCGACACCAAGAAACACAATGCAAAAGAAAAACTGCCTAAATCTTTTAGATTTAAGAAATGATTTTACCCCTATCTTCAAACTACTTACAAATTTTTAAGCGCGGACTTAATAATGCCCTCAACGCTCAGCGAGGAATCTTGAGAAAGTATTCTTTCCACAACTTTTTCAGATTGTCTTCTTGTGTAACCAAGAACCTCTAATGCAGATAACGCTTCTTCTTTCGTTGTATTGTTCGATTGTAGTGAAACTTCATCAATATCGTAGACTTTTAAAATCTTGTCTTTAAGATCCAAAATAACACGCTGTGCTGTCTTGGCTCCAATCCCCTTTATTCCTTGGATTGTAGCTACATCACCACTTGCAATTGCATCCCTAACTTGAGTAGGGTTCAAAGAAGATAACATCGTTCTGGCAGTGCTGGCTCCAATACCCGAAACCAAAAGTAATAATCTAAAAATTTCACGCTCTGCTTTATCCGAAAAGCCAAATAGTGTATGGGAATCTTCTTTTACTTGAAAATGCGTATAGAGTGTAATATTTTCATCACTTGGTAATAATGAAAATGTATGTAAAGAAATATTCAAAAAATAACCTACTCCATTGCATTCAACTACAACGTAAGTTGGGTTTTTCTCTACTAATTTTCCTTTAAGGTGATGTATCATTTTATGGAAGTGAATTTTATATACTAGCCTATTTGCCCATTTTAGCCTTCTTGCGTTTCTCACGCTCTTGGGCGTCAATAACCGCAACCGCAGCCATATTTACCATTTCATCGACACTAGCCCCAAGCTGTAAGATATGCACGGATTTTTTTAATCCAATCATGATGGGCCCAATAGAATCGGAATTGTTTAGCCCTTTCAATAACTTATAGGTAATGTTCGCAGCATCGAGATTCGGAAATATTAAGGTATTTACCTTTCTACCTGCCAGTTTCGAAAATGGAAAATTATTATGGCATAGGTCTTGGCTAAGTGCAAAGTCTGTCTGTATCTCGCCATCTACCACTAAATCAGGATTTTTTTCATGCAGAATTCTCACAGCATCCCTAACTTTTTGGGCTCCTTTATGATTTGAAGAACCAAAATTCGTATATGATAACATGGCCACAACCGGATCAAAACCAAATGTAGAAGCCACGTTTGCCGTCATTTGGGCAATTTCTGCCAATTCTTCTGCATTCGGATCAATATTGATAGACGTGTCTGCCAAAAACATTGGACCTCTTTCTGTTATCATAATATTTACCGTAGATGCTTTGGTTACGCCATTGGCCCTTCCTAAAACTTCAAAAACGGGCTTCAATACTTTTGGATATGCTCTTGAGTAACCTGAAATCATACCATCGGCATCGCCTTCGACCAGCATCATAGCACCAAAATAGTTGCGTTTGCCCATGTTGACCTTTGCACTATATCGGGTTTCTCCCTTACGTTTACGAAGTTGCCAAAGCTTATCGGCATACATGGTTCTGACCGTTTTTGACTCTTCTGATCTTGGGTCGATTATGGTAACATCGGCCTCAAACTCCAGCTCTTTTTTATGTTTATTGATGATATCCTTATCACCTAGAAGAATAGGTATGGCAATGCCTTCTTCATGAACTATTTGCGCAGCTTTCAAAACGTCGAGTAACTCAGCTTCTGCAAAAACAATCCTCTTCGGATTCACCTTGGCCCTATTATGAAGCATACGAACCGTTTTGTTATCATTGCCTGAACGAAGCATCAGTTCTTCTTCATACTTATCCCAATCTGTAATAGGTGCTTTTGCAACCCCACTCTCCATTGCTGCTTTTGCCACCGCAGGAGGAATTTTTGCTATTAATCTTGGATCAAATGGTTTTGGAATTATATAGTTCTTACCAAAAGTAAGTCTCGTCGCATCGTAAGTAATATTAACCTGCTCAGGCACTGGTTCTTTGGTAAGTTCGGCCAAAGCCCTAACCGCAGCCATCTTCATTGCCTCATTTATTTTGGTCGCCCTTACATCTAAAGCCCCACGAAAAATAAAGGGAAAGCCCAAAACATTATTTACCTGATTCGGATGGTCTGAACGCCCCGTCGCCATTAAAATATCATCTCGGGTACTGCATGCCAAATCATATTCAATTTCTGGATCAGGATTTGCCATTGCGAAAACAATAGGGTTCTTGGCCATAGACTTTAACATCTCTGGAGAAACAATATTCGCCATAGACAGACCGATAAAAACATCGGCATCTACCATGGCTTCTTCCAAGGTAGAAATATTTCTATCAGAGGCAAACTCTTCCTTTTGAGAAGAAAGGTTACCTCTATCTTTTCTAATAACACCTTTACTGTCGAGCATTACAATATTCTCGGCCCGAGCACCAAAAGCCTTGTAGAGTCTTGTACAAGAAATTGCCGCGGCCCCCGCGCCACTGACCACAATTCGCACATCTTCCATTTTCTTTTCGGTAAGCTCAAGGGCGTTCAATAATGCAGCAGCAGATATGATTGCCGTACCGTGCTGATCATCATGCATTACGGGAATGTCGAGCTCTTCTTTTAATCTTCGTTCAATTTCAAACGCTTCCGGAGCCTTTATATCCTCTAGATTTATACCTCCAAAAGTCGGCGCTATAATCTTTACCGTTTCAACAAATTTATCTACATCTTCAGTATCGAGTTCTATATCGATTCCATCGATATCAGCAAAGATTTTAAAGAGCAAACTTTTACCTTCCATTACGGGTTTTGAGGCCTCAGGGCCAATATTCCCTAAACCTAGAACAGCAGTACCGTTAGATATGACCGCCACCACATTACCCTTGGCAGTGTATTTATAAACATCTTCCTTGTTCTTACTAATTTCCAAACATGGTTCTGCCACCCCTGGTGAATAGGCCAGTGCTAAATCTCTTTGTGTTGCGTATGGTTTCGTTGGAACAACTTTAATCTTACCAGGCTGTGGTTTTGCATGATAAACTAAAGCTTCTCGGCGTTGTTTCTCTTTACTCATTTCATATACTGATAAGAAACAAAGGTAATTGTATTCGATTAAGTTTTGCTAAAAAGAGTGTCAGGATCTTCTAATTTATCTAAACTAATGATCAAGTTTTTGGGCAATAAACTTAATCCGTATTGATAGGAAGCATTCATCCAACCGAAACCTGAAGTAGTTATGTAGTCAAACTCGGTGCCTACATTGCCATATTCTGCATATACTTTATGCGTACAGGCAACTACATCATATTTTTCAGGAATAGTACCATTATAGTCCACTGCATTTCTGGTTATCATCCACAACCATCTGTATATAAATTCATGCGCTACCTTTTCAAAACCGTAATTTAAAAGCCCTTTCCATATTAACATCTGATGCGGCGCCCAACCATTTGGATAATCCCATTGTTTTTGTTCTTTCCCCATAGCCAGTTTTTCAACCGCTGTCATGGTGGTTGCAAGAATTCCGCCCTTAGCCTTAAAGGCTTTACATAATTTCTTTACTAACAAATCGGCTTGTTCTTTACTACAAGACTGTACCCAAAGCGGATAAAAATTTGTGGCGGATTCAAAATTGGTTCGTTCCCCGGACACTATATTGTAGTCAAAGAAGGTTTTCTTATCAGGGTCCCACAAGAACGAATTCATTAATTTTTTACGCTCTTCAGCTCTTTTCGACCAAAACCCAGCTGTAGTTTTCACCCCTTTACCATCCACCAACTCTCCATTAAAATAAACTGAAATTAAATGGGCAAAATCTGTTTCATATTTATACAAAAGTGAGTTTAGGTCTACGGTATTTAAATCAGCACAACAATCATCTAAACGCCATGAGGTATCATGACCACTTTCACGCAAGCTTCTGTCGTGTATAAAATAGGTATCTAAATCTTTATCCGTTAACTTACCAGAAGCATATTTTTCTTCAAATTCCATTACAGAAAGCTCGTGTTTTTCAGCATACTCAGCTAGTACCTCATCAAAATGCCCAGGTTCGGTTTCTGGCGGAATACCGATACCTTCAGCCAGATATCTGTTCAGCCCGTTAGATGTAAGCCGTTTTTCAGGAAGCATCCAAACCGAATTGTATTCTAAAATTGCAATTTTCAAAACCGAAGAAAGCCAATCTAATCCGATAGAAGTATCCGCTTCATAGACCTCTCTAATAAAAGAACTTAAAAAAGGAGGTTGCGTTCGGGTTAGATAGTAGGAACGATTTGCATTTAAAATCTTGCCGTAATGCTTAATTTGATAACAGAAATTATCAACCATGGCTTTAGCCAAATCCAATCTACCATCTAAAAGAAGTCCAACACCTTCAAAATAACTGTCCCATCCGTACATTTCATTAAATCTTCCACCAGGGACAACAAAGGGAACGCCTTTATCATTTTCTAACTTTAGTGCAAGAATACCCGGTTTTGTATTTATTGATTTTACATATTCTGGTGTAATATTCTTAGGCAGAATTTCAACCTTCACATTTCCTTTTTGCTTTTGAATGTTTTTGAAATAAGCTTTCCCGATTTCATCATCATGAGGAACATATAATCGTTGTATGCCACCAGAGGTCTTATCGTCAGAAAGAATTGCATTAAGGCCTTTTTCATCGATAGTACGCGTTAAATCGTCCCAGAAATAATCTTTGATCATTCTAGGAATTCTAGAAGAAGGAGCTTCTTCAATTTTGTACAATGGGATTATTGCCTCGGACTTCCCCAACTTTTTTTCCAAAGCTAGCTCCTGCAAAAGGTTTGATAAGAAATAGGTTCCTTTCACTTCATAATCCTTTCCATCTTCAGAGCTTACAGTGAAGTTTTTTGGCCCTTTATCCTCCTTGGTGATTTTTTTATCCTTATCGGTATCCTCTTGAAGTAATAATTTGTTTAGGGTTTCTTCTATTGGTAATTTAAATATCATGAATCTACCGCCGTTTGTTTCTTAGAAATTCTATCAATTAATAAAACAAATACTATCAATAAGAACATGGGAATCAATAGAAAATAAAAGGCGTTCGCCCCGCCAATGCTTTCGAACAATTCACCAACAATTCTTGAACCTAAGGTACCCCCTAGAGCGGAAAAAATAATTATTAATCCCGACATTGGAGAGTGAAGACTTTTCTTCAGCGAACTTAACACTGTAGAATTCAACAAAGGATATATCGGTGCGATAAAAAGGCCTATTAGCGGCAAAACGAATCCTAAAATCGGTACATCTCCTAAACTTTTAATCTCAACCAAAGTATCACCATCTACTTTTAATTGCGGTAAAACTGCTAAGAGAATACCACCAGAAATAACAACACAAACAATTACCAAAAACACCCAAGACATTCTTTTGGTCAAGTAGCCGGCTATAAACCTTCCAACGGCGAGTGACAAGGCAAATATTACGGCCATTTGCGTTGCTAATACCTCATCGAACCTAAAAATCTTTTCATTGAATCTAGGCAACCAGGTCATAATACCCTGTTCGATCATCACAAAAAAGAAAGCTGAGGCCAAAAAGACCAACACTAAGGGTACAATGATAAGTTTTAATGATTGTGCCAAGTCTTCTTTTAGATTAGAACCAATAGCATCAACAGTGTATTCAACTTTTGAGAACAAAAGAAAAACAAAGGCCAAGGCAATTATAACCAGTAGTACATAGTAAACATTAAGCCAGGCATTTTCATCGGTTTCGGAATAAAAAGCAGGAAACAAAAAATAGGCAAAAGCAATACCTACCATAAAAAACCCCTCAATAGAACTCATTAGAGAAGAGTGTTCCTTTTTAGAATTGGTTATAATTCCAATTAAAGAGTATACCGATAATTTAATCAACGCAAAACTCACACCAATCGACATAAAAAGGATTTTGGTAGAAAAAAAAGTGTTGCCAAAAATCATAAATAAGCAACCCAAGAAGACAATTACCAGCCCCGTGAGCATGGCTTTTTTATAACCGAAACGTGGTAAAAAAGAAGCTACGATAAATGAAATTATGGCAATAGGCAAATCTTTAAACGCCTCTAAAACTGATGCCTGAGATTCACTTACCCCATAAACATTTATTGATTTTGCAATAACGATACCTACGCTATTCAGTAAAATGGCAAAAACAAAATAGTTCAGAAACAGTGAAATTTTTATACCTGTATTTTTCATGAAATTACTCTTTAGATACATTTAAACGCATCGCGAGGATTGCTGCAATAATAAAGAATACACCGCCAAACAAAATCGCATTTACGGCGTCATTTCCTAAGAAGTTTTCGATAATTGGACCGAAAGAAACGGTTTGAATTAGCATTGGTATAACAATCATCATATTAACAATTCCCATATATACACCTCTTCTTTCCTCTGGTATAACCTTCGAGACCATTGCATATGGAATACCCATCATAGCTGCCCATCCAATTCCGAATAAGACCATGGGAATTAAAAGTACATATTGATTGCCTATATAAGGCATACTCAACATTGCTATACCAGTAAGAATCAAACTTCCAGAATATACCAATTTCGAACTGTATTTCGCTGCTAAGGGCACTAAAGCAAGAGCAGTAATCATTGTAACAAAATTATATGTCCCATTCATCAATCCAGTTTGTGCCAGTGCCTGCTCAGATAGTAATTTTATATTTTGGGCAAATGCAGTATCGCTACTGCTAATTTCTACTCCAGTCTTACAGGCTTCAATAATACCATCATATCTTTTAGTATCATTGCTGGTAATGCCAAGTAAACTCTTACGAATCATTGGAGTTATAAACTGCCAATAACAAAATAATGCATACCATTGAAAAAAGTATACCGCGGAAAGTTTCCATAAAAAGACGGGCATTGTTCCGATCGCATCGGCAGACTCAATGAAAGGGGCCAATACATCACCAAGTTTCTTGATTGTTCTATTATTACTATTATTTTTAATTATTCTATATAAAATGAATAACCAAATAAAGGCAATAATCAATACAATAATCACCCAAAGATTTATATTCTCAAATAAATACGGAAAGGCATAACCTATTAGAAAACCCAATGAAACAGGAACAGAAAACACCACAAAAAGCACACTCAAAATTTGTATTAGAGGAGAGGGCTTATCTTTATTAAATTCTTTTATTTCAACCAATTCTTCTTCTGATGGAGGTATTTCAGGTGTTTTCCAAACCGACCAAAGAATAGTTCCTATCGATGCGATTGCTCCTAAAAAGAATGAATAGTATACCCATTTAGGGATAGAACTCACTACTTCAGTACTTGTTGTACATAAACTTGCAGTAGTATCAACAGGGATACTAAACCAATCTTGAAATAAAAACAATGAAAAATTAGCCAAAGTGATTCCTGCACCCACAAAAAGACTTTGCATTTGGTAACCGAAAGTTAATTGATTATCGGGGAGTTTATCTCCTACAAAGGCACGATAAGGTTCCATTGCTGTATTATTTGCAGCATCAAGAATCCATAGTAGGCCAACAGCGAACCAAAGACTAGGACTAAAAGGAAATGCAAATAAACAAAGACTGGCTGCAATTGCACCAATTAAGAAAAAAGGCTTGCGTCTACCTCCCCACTTCGGCAACCATGTTTTGTCACTTATTGCCCCAATAATTGGTTGAATCAATAACCCCGTGACCGGTCCTGCTAAATTTAAAAGTGGTAGTTCATTATGATGAGCTCCTAGAAACTCAAAAATAGGATTTATAGCAGTTTGCTGAAGTCCGAAACTAAACTGGATACCAAAGAATCCAACATTCATATTCCATATCTGCCAGAAACTTAATTTAGGTTTATTGATTTTCATAGTTGGTTTGGATATTAAATTGAGCGACAATACATTGCTTGCCTTAATTAATATATCCTTTCAATATACTATAATCTTTGATGTTTTGATAGTTTTTTAATCTTAAAAAAGTGAATTTGACAACGAAAACGATTTCGTTAATGCTATTGCTACTTTAGAAATTTGATGTTACGTTGTAAACCTGAAAACTTAGTGCGTTTTACGGCAGATTTTTGAAATACTTTTTTAAAAACGTCTTCTGTAATCTCTTCCCAATCTTTCTTGGTCATAGAGAGTAATTCTGGATGCGGATTAAACAATGGTTCTTGATGCGATTTAGAAAAACGATTCCAAGGGCAGACGTCTTGGCAAACGTCACAACCAAACATCCAATCATCAAATTTTCCATGAAATTCATTAGGTATCTCGTTCTTCAGCTCTATGGTAAAATATGAAATACACTTACTACCATCAACCACATAAGGCGCTGCTATTGCATCTGTGGGGCAAGCATCGATACATGCAGTGCATGTGCCACAATGGTCTGTAACGGGTGTATCATAATCCAATTCTAGATCTACGATTAATTCTGCAATAAAATAAAATGAACCTACCTGCTGTGTTAAAAGGTTACTATGTTTACCGATCCAACCCAAACCACTTTTTGCTGCCCATGCCTTATCTAAAACGGGAGCGGAATCAACAAATGCACGACCATGTACATCGCCTATTTCTTCTAACATAAATTCTTGGAGCTGTCTTAGTTTAGATTTTATAACATGATGATAATCCTGCCCAAATGCATATTTAGAAATCTTATAGGAATCTAGGTTTTGTTTTTCCACTGGATAATAATTAAGTATTAATGATATGACGGACTTTGAACCTTCGACCAACTTCGTAGGGTCAAGTCTTTTGTCAAAATGGTTTTCCATATACCCCATTTCGCCATGCATATTTTTATTGAGCCATTCTTCGAGTCGTGGGGCTTCTTCTTCTAAAAATTCAGCTTTAGAAATACCACATGACAAAAAACCCAAGCGCTTGGCTTCTTCCTTAATCTTTTTTGAATATGCTTCTTTTGAGATCATAAGTGCCGCATGTAGGCATTAGCTAAAATACAATTATCAAAAAGAAGAAATTGCTCATACCGTTATTAAAACTATTGTAAAAGAACATGTAACATTTTTTAGTTTTTGTTACTAACAGGTGTATACTTCTAAACCAACGACATGATACAAATAAATAATCTCACTAAATCTTTTACCTCTAAAACAGGGAAGGGTTTTAAAAAAGAGACTGTTACAGTAAACGCGGTAAATGATGTTTCTTTTGAATGTAAACCAGGGCGAATCTTTTCCCTTTTAGGGCCCAATGGCGCGGGCAAGACCACCACACTAAGGATGATTGCCGGAATTATCAACCCAACTTCTGGCAATGCAATTGTTGATACAATTGATATTTCTCAAGGCAACGACGAAGTGAAAAAGCGGATTGGTTTTTTAACAGGTTCTACCGGACTTTACGAACGATTGAATCCTGATGAGACTTTAGATTTTTTTGGCAAGCTATACAAACTGCCAGAGCCAACGTATACGGAGCGTAAAGAATATCTTTTTGAAAAATTGGGAATCAATGAGTTTCGTAAAAAAAGAATGGGACAAATGAGCACTGGTATGAAACAAAAGGTTTCTATAGCCAGAACACTTATACATGATCCTGAGGTTTTAATTTTTGACGAACCTACCTCTGGTCTCGATGTAATTACGGCCGACAGCATTATTGAACTTATTAGAGAATCTAAGGAAAATAACAAAACCGTTATTTTCTCATCTCACATTATGAGCGAAGTTGATTTGCTATGCGATGATCTTGCCATTATTAGCAAAGGATCGATAATTTTTAACGACTCTTTTGACAACTTTAAAAAAGAAATGAAAGCAGACAATCTTACCCAAGAATTCATTAACCGAGTAAAAGAAGCATAAAATGAGAGATTTATTTATAATTATAAGAAAAGAACTTACCGAGCTTCTTAGAGATAAAAAGACCATAATAAATTCTATCGTCTTACCTACACTATTAATACCCATACTAATGTTCGGGGGTATTAAGGTCAGCCAAATGATTCAGGAAAGCAATCAACAAAAAAAGGTAAAACTTGGCTTGGTCAATGCACCTCAAGATTTCGTAAAACTAGTTGCCAACGACACTTTAAATAAAGTGACGATGTATGACGGTACAGAAGATTTTAAAGCCTTGATCAATGATGGGTCTATACAATCTGCCCTGGTCTTTCCAGAAGATTGGCAACAAAAAATGGATAGTCTTGATGTCGCCGAAGTTTTGGTGCATAGAAATGGCACTAAAGACAATGTAAATGGACGAGTTTCTAAACTTATGGAAGTTTACAATACACAACTAAAGGAGGAAAGAATTTCAAAACTGCAAATTCCTGTAGAGAAAATGACCCCAATGATTCAAACCTATAAAGAGGCCGGCGAACAAAAAGAACTTATCGGTAAAAGAGTTGGTGGTTTTATTCCCTACATTTTTATATTAACGATGTGGGGTGGATGCCTTTTGGCAGCTATAGACTTGGTTACTGGCGAAAAAGAGCGTAAAACCATAGAAACCACTTTATCACTGCCCGTTTCTAAATTCTCTGTGCTTATGGGCAAGGCGGTGGTAGCTTCTTTATTAGGTTTTATTCCAGCACTTTTAAACCTAACAGGCTTAATTATAGGTCTAAATTTTATAGACGATATTCCCGATACTTTTAAAGTGGCCCTTACTGAAATGTTGAATCCGCAATCTATCATTATGATTTTATTGCTACTGATTCCTTTTTCATTATTCCTTGCAGGACTAATAATTTCTTTAGTAGCCGGAGCTTCAACTTTTAAAGAAGCACAGAGTAAAGCTTCACCTATAATTATCCTTATCATCATTCCATTGGTTATGGCCTTAATGCCAGGTATTGAGTTTACATGGGCTACGGTTTTTATCCCGGTTCTGAATATAGGTCTTGGTGTAAAAGAGATTATGGCCGGCACTATAAATATTGGTATGTATGCGGCCATGCTGCTATCTTTAGTAACCTTTGCTGTTGCCGCAATTTACTTTAGTTACAAGAAATTTTCAGATGAGAGTGCTATATTGAGCTAATAATTTGAATACCCTGAAATTTAAAGCCTAAGTATGTTTACTTAGGCTTTTCTTTTATGAAAACTAAGTTTGACCTCTTTAGGTTTTAAGGTTATCATCGGGTTAATTTCTACGCAGTCCATTTTAGTAGAAATTCTATATTTCTTGATTAGGCTTACCACTACCATAATCATTTCATAAGTAGCAAAGGCATTACCAATGCACATTCTTGGGCCAGCTCCAAAAGGGTAGAAATAGTTGGTGTATCCTTTATCTTTTAAATCTTTAAAACGAGAGCCTATAAAATCTTCTGGATTTTCCCAATAATTTGCATATCGATGGAGCTCATATATTGAAAGCAATACCAGTGTGCCTTTTTTTAATTGGTATCCGTCTATCTCAACTTCTTCGGTTGCCACACGATCAATAAAATAGGCGGGCGGATATAATCGCATTGCTTCATTAATACAGGATTGCGTCAGCACTAATTTTTGTAGATCTTCAATCTCAATTGAATCACTATTCAACATTGCTATTTCTTTAAACAGCTCTTCCTGTAATTCTGCGTTTTGAGCAAGAAAGTATAAGGTAAAAGAAAGTGCATTAGCTGTAGTTTCGTAACCAGCTGTAAATAGTATGAACAACTCATCTATAAGTTGTTTTCTGGGCATTTTACTTCCGTCCTCATAAGTAGCTTCCAAGAGCATGTCTAGCAAATCAGTACTTCGTTGACCGCTATCAATTCGCTCTTCAATAAGTTCATTTAGAATATTTCGCGCAGTGGATGATTTTCTTAATGCCCCATTGATTTTGCCCGATACCCTAAACCACCATTTTAAATAAGGTTGTCTCATTTCTCGAATGAGCATCATCTGATTTTCTTCGGTTATTGTCTTGAACTTGGCAATTCGATCATTTATCTCAAGTGAACTAAAAAGACTTTTTGCGACTACTTGAAATGCCACATCGCCCATTAACCCAAAAATGTCTTGCTCGTTAGCAATTAAAATATGGTCGAGTTCTTTTTCAATAGCCTCGAACATTATCTGTATTAGCGACCTTAAATTCTTTAAATGAAATTTCGGTTGAATCATTCGGCGATGTGTTCGCCAATGTTCTCCCTCAGAAGTCAAAAGGCCATGACCGATATATTTGGCCAAATCGCGGGTCTGTAACCTTGATTTTGAAAAAGACTTGTGCTTCTTTTGCAATACCTCTTTAATAAACCGAGGGCTTCTTGAAAAAACCAATTTTCCATCACCAAGTGTTGTAATCTCAAAGGTGTCTCCAAGCTTTTGAAAATTTACTTTATGAAACGGAAGCGGGTTTTTTAAAATTTGCTGACTGTTCCAAAGAACTTTTATCACCGATACTTGGGGCAGTTTTTTCATTTAAAACAATCCTCCTTGTACGTTTCCCTTTATTCTGCCTAAATGTTTATATGCAAGTTCTGTTACTTCACGACCTCTGGGAGTTCGCATAATAAAACCCTGTTGAATTAAAAAGGGCTCGTAAACTTCTTCTATAGTCTCTGCACTTTCAGAAACGGCAGTTGCCAAGGTAGTAATACCAACAGGGCCTCCTTTAAACTTATCGATAATCGTGGTAAGAATCTTATTGTCCATTTCATCCAAACCATGAGCATCTACATTCAAGGCTTTTAAACTAAACTTTGAAATAGCCATATCAATATTCCCATTGCCTTTTATCTGCGCAAAATCACGCACCCTTCTCAAGAGCGCATTACATATTCTAGGGGTTCCTCGGCTTCTTCCTGCAATTTCTATAGCTGCATCATTCGTAATGGGCACTTTTAAAATTTCGGCACTTCGTTCCACTATGGTAGATAAGAGTTCTGTATCGTAATATTGAAGTCTGCTCTGTATTCCAAAACGAGCTCGCATTGGGGCAGTCAATAACCCAGATCTTGTGGTTGCCCCTATCAAGGTAAATGGGCTAAGATTTATCTGTACCGTTCGGGCGTTAGGCCCTGTCTCGATCATGATATCAATTTTATAGTCTTCCATAGCAGAGTATAAATACTCTTCTACAATAGGACTTAACCGATGGATCTCATCTATAAATAATACATCACGTTCATCGAGATTTGTGAGTAAACCAGCTAAATCTCCCGGCTTATCCAAAACCGGCCCTGAAGTGATTTTTATTCCTACGCCTAGTTCGTTTGCCAGAATATGGGCAAGCGTAGTCTTTCCTAATCCTGGTGGGCCATGAAATAAGGTGTGATCCAATGCCTCTCCTCTTTGGTTCGCAGCCTGCACGAAAATTTTCAAGTTTTCAAGCACTTGCTCTTGGCCCGTAAAGTCATCAAAGGTTATAGGCCTTAAAGCTCTTTCTATATCGAGCTCTTCTTGCGAAAAGTTATCAGGTGTCGGATCAAGATTCTCGTTCATACCTAACAAATATAAAGTAATTAGGCTATAAGATTTTCAAATACAAAACCAATATTCAATAGGAGTAATTATCGTATTTTCATTGTATGGATTTAAACAAGTATAGCAATAGCATTTTACCTTACATTCCTTTCTTCTATGTAATCTGGTCAGACGATTTATTATCTGCCTCAGAAATCGAAGTTGTAAAAACCGCCATAAAAGAAGATGATTCTTTAAATAATGAGGATAAGAAACAACTTGGTGCATGGCTCGATAAATCCAATCCGCCCCAAAATGAAGAAATAAAACAATGGCAACAACTAATTACAAATAGTGGTGTTACCCTTATAGAAAGTGAGGCATTTCCCCTTGAGGCGTTTGCGCGAAAAGTTGCTAATTTCTATTGCAACTCATGCAGCAGCAACGAACTATTGAAGCAAATAGAACTAAATCTCGGTATTCAACCCAATCATTACAACCACCTTTTTAATGTTGAGGTGATACAACAGCCATTCTCCGATTTTTACAATGGGGCTGAAATCGATGCCATTTTAAACAAACCTTTTCTAAAGAAAATCAATACGTTTAGAACATTCTTAAAACAAGACACCTTTAATTGGAATATTGAAACCAATAAGGAAAAAGCACGTGAAAAAGTCTTATCTCAGGTAAAATTGCTCGCGGCCAATGGTTGGGGAGCACTAGCCTATCCAAAAGCCTATGGCGGCGAAGATAATATGGAATGTTACGCTTCTATCTTTGAGCACTTAATGTTTATCGATGGTAGCCTTGCTATTAAGTTTGGAGTACAATTTGGACTCTTTGGCGGCAGCATTCACAATTTAGGAAGCAAACGCCATCATGACCAGTATTTAAAAGCTACAGGTGAAACTAATTTACTGGGTTGCTTCGCTATGACTGAAACTGGCCATGGTAGTAACGTTCGCGGCATTAAGACAACGGCCACCTATATTCATAATGAGAAAGCTTTGGTAATACATACTCCTGGCAAAAATGACAACAAAGAATATATAGGCAACGCATTAGATTCTAAAATGGCCAGTGTTTTTGCACAGCTTATCGTCAATGGAAAAAACAGGGGAGTACACGCTATATTAGTACCACTTCGAAATGACAAACATGAGGTTTTAGAAGGGATAACAGTAAAAGACAATGGTTATAAACTAGGTTTAAATGGGGTTGATAATGGTAAGATTTGGTTCAATCAAGTAAAAGTACCCGTCGCCAACCTTTTGGATAAATATGGCCGTATCGACAGCGATGGTAATTATGAGTCTGAAATAAAAAATCCGAACAAGCGCTTTTTCACCATGTTAGGCACCTTGGTAGGTGGTCGTATCTGTGTTGCTAAAGGAGCTTTGGCCGGATCAAAAATGGCACTTACCGTTGCCATAAAACATGCATTACAACGCAGACAGTTCAATGATTCCCTAAAAGTACAAGAAGACTTACTTCTAGACTATCCTACGCATCAGTTACGCTTAATCCCAAAAGTAGCCACTAGCTATGTATATCACGTAGTATTGCAAAAAGCAATGAAAGAGTATGCACAAAACACTTCTAACGATAAACGAAAAATAGAAACTCAAGTTGCCGGATTAAAAGCCTGTATCACATGGTTCGCCACCGAAACAATTCAAGAATGTAGGGAAGCTTGCGGAGGTAAAGGTTATTTGTTAGAGAACAGAATTGGCGATTTAAAAAACGACACTGATATTTTTACCACTTTTGAAGGTGACAACACCGTATTACTACAACTAGCGGCCAAAGGGGTCTTATCTGATTTTAAATCTGAACTCAATGCCGGTGGTTTTGTGAGCGTTCTTAAATTATTAAGAGACCGATTCTCCGATAAGTTGGCCACTATAAATCCTGCATATAGCAACAAGACAGACAAAGACCATCTATACAATCCAAAATTTCATTTGCATGCCATGGACTATAGGTTACGTAGGCTAACGGATACGGCCGCCATGCGAATTCGTGGCTATATTAAAAAGGGAGTGCCAAGTTATCAGGCGTTTTTAAAGGTTCAGACCCATTTATTAGAAGTTGGCAAAGCCTACAGCGAAGTATTATCGATAAAATGGTACTATGAGTTTATAACCGATTTACCTGAAGGAAAATATAAAAACCTATTGCTGCAAGTTGGCGCTCTACATTCACTAAGTATTATTAGAAAAGATGCCGTCTGGTATCTGGAACAGGGCTACTTAAGCAGCACCAAGTCAAAAGCTATTAGGCAGCGTGTTGAACGTTTAAGCACAGAACTTAGGCCTCATGCCCATGCATTGGTCGAAGGTTTCGGAATACCTGAACATTTAGTTACCGCGCCAATTGCCAACTAATCTTTCTTTTTAATCAATTGAGAGGTATCCATAAATTCTAAAATTGAAATTTTTGGATCACCATAAAGATAGGTTTTGGAGCTACCTCTAGACTTTAGCTCTATTTCCCTGAAGGCATTAATTCGAGCACTGGCAGATTCTTCAAGCTTAATTTTAGCTGTCCCTGATTCTAATTTTTGGCCGGTAAATTTGGTGTTATTGAACATCTTCAGGTTTAGGGAATCTGTTGTTCCCTCAATATCCAAAGAAGCGGTATTGAGCAATTCAATATTCTTAGCGCTACTTACCGAATACACCGTGGCATCAGATCTATGTTTGAGACTTACATTTAAAGAATCTACATCTAAATTAAAATCTCCTTTACTGGTATCTTCCATATTCAAACTTGCCATAAATGCACTAGCTTTCAAAGACAACCTTGAGGAACCAAAGGCGTTTACATATAGATTATCTGTCGATAATACATCAAGCATTGTTATTTTACCGTCACGTTGGGTAATTGCCTTAAGTTCTTTATAGTTTACCGTGATTTCGAGTTTCTTTTTTGCGGTAATATCATAAAAGGCAGATATTATAAGGGTACTATCTTCCACTTTAAACTTTAATACGTCTATTAAGTTATCATCAGCGGTAATCTCATAGCCTTCACCAAAAGACTTCTTTAGTTCAATATCGAGATTAGCATTTAACTCGATTGCATTAAATGCCGGAAGGTTTTCCCTAACCTCAGTTACGGAACGATTTCCTTTAATCTTTGGCTTTCTTTGCGCCTGTAAAAAAATTGGAACGCAGACTATTAAAAGAACAATTAGTTTTTTCATAATTCATAAAGTTTACTTCTCCGATATAAAATTAGAAACACTTTTTTTAAAAAAGTCATCCACTCCATATCAAGAAAAATCTATGCCAAATTAACCAAATAAAAAACCCAACTTCAAAAAGTTGGGTTTTTTATAGTATTTAAACGAGATTATCTTAATGATTCATCTCTTCTTCGTTTTCTTGTAATGGCACGTCTTGAGGAACGAAATCCTGTCCTTCTATAATATATTCACCGTTTTCATAGGTTTTACTATAGTCGTAAGCCCAACGATGTACATGAGGTATTTCACCTGGCCAGTTACCATGAATATGTTCTTGTGGAGCCGTCCATTCTAAAGTATTCGATTTCCAAGGATTTTGAGGTCCTTTCTTTCCATAGAAAATACTTCTTATAAAATTGTATACAAATACCAACTGGGCAGCACCAGCGATTAATGCGAATACCGTCATTAATACTTGAACGTCTGTTAACTCATCGAACATCGGGAAAGCGGTATTCTCATAGTATCTACGAGGAACACCTGCCATACCCACAAAATGCATCGGGAAGAAGACTCCATAGGCACAAATAGCAGTTACCCAGAAATGGACGTAACCTAAATTTTTGTTCATCATTCGCCCAAAGAACATTTTAGGGAACCAATGGTACACCCCGGCAAAAAGTCCATAAAGCGCTGATATACCCATTACCAAGTGGAAATGCGCTACCACAAAATACGTATCGTGTACATTAATATCTAATGCACTATCTCCCAGAATAATTCCGGTTAGACCACCAGTAATAAATGTTGACACCAATGCTATTGAAAAAAGCATCGCAGGATTGAGCTGCAAGTTTCCTTTCCATAATGTCGTTATATAATTAAATGCCTTTACCGCAGATGGTATCGCAATCAATAGGGTTGTAAATGTAAATACTGAGCCCAAGAAAGGATTCATCCCTGAAATAAACATATGGTGACCCCATACTATTGTTGATAGGAATGCTATCGCTAAAATGGAAGCTACCATCGCACGATATCCAAAAATTGGCTTTCTCGCATTTGTTGACATTACCTCAGATGTAATACCCAAAGCAGGCAACAATACAATATAAACCTCAGGGTGACCCAAGAACCAAAATAAATGTTCGTACAATACTGGCGAACCACCTTGATAGTGCAATACTTCACCTTGAATAAAAATATCCGATAAGAAGAATGAAGTTCCAAAACTTCTATCCATAATTAACAATAAGGCTGCCGACAATAGTACGGGGAAAGAAATCACCCCAATAATCGCCGTTACGAAAAAAGCCCATATGGTTAATGGAAGTCTTGTCATAGACATCCCCTTGGTTCTCAAATTGATTACGGTTACGATATAATTAAGCGAACCTAAAAGTGACGAGGCGATAAAAATAGCCATAGATACGAGCCATAAGGTCATACCCATACCAGAACCCGGTTGGGCCATTGGCAAGGCACTTAAAGGCGGATATATCGTCCACCCAGCTGCCGCAGGACCAGCTTCTACAAATAATGAAATCACCATGATAACCGCAGATACAAAGAACATCCAGAAAGAAAGCATGTTCAAGAATCCTGAGGCCATATCACGTGCACCAATCTGCAACGGAATTAATAAGTTACTAAACGTACCGCTTAGCCCCGCTGTGAGTACAAAGAATACCATAATGGTACCATGCATCGTAATCAACGCCAAGTACACATCGGCATCCATAACTCCTTCAGGGGCCCATTTCCCTAAAAAGGCTTCAAAGACAGAGAAAGATTCTCCTGGCCATGCCAACTGCATTCTAAATAACAATGACATCGCAATACCAATAAAGCCCATAACCAAAACACCGGTAATAAGATATTGTTTAGCAATCATCTTATGGTCTTGACTAAAGATATACTTGGTTATAAAAGTTTCTTTATGATGATGTCCATGATCATCGTGTGCGTGATCGTCAACTTGTGCGTTTGCTACTGCAGACATAATCGAATGATTTTTAATTTATTGTTTTCTTTTTCTAGCCTAAATCTATTGTACCGGTAAAACGGTCTCTGCAAATGTTTTTTGACTTTCCATCCACTTATTGTATTCCTCTTCGGTTTCTACAATAATCTTCATCTGCATATTGTAATGTGATTTTCCACAAATCTTATTACATAATAATACATAGTCAAATTCCCAAGGATCCATATTTGGCTCCCCTTGGGCCGCTTTTTCAGCTCTTATAACATTTGTTCTTTTTACTTTATCCACTACTTCAGGATTTAAACGCATCTCTTCTGTAGTTATCGTGGGAGTGAATGAAAATTGTGTTACCATACCTGGTACACAGTTCATTTGGGCCCTAAAGTGAGGCATATACGCTGAATGCAAAACATCTTGCGAACGCATGTAGAAATTAACTTTTCTCCCTACAGGCAAATGCAACTCTTTAACGATTATATCATCGGTAGCATTCGGGTCGGCTTCATCTAGACCTATCACATTTGCTCTATCAATATCTATTAAACGTACACTTGCATCACCCAATACATTATCTTCTCCACCGTAGCGAGCCGTCCAGTTGAACTGTTGTGCATATAACTCAACAATAAGCGGATCATCTTCTTCATTAATATCCATAATGTTTGTCCAAGAATATAGACCCCAAATAATTAATCCTGCCAAAACAACTACAGGAATTATAGTCCAGATAAACTCTAAACGGTCATTATCTGCATAGAACAATGCTTTTTTACCTTCTTCGCCGCGATACTTGTAACCGAAATAATGCAATAAAGCCTGTGTAATGGTCTGCACAAAAAAGATAACCGCAAATGAAATCCACATCAAATTATCATAACCCTGCCCGTGTGCCGATGCAGCTTCCGGAAGTAAAAATTTAGAATATTTTGCAAAACTGAATATGGTGATTCCATAAATGAAAATCAAAAATGCAAACAGCAGGTATCCTTGGTTTTTGTTGTCGGTGTCGTTAGCGATCTGTGCCCTAGAAGCGTCCGCTTTCAATTGTGACAATTCAAAGATTTTACCCATTTGCCAGATTGCAATGGCCACTAAAACTAGAACTGTTAATATTAATAATGTCGTCATTCTTTAACTACTTTCTCTTTCGAATTTTAGTAATGGAAATGTCTACTTTCCTCTATAAACGGATTACGTTTTGGTGTCAACTCTTCTTTGGTCAAAGCATTGAAAACCCAATAAATAAATAACCCTGCAAAAAATAATATTCCCCCGATTTCAGGTATTCCTAAATACCAGTTTTCACCTACCGTAGCAGGCATCACCATATTAAAGATATCCATGTAATGGCCGAATAGTATTACGATACCTGCCATAACAACAAACCAATTCACCCTTTTGTAATCACTGTTCATCAATACTAATAATGGGAAAATAAAGTTCATCGCCAACATACCGAAGAATGGTAATTTGTAATCTTCGATACGGGTAACAAAATAAGTAACCTCTTCAGGAATATTTGCATACCAAATCAACATAAATTGGCTAAACCATAAGTATGTCCAGAAAATACTGATACCAAACATAAACTTCGCCAAATCATGAATATGACTATTATTTACTTCAGGTAAATATCCTTTGGATTTTAGATAAATTGTAATCAATGCAATAGTGGTAATACCAGAAACAAACATACTGGCAAAAACATACCAACCAAATAAAGTACTGAACCAATGTGGATCTAAACTCATAATCCAATCCCAAGACATCATAGACTCAGAAATCAAATAGAATACTAAAAAGGCCGCTGAAATTCTGAAGTTCTTTTTGAAATTAGAATTGTCATCCGCTTTGTCTTGTGCTAAAGATAATTTTCTTGAATACTGTCTATAAGCGATCCAACCCCCTAAGAAGATAGCCGCCCTAATCAAAAAGAAAGTTGGGTCTAAATATCCTTTCTTTCCTTGCAACAGTTTATCATGTTCAACAACACTGGCATCCATCCATGTGAATAAGTGGTTGAAATGCAAAGTTGAAAGTAATAAAATCACGAATACAATTATACCACCTGGAACAATGTAAGAGGTAATTCCTTCCATTATCCTGAATAGTAATGGTGACCAGCCCGCTTGCGCAGCTCTTTGTATGGCATAAAAAGCCAATACACCCAATGAAATCATAAAGAAAAAGAAAGCCGCTACATACAATGCAGACCAAGGTCTGTTCTGCAATTGATGAAAAACATGTTCGTCATGTGCAGCATCGTGTCCTCCGCCATGAGCCTCATCTGCGCCATGGCTATCCGCTTCAGCAGTATGCCCAGATTTTTTCATATAATCGGCTTCATGCTCGGTACCATGAGAGGCTTCTTCTCCATGACCACCACCGTGACCATCTCTATGGGCAGCTGCAACCATTTCTTTTGCTTCCTCCACCGTGCTAGGAGCTCCTAAAAATCCTATTACAAGACAAATTGCGCCAACCGCCATCAAGACGTAAGAACCAATTTTTAATCTATTTGAAAACGTGTACTTCATTATAGTTTTCTTATTTTGAAAGGTCTCCTTTTAATTTCATCACATATTCGGCAACTTGCCAAAGTTCTTCTTCACTGCTCATTTGAGAAGCATAAGAACCCATCGAGTTTAAACCATAATACATGGTGTGATACGTACTGCCTACCGTGATATTTCTTGCGACATCGGCATAGCTAGGCACACCTAAAATCTTTTCTTGCTTAACCAACCAACCTTGTCCATCTCCTTTAACCCCGTGGCATATGGCACAGTAAACGGCATATAGCTCTGCGCCCTTGGCTAGATTTTCATCTGTGCTTAACGAATCAAGTGGACTTGCCATTACTCTTGCCAATTCTTTTCCTTCTGGCGAATTATCATATTCAAAAGGCATCCAATTTCTTGAGATAGTGCCTTCTGGTGGAAGCATAGCCTCTGTTCCTTCTGGAAATAATCCATTATCGACACCTGCATAAGTTTCATACCCAACAGATTCATACATGTTTGGCATATACTGATAATTAGGTGAGTTTTTGTCAGCACAAGAAGACACCCCAACTACTAGTAGTATTGCAAAAACTATTTTTACGAATTGCTTCATGCTATTCATCCTTTTCTGTAACTTTTACTTCAATTGCTCCTGTGTTAAGCAATAAATCTTTTAATTCCTCTTCATTACCATGAACTCCAACTTCCATTAAAAAATGGGCGTCCGTAGTTCTTTTATCTGGATTTTCAGCCTTTTTAAATGGCCACATTCTACTTCTTAGATAAAATGTTATAACCATTAAGTGTGCTGCAAAAAATACAGTAAGCTCGAACATGATTGGCACAAAAGCAGGCATATTCTCCAAATAGCTAAAACTTGGTTTACCCCCAATATCTTGAGGCCAATCTTCTATCATGATATAATTCATCATAAGAATAGCTACGGTAAGACCTAAACAACCATACATAAATGAAGTGATGGCGATACGCGTATCTGCTAGGCCCATAGCCTTGTCTAGACCATGCACAGGGAAAGGCGTATATACCTCTTCTATATGATGATGAGCTGCACGAACTTCCTTGACAGCATGCATTAATATGTCATCGTCGTTGTAAACTGCGTGTATAACTTTTGATGCCATTATTGCTTTTTATTGTTTAATAATTTAGCTTGACTAGCCCAATCGTCACGCTGCGCACGACCTGGGAATTTACCCGTAATAGAATCCAACAAATCATATTCTTTGTTAGTCATTCTTCCTACTTGGGCAAATGTGTATATACCTATTTCGTTTAGAATGCGTTCCATTTCAGGACCGACACCTTTAATTTTCTTCAAATCGTCCGCAGTTTCTGTAGTTGCGTCAAAAGTTCCGATAGAACTTAACAATTCTGAAACTCCTACTTTATCACCTTTTGCAGGAACAACCTCACCCATCAAAACGTCATCCGTAATCGATTCAGAAGCAACTTGTTTGCCACGCGCTGGCATTTCATATAAAGGCTTACCCGAATCTCTTAAGGTTTTATATTTAGAACCTGAAGCCTTAAGAATCGATTTTACCTCCGCCTGTGCAATTACAGGGAATGTTCTAGAATAGAGCAAGAACAATACAAAGAAGAAACCGATGGTGCCTATGAATATTCCAATATCTACGAATGTTGGAGAGAACATCGTCCATGATGATGGCAAATAATCTCTGTGTAATGATGTAACAATAATTACAAAACGCTCGAACCACATTCCGATATTCACTACAATCGAAATAAAGAAAGAGAACATGATACTGGTACGTAACTTTTTAGACCACATAAACTGCGGTGAAAACACATTACAGGTCATCATTGCCCAATACGCCCAAGCATAAGGCCCAGTAGCCCTGTTCAAGAATGCATACTGCTCATACTCTACTCCGGAGTACCATGCTATAAATAGCTCTGTTATATAAGCACAACCAACTATTGAACCTGTAATCATAATTACAATGTTCATTAATTCTATGTGCTGTACCGTGATATAATCTTCTAAGCTACACACTTTACGCATGATGATCAACAGCGTATTTACCATGGCGAAACCAGAGAAAATTGCACCCGCCACAAAGTATGGGGGGAAAATTGTGGTGTGCCAACCTGGTATTACCGAAGTTGCGAAGTCAAAAGATACAATAGTATGTACTGAAAGTACCAGTGGAGTTGCCAAACCAGCCAATACTAAAGAAACTTCTTCAAAACGTTGCCAGTCTTTTGCGCGACCTGTCCAACCAAAGCTTAATAAGCTATATATTTTCTTCTGAAATGGTTTTACAGCCCTATCTCGAATCATTGCGAAATCAGGCAATAATCCTGTCCACCAGAATACCAATGAAACGGATAGATACGTAGAAATCGCAAATACATCCCACAGTAGTGGTGAATTAAAGTTTACCCAAAGCGAACCAAATTGGTTAGGAATTGGCAATACCCAATAGGCCAACCAAGGACGGCCCATATGAATAATTGGAAAAAGCCCCGCCTGAATTACCGAGAAAATTGTCATCGCCTCTGCAGAACGGTTAATTGCCATTCTCCATTTTTGGCGAAACAGTAACAGTACCGCTGAAATCAAGGTACCCGCGTGACCAATACCTACCCACCAAACGAAGTTGGTAATATCCCAAGCCCAGTTAACGGTCCGGTTTAATCCCCAAACTCCAATACCTGTTGAAATGGTATAAATGATACAACCGATACCCCAAAGAAATGCTACCAAAGCAATGGAAAATACAATCCACCATTGTTTGTTGGCCTTTCCCTCAACCGGGCGAGCAATATCAACGGATACATCGTGATAGCTTTTATCGCCAAGTACTAGGGGTTTTCGTATAGGTGCTTCGTAATGCGACGCCATAATATCTATTCTAGTTTCTTGCTTATTCTTTGGTTATGCTTCGTTGGTATTTCTCACTTTCACGTGATAAAAGACATTAGGCTTTGTACCTACATGCTCTAATAAGTGATACATTCTATCATCTTCTTTCAACTCGGCCACTTTACTCTCTTTATCATTAATGTCTCCGAATACAATTGCTCCACTACTACATGCAGAAGAACAAGCTGTTTGGAATTCACCATCCTTAATTTGACGTCCGTCTCTTTTTGCATCCAAAATGGTTTTTTGAGTCATTTGTATACACATAGAACATTTTTCCATTACCCCTCTTGAACGTACATTGACATCAGGATTGATAACCATCTTACCTAAGTCATTGTTCATATGGTAATCGAACTCGTCATTATTGTTATATAAGAACCAGTTGAATCGTCTTACTTTATATGGACAGTTGTTTGCACAATATCTAGTACCCACACATCTATTGTACGCCATGTGGTTTTGACCTTGGCGGCTATGCGCTGTTGCAGCAACCGGACAAACCGTTTCGCAAGGTGCATGATTACAATGCTGACACATTACTGGCTGGAAAGCTACTTGTGGATTGGCCGCAGGATTTTCCATCTCACCAAAACCACCTAAAGAGCCATTATCACCCCAAAGGCCATCCATATTATCTTTTTTCTCATTGTCTCCTTCAAAAGTATCTTCTGAAGAATAATACCTGTCAATTCGCAACCAGTGCATATCACGTGAGCGACGAATCTCTTGCTTACCTACTACAGGTACATTATTTTCTGCATGACAAGCAATAACACAAGCACCACAACCCGTACATGAATTTAAATCTATGGACAAATTAAAGTGATGCCCAATAGAGCGATCAAATTCAGCCCATAAGTCTACCGAAGTTGCAGGAACTTCTTGGTGGTCTAAAGACACTTCAGGAACGGGATTCCATTCATGATGGTCTTTTGTGTTGAAAATCTCTAATGTTGTTTCTTTAATGATATCCCCACGACCCATTAAAGTATTATGCAATTGCACGCAGGCAAATTCATGGATTCCATCAGCTTTAGCTATTGAAACCGACTGCGCGTTATTAAAATCTTTATAGAGTTGAAATGCATTGACACCAGTCTGCATTTCTTCTTTCATTCCAGCACTTTTTCCGTAACCGAAAGATAATCCTACAGTTCCCTTGGCCTGACCTGGTTGAATAATTACAGGCACATTTTTCAAGGCCACACCATCAACAGTAATATTGGCATAACTACCATCCAATCCACCATTGGCGACATTATAATTCTCAAGTTCTAATCTTTCAGCATCCGCTTTAGAAACGGTTACATAATTATCCCATGAAACTCTTGAAATAGGATCAGGGAATTCTTGCAACCAAGGGTTGTTGGCCTGTTGACCGTCACCCATACCTACTTTAGAATACAACATCAACTCCATATCATCAGAAGTCGTATTGGCCAATGCCCTGATTGCCGATGCAATTGGCACAACGGACTCCGTTTCCTCAGTTTCAACCTCAGTGGCAGTAATTACATCTACTTCATTAGCAGCAACCATAGTTGGTGCAGCGTAAACTCCATCTTGTAATGCCTTATTCCAGCTAGCTCCATTTAAAATTGATGAAGACCAATTCTCCTTGATATAATCGTAATAGGTTTTATCACTGTCCATCCATTTCAACAGACACGACTGAAATTGCCTTGTATCAAACAACTCACGTATTGTTGGCTGCATTAAGGCAAAGTGCCCCTTTTTCATTTCAAGGTCGCCCCAAGACTCTAAATAATGTGAAGCCGCAGCAACATTAGCAACAGCCTGAGCCGTTTCATCATTATTGAAAGATGAACTAACCGTTAGGCCTACTTTTGCCAATCCTTCTACAAAATCTGTAGCATTTGGTAATGAGTAAACAGGGTTAACACCATCTATCAATAAAGCACCAACACGTCCAGCATTCATATCAGCAATTAACTTATTAACTTTAGCTGTACTACCTTGACGTATATATTTTGGACTTTCTGCATCGAAAGCCTCACTTTGTAATAATTTATTAATTGCAAGAACTACGGTTTGTGCATTCTCATCATTCAAACCACAAACAACAACAGCTTTTCTTCCAGCTTTTCTTACTTCTTTAGCAACTTGCTCTACAACTGCGTCAATATCCGAACTTCCTCCCGCAACATTGCTACCATTTAATTTACCATACAATTTAGCTAGTGTAACCTTTAATTGCGATGGCTTCATTGGAATTCTTCTATCAGCATTTGCTCCAGTTAACGACATATTCGATTCTAAATGAATATGACGAGACATTTTTCCATGATGAGGAACTTTTGCTTTAGAATATCCAGTATCATAACCTCCACCTTGCCAATCTCCAAGGAAATCTGCTGCAAACGAAACGATAAGCTCTGCTTTATCAAAATGGTAATCTGCTAATGCTCTTTCACCATAAGCAGCTTCAAAAGCATTTAAAGCAGCGTCTTCTGAAATAGCATCGTAAATAACATGACTTACATTACCATAAGCAGCTGTAAATTCTTCTATCAATTTATGAGTAGATGGACTTGCATAAGTTTGCGTTAACAATGCAATCTGCTTTCCAGAATTTTTAGCAGCAGTAAGACCACCTTTTATTCTATTATCTAAATCTTCCCAAGAAATAGCTTCTCCATTGGCACTTGGACCTTGAATTCGCGTACTATCATATAAAGAAAGAACAGATGCATTTACTCTTGCATTTGCCCCTCCATTAACTTTTGCTCTATCGTTATTTTCAATCTTTATAGGACGGCCTTCGCGTGTTTTAACCAAGACACTAGCAAAATCAAATCCATCTGCAATTGCAGTAGCATAGTAGTTAGCAACACCAGGAACTATATTCTCCGGTTGCACCACATATGGTAAAGATTTATGAACCGGACCTTCACATGCAGCTAAAGAAGCAGCCGCAGTACTAAAGCCAACATACTTTAAGAAATCCCTTCTATTGGTAGATGATTCAGACAATGTTTCTTTATCGCCCAAAAACTCATCAACAGGTATCTGCTCCGTAAATTCGTTCTGTTTCAGCGTCTCAACAATGGAATCGTTCGGATTCAACTCCGCTTCACTTTTCCAATATTTTTTGTTTGATGCCATATGCTTTATTGAAATAACTTCTTTTTATTAATAGTGACACTTACCACATTCCAATCCACCCATCTGAGCTGCCGTCAGCTTTTCTACACCATATTTCTTCGAAAGCTCCTCATGAATTTTTGAATAATACTCATTATCCGCCACTTGAACTTCTGTTTCTCTATGACAATTAATACACCAGCCCATGGTAAGTGGTGAATACTGATAAATGATTTCCATTTCTTCAACAGGGCCGTGACAAGTCTGACATTCTATTTTACCAACAGAAACGTGTTGCGAGTGATTGAAATAAGCAAAATCAGGTAGGTTATGGATTCTCACCCATTCTACAGGCTGAGAATCTCCGGTATATTGCTGGTTTTGTTCATCCCATCCAACAGCTTTGTATAACTTTTTGATTTCCTTAGTATAGAACTCATTTGTATACCCGTTAGCCAAATCATCAGCACTAGGTCCTTCAGCAGGCCCTTTATACTCATAAATCGACTTATGACAGTTCATACAAACATTTAAAGAAGGAATACCAGAATGTTTCGACACTCTAGCTGAAGAATGGCAATATTGACATTCTATTTTATTGACCCCCGCGTGTATTCTGTGAGAATAGTGAATTGGCTGAACAGGAGCATAACCTTGATCGATACCAATCTGAGACATCCAGCTATAAGCAAAATAAGCACTGCCTAGTAGAAAAACGATTACCGTACAGAAAATCAAAAACTGATTCTGGGCAAAAGCTTTCCAAATCGGAGTCCTTTTTTTTGCCGCTTCTTTGACCACTTGAACCCCATTTGCCTCGGCAATTTTTCTTAGTGTGTTATTCACCAAGAAAAGCATGACGACCAAAAGACCAAAAACCAAAGCAAGAGCACCTAGAATAATTTCATTGGAAACTCCACCACCACCTGAAGTAGATTCTCCGCCACCAGTTGCAGCTACGGCGACCTTTGGAGTAGGAGCAGGCGCAGCAGTATATGCCAAAATATTATCAATATCCTCATTGGATAGGGTCGGGAAAGCAGTCATCGCCGACTGATTGTACTCATTGTAAATTTTGTTTGCATAGGCATCACCAGATGCAATCATACCTGCGCTATTCTTGATCCACTTATACAACCACTCTTTACCTAAACCTTCATTTTCAGAAAGCCTTGTTTCCACATTAGCCAAAGCAGGACCCGTCATTTTTCTATTTAATGCATGACAAGCAGCACAATTTTGATTGAACAACTGCTTTCCATTGACAGGGTCACCACCCAAATCAGCAGCAGGTTCCTCAACAGGCGCAGCTTCAGCGGCAGCATCTTGAGAAAACGACGAAAATGCGATTAGTTGGGTAACTAATAGTAAAGTAAGGCTTAAAAATCTTGAAAACTGAATGCGGTTCAAAACCTGTTTCATATTATCTTAATTGCTATCAGAATTTTGGCACGATATTTCCTATTGATACTGTGAGAGTTAGGTTTTAGCGTGTTTCAAATTGGGTACAAAAATACGACACAGCCAGCTTTTTTAAAATGTTAAGGGATTTATAATATCTAATTTATAAACATTCTAAATAAGATGATTCCATTTTGTTTAGAATAGAAAAAATTACATTTGTACTTCAGGTAAGAATTTTACAGTATACAATTCATGAGAACCCCTATATTCACTATACTTTTTTTAAGTGTTTCATTTCTATCCTTTAGTCAAGAAGGCACTATTACCATTGAACAAAACCCAGATATCGACAAGCTTGTTGAAATCTATAAAGATGCCAATACCAACTCAGGATACTACCAAATTCAAGTTGGTTTCGGAGGACATACCTATGCTCAAAATTTGAAATCTCAAATTGATATTGACTTTCCTGGGTGGTTTTCTAAAATTGATTTTAAAGAACCCACATATCGCGTAAGACTAGGTAAATTCAAAACAAAAATGGAAGCCCAACGTAGACTTATTAAGGTGAGAAAAAAGTACCCTAATGCTTTTTTGCTCCCTCAAAAAATAGGCGCCTAAATCAATAAAAAAAGGTCGAGTTAACTCGACCTTTTTTTAATTATACCTTTTATAAAATCTTTAAAGTTTTTTCTTGACCGCCACCTCTTGGAATGCTTCTACGATATCCAACTCCTTAATATCATTGTAGTTCTTTATCTGTAATCCACAATCGTAACCCTTAGCAACTTCTTTAACATCATCTTTAAATCGTTTCAGCGAAGCCAACTCACCTGTATAAATAACCACACCGTCACGAATCAACCTGATCTGTGAATTTCTAAAGATTTTACCTGTGGTAACCATACAACCTGCGATTGTACCAATTTTAGAAATCTTGAAGGTTTCCCTGATTTCAGCGGTACCTGTAATTTCTTCTTTGATTTCCGGAGATAGCATCCCTTCCATTGCATCCTTCAAATCGTTGATGGCTGCATAAATAATGGAGTACATTCTGATGTCGATTTCTTCCTTGTCAGCGATTTCACGGGCGTTGCCCATCGGTCGAACATTAAATCCGATAATAATCGCATCGGAAGCACTTGCCAACAAGACATCAGACTCGGTGATAGCACCCACCCCTTTATGTATGATGTTCACCTGAATCTCATCTGTTGAAAGTTTTTGGAAAGAATCCGTCAATGCCTCTACCGAACCATCAACATCACCTTTTAATATGATATTCAACTCTTGGAAATCACCCAGCGCAATACGTCTACCGATTTCATCAAGTGTAATATGTCTTTGTGTACGAACGGATTGCTCACGTTGCAGTTGTGAACGTTTGGTAGCTATTTGTTTAGCTTCACGCTCATCATCCAATACGTTGAACTTATCCCCCGCTTGTGGCGCACCGTCTAAACCTAAAATAGATACAGGAGTAGCCGGCCCAGCTTTTTTAATGGTCTTGCCCCTTTCATCTTGCATAGCCTTTACCTTTCCACTAGTAGTACCGGCTAAAACGTAATCACCTACTTTAAGTGTACCTGCCTGCACTAAAATTGTAGAAACGTATCCGCGACCTTTATCCAAGAAGGCTTCAACGACAGTTCCATTGGCCAATCTATCAGGATTAGCTTTCAGTTCAAGCAATTCAGCTTCTAACAATACTTTTTCAAGAAGCTCTTTTACCCCTTGTCCTGTTTTTGCCGAAATATCATGCGACTGAATTTTACCACCCCAATCTTCAACCAAAAGATTCATCTGTGCTAATCCTTCTTTAATCTTATCAGGATTCGCAGTTTGCTTATCAACTTTGTTAATAGCAAATACTATTGGCACCCCAGCTGCCTGAGCATGACTAATAGCCTCTTTCGTTTGCGGCATAATGTCATCATCTGCAGCAACAACGATTATAGCGATATCGGTTACTTGAGCACCTCTAGCACGCATGGCGGTAAAAGCCTCGTGACCCGGAGTATCTAAAAACGCGATTTTCTGACCGCTTTCTAGCGTAACCCCATAGGCGCCGATGTGTTGGGTAATTCCACCACTTTCACCAGCAATTACATTTTCTTCTCGTATATAATCAAGCAATGAAGTTTTACCATGATCCACATGCCCCATCACGGTCACAATTGGAGCCCTAGGTTTTAAATCTTCTTCAGAATCTTCATCAACAACAATAGCCTCTTCTATCTCAGCAGTAACAAATTCAACTTCATAACCGAATTCCTCTGCTACAATAGTCAATGTTTCAGCATCTAATCGCTGGTTCATCGTAACCATCATACCTAACGACATACATGCCGAAATGATTTCTGTAGTAGAAACATCCATCATGGTAGCCATCTCATTGGCGGTAACGAACTCGGTTACTTTTAAAAGCTTGCTTTCTAACTCTTGTTGTTCAAGATCTTTTTCTGTCTGTTGACGGTGTTGATCTCTTTTGTCCCTTCTATATTTTGCGCCTTTTTTGCCCTTGTTCGATTTACCTTGAAGTTTCTCCAAAGTTTCACGAACCTGTTTTTGCACTTCTTCTTCCGTAGGCTCAACCTTAGGCGTCGCACCTGGTCTTTGCCCTCCTCGACCGCGATTAGCAGCAGGTCCCGTGCCTCTAGGTCTTGCACCTCCACCGGAACCATTATTACTTACAATGCGTCTTCTTCGTTTTTTACGATCAGCCGCAGCATCGGACTTCTTAGGTTCTTCTTTCTTTTTCTTGGGCTTTTCAAACTTGGTCAAGTCTATCTTATCACCCGTAATTTTTGGCCCAGATAGTTTCTTGTATTGGGTCTCTATTGTTTCTAGAACAGCTGCTTCTTCTGTAGCTTCAACTTCTATTTCTTTAGCTGGCGCTTCTTTTTTGGCTACTTCTTTTACCACCTCTTCTTTAGGTGCTTCTTTCGTAACTTCTTTCTTATCGGCAGGCTTTTTCACTTCCTTGGGCGTATCTTCAACCTTTGGAGTTTCGGAAGCTACCTCTTCAGCAACTTTCTCTTCGACCTTAGGTTTTTTGTCCAAATCGATTTTACCAACCGTTTTAGGACCTGATAGCTCAGCCTTTGCCTTTATTACTTCTTCAGATGCCGCCTGTCTCTTCTCTCTAGCCAGTCTGCGCTCTTCTTGTTCACGCTCTAACCTTAAACGAATCTCTTCCTTCTCTTTCTGCTTCTCTTCGGCCACTTCTTTAGAAGCAACTTTTTTACTCTTATCCGTTTGGAATTCATCCAACAGGACTTGGTATACTTCATCAGTGATTTTAGTTGTTGGCCTAGCTTCAACATCATGACCTTGCGATGTTAAATAATCAACAGCTCTATCCAATGAAATATTCAATTCCCTTAGAACTTTGTTTAATCGTATTGTTGGATTTCCTCCCATAAATAGTTTCCTATTCCTTTATAATTCGTGCAAATATAATCTAATCTTCAAACTCTGATTTAAGAATACGCACCACTTCTGCCACGGTCTCTTCTTCTAAATCAGTACGTTTTACCAAATCACCTGCATCTTGCTCTAAAACACTACGTGCCGTATCAAGACCAATCTTTTTAAATTCTTCTATAATCCACGCATCGATTTCATCAGAGAATTCCGTCAACTCAACGTCTTCTTCAACCCCTTCTCTAAATACATCTATCTCATAACCAGTTAATTGACCTGCAAGCCTGATATTATGACCCCCACGACCAATAGCCTTGGATACTTCTTCTGGCTTAAGGTATACTTGAGCGGTCATTTTCTCATCGTTCAACTTCACCGATGAAACACGAGCAGGACTCAAAGCTCTTGTAACCATAAGCTGCGGATTACCAGTCCAGTTAATAACATCGATATTTTCGTTACCCAATTCACGAACAATACCGTGTATTCTAGACCCTTTCATACCAACACAGGCCCCTACAGGGTCAATTCTGTCATCATAAGAATCAACGGCAACCTTAGCTTTTTCACCTGGTATTCTAACTGCTTTTTTGATGGTAATCAAACCATCGAAAACTTCCGGTATTTCTTGAAAGAACAATTGCTCCAAGAATTTAGGTGAAGTTCTTGACATTATGATTGCCGGTTTATTACCTTTCAACTCTACACTTTCAATAATACCGCGAACATTATCCCCTTTTCTAAAGAAATCTGAAGGAATCTGCTTTTCCTTAGGCATAATAATTTCATTACCCTCGTCATCTAACAAAATAATCGCTTTATGACGAATATGATGTACCTCAGCAGTATATATTTCGCCTTCTAAGTCTTTAAATTGCTTATATATCGTAGTGTTATCGTGTTCATGAATTTTAGAAATCAAATTCTGACGTAAGGCCAAAATTGCACGTCTACCCAAATCCATTAACTTCACTTCTTCAGAAACATCTTCACCAACCTCAAAATCTGGCTCGATCTTTCTGGCCTCGGTCAATGAAATTTCTTCGTTAGGTTCTTCTACCTCACCGTCTTCTACAACAATACGGTTTCTCCAAATCTCTAAATCTCCTTTATCAGGGTTAATAATGATATCGAAGTTATCATCAGAACCAAATTTCTTCTTTAATGCATTTCGGAATACATCTTCCAAAATTGCCATTAGAGTTACCCTATCAATAAACTTATCATCCTTAAATTCTGAAAAGGATTCAATAAGCGCCATGTTTTCCATTCTGGTCTACATTTAAAATTTTAATACAACTTTTGCCTCTTTTATATCAGAAAAAACAATTTCTTCTTTCTTCTGAACCGTATGCTTACCCTTACCTACCGGTTTAGGTTCTCGAGCCTTCCACTCTAATGTTATCGACTCTTCAGAAGTAGCGGTTAAATTACCTTCAAAAGTTTCCTCAGAGGTTTTAACTTCTAACTTTCTACCTATATTTTTTTTATACTGACGAGGAAGTACTAAAGGCGATGTCGCCCCTGCTGAAGTCACTTCCAAAGAAAAATCTTCTTCTTCTCGATCTAAATTATGCTCAATAGCCCTGCTAACGGCCATACAATCACTAAGACTTACACCCTCATCCCCATCTAGAATAACCCTTATTTTATTACCTCCATCTATAGTGAAGTCTATTAAAAAAAGTGACTTATTCTCTTCCAATGCTTTATTCAAAAGCTCCGTTACTTTGTCCTTAAACATAAATCTTAGTACTAAAAGAGGGGACTCGAAGTCCCCTCATGAATACCTAATATCCGCTCAGTGGTGCAAATATACAATGAATTCTAATAGTTTGCAAAATGGAACTTTAAAACAAAAAAAATCGGTGTATAAGTTAGGATTTTGCCTTACATAGTGTTGACCAACTAGGAATCCTTCTACAAGCTCAGGATAAACTTCTCGTCCAACAGCGATTCAAAAACAAAAATCCCGACCTCTTTCGAAATCGGGATTGTATCTTATTTTGTTGGCCTACTAGAATATTATTAAAGTTATCTAATTAACCCTTATAATAATTAAAACTTTATAAATAAAAGCATTTAAAGGCTATTCTAATAAATTTAGATAAAGATAAATAAGTCTAAATAAGGTAAATGTACGTACATTTGAACGTACAATTATGGCAACAATATCATATAAATTAAGACCTGGCTCCAATAAGGCTGCACCTATCTATCTTATATTTAGCTATGGAAGAAAGAAAGAACTTAGATACTCAACAGGCTGGAAAGTTAAAAACCCTCAAAATTGGGATTCGAGAAAGCAACGCTTAAAAGTTGTTGTTTCAGAACCATTAGCCAGCAAAATAAATCAAGCATTACAGAAGTTGGAAATTCATTTTGAAAATAAATACAATGAATTAATAGCCTCCAGAATAGAAATCAATAATCAGGTATTAAGAAATGAACTTGACCTTTATCTTAAAAAGAAAAAACAAAAGATAACACTGACATCATACAAAACTCTTCTGGAGTGTTATGAATGGTATTATGAATATTACTCAGTAAATCCACTTCCAACTACAAAAAGACCATTGGCTATAGGGACCGTTAAATCTTACAGAACTTCCTTTAGTGTAATTAAACAATTTAATGACACAGTATACGCCGTAAATTACGACAGGATTAATCTCAATTTTTATACAGATTTTATTGATTTCTTAAATGAGCGAGGATTCTCTAGAAACTATATAGCAAATCACATTAAAATGCTTAAAACCATAATGAATTATGCATGGGAAAAGAAATTTCATAACTCATTAGACTTTAAATCTAAGTCCTTCGCAAAAATTAATGAAGAGATTGACAGTATATATTTAAATGAAGAAGAACTTGAAAGAATCCAAAATATAAAACTTGAGGGTAGATTAGACAATGTTCGGGACTTGTTTATTATAGGAGCCAACACTGGGTTAAGAGTTTCAGACTTTAACCGTCTAACGGCCAATAACATTAAAAATGGTGATGGATTTAAGTATTTAGAAATCAAATCGAAAAAAACTGGAAAATTAGTCGCTATACCTTTAAAAAAAGTGGTGTTACAGATATTAAAAAAGAGAAAAGGACAACTCCCGTACTCAATGCCAGAACAGAACATAAACAATCTACTAAAGGATATTGGAAATCTTGCTGGGATAGTTGAGCCCATTTCTATCAAGAAAACTAAAGGAGGTGAATTAGTCTCGATAACCAAGCCAAAAAATCAAATGATTACTACGCACACAGCAAGGAGAAGCTTTTGCACCAATGCCTATCTAGCTGGTATGGCTACATTTGATATTATGGCTATTTCCGGACACAAAACAGAGAAATCATTTTATAAATATATCAAGGTAAGTAACCTTGAGCGGCTAAGAAAAATAGCAAAACATCCATTTTTTAATTAAACCGATTATGACTGAACAAAAACGAATAAATCAAGAACTTAAACTTACCCTTAAACTTTACGATGAAGGGGTGTTCTCAAATGATGAATACAGGAAACTCTTATTAGAGCTAAAAAAGGAACATGACAAGCTAACAAAAAAAGAATTTCTAAACGGAAATGATAATATTCTCGATTATCTACTTGGATAAAAAAGATTAGAGAACTGTAGTTGATAAAATTATAAAATGGAAGTGCTCGAAAACATATTCAAGAGGTCAATTTCAGATTTAAATCAAGAGTTTGATAATTTGTTTGATAAATATGGATATTCCCATTTTTTCAAAAACTCTATTCCAAATTTAAAAGGCAACTTTCTATTATTAAGAAAAAAAGACCCCGAATTATTAGTTCAGCTTGGAGCTTTAAAGGTTGTAGAGGAGAGTTATTATGAATGGACAGATAGTTTTAAAAAAGAAGCTTTCTTAAGTAATTATGCATATGTCATCATCACTGTAATCGAAAAGCTAGAGAAAAAACTTCAAGAGTATAAGCTTTTTCTTTCTAATATGAGCAAGTCAAAGAATCATAATTTTCTGGAGTCAAAATTAGAATACTATATTTTTAGAATACAAAACAAGCCGCACTATTTAGCGTACCATAATGATGGCTTTAGAAAAAAAGAAGGTGAATACTATAATATCACATTTAACAATAAATTGGACGTCCCTTACACCTTGACTTTTGAAAATGACAAATTTATTGCAAAATTAGAATCGAAAATTTTCAAACGCACCATTCCCCACCCCTATGGAAACATATTAGTTGATGTTAAAACTTGGGTTAAAATGGATTTATCTTCAAGAATGGTCAATATCCTAAGTTCATTTCTAACAGATCCTTTTTATTCAAACCAAACTTCGGGGATAGAGGAAAATAGCATTCTACCTCCATTCAAGATTAATTCTACAGTCTTTTTGGAAAATGGAGAAAAAACTTTTTTCAAAATACTTTTAAAGGCTCAAGCTATTATCATCAAAAATGATAAAATCATATTAACTGATAAAATCTTTAAGGGCTGCTGTGGATATCTCTATGAAATTCTTAGAAAACCATCTTACAGTACAATAATTTACTCCACTACCAAAGCCGATTTCATAAGGTATCTGAACTTAACCGACACCTATAATGCAAAAATACCTCAAGGAAGTGTTTTTACAGATAGTGCAACAATTGAAAGGCAAAAAGAAATACTTGATCCGGCTATTTCTAAATTTTTTCCAAAACATACCAAATCATAGTTGTTTTAGCTATCCCATATTAATTCTTTATAAATCCCATATTAGATGATATAAAGGAATCACGGGCATTACTATTTCTTTACATAAAAATCATAAGAAATGGAATCATCCACTCAAGTTTTCAATATTACTCCCGAGCAACTAATCCAACAAATAGATAAGATTATAGACGAAAGGCTTTCCTCTTTGGAAGTACGCTTAAATCAAGTAAAATCAAAAAAATATATATCTAGAAAAGAAGCTTCCAATAAACTTCAGATTTCATATGTAACCCTTAATGAATGGGATAAAAATGGGATTCTCAAAAAGAGAAAGATAGGAAACAAGGTTTTCTATTTAAACGAAGAAATTGAGACAATTTTAGAGCAATCTGTTGTAAAATAATAGAAAAGGAGTAGTTCGAGCTACTCCTTTTTAATTCTGTTAAGAAATAAATAATCAAATGATGAAGCAAATATACTTATTGCATAATCACAGTGCAAAAGAAAGTCTCCGATACAGATGTCCTAAATCACTTAAATATTTATTGCATCAATTTAAAATTGAGCTAGATTTAAGAAGACAGTTTAACCCATCAATTAAACAAAAAAATTAGGTGATTATGGGTATAACTGAAGCTACTAAAAGACTAGAATGGAGATTCTACGAATGCAATATCATCTATGTCAATGAGAAAGACAAATTAGCCTTTCAAGAAATACTACAATTTCATAGGTTTCTAGAAACAAATTTTTTGAGTAAAACTAAGCCCCTGTTCAACCTTTACACTTACACATTATCAAAGCTCTTAATTCATTATAAGACATCAATAATAAATCCTATTCCTCATAGAGAGCTGCATCGTATAATGACGAGGCCAATAGATAACTCTATCAGTGATTTAACAAGTTTATTGAACCAATTTGAACAGAACCAAGTCTTAAACACAATAGAAAATACAAGCCTAAACCAGACTAAACATCCAGTAGAATTTTCTGAAAGCGAACAACAATTAGCGATCCTAAAAATTCAACATTTATTACAAAGTGAAACCAGTAAGAAGAGATTATTTGGCACGTTTTGGGATTTTATGGAGGTAAAAAATGGAATGCTAAATCAATTTAAAAACTTTTGTAGTGAGCATTATTAAAAAAGAAAAAAAAACAGGTACTACCATTTTCCACATGGTGGAAGAATATCTAAATGGTATTTATGATTTAAGGTTCAATGAAATTTCTTTAAATCTTGAAATTTCTTTAAAGGATAAAGACGAATGGGAGATATGCAATGAGAATAGTCTTTTTGTAGAATTAAGAAAAAATAGCATTCAAATTCCAATGGGTAGTCTTACCGCAATTTTAAGAAGTGACTATGTAAAATATTATAATCCTTTGAAGTCATATTTTGAAAACTTACCTGATTGGGATGGCGAAACAGATTATATTGAGCAGTATGCCAAATATATTACCCTTGCTCCAAAAGAAAATGAAAAGCAATTTTTGCTCAATTTTAAAAAATGGTGTGTTAGAACCGTAAAATGTGCCTTAATTGACGGTTACTTCAATAAACAAGCATTCATTTTATCTGACGATGGAAAGGGCCAAAACATTGGTAAATCTACCTGGTGCAGAAATCTATGCCCTAAAAAACTATCTGCTTACATTGCTGAAGATGTTGGAGGGTCAGACAAAGACTCTAGATTATTACTTTGTAAAAACCTATTAATAAATCTCGATGAGCTGGCGGCTTTAGCAAAAAAAGACATTAATCAGTTGAAGTCACAGCTTTCAAAAGACCAAATCAATGAGCGTCTACCATATGACAGAAAAAATTCTATACTCCAAAGAGTAGCATCATTCATCGGCTCCACTAATCAATCTACATTTCTGCAAGATGAAACAGGAAGTGTGAGATGGTTGTGCTTTATTATAGAGAGGATAAATTTTACATATAAGAAAGATTTTGATGTGGACATGCTATGGTCCCAAGCCTTTTTCTTATCTCAAGACAACGGTTTTGATGAAACTATGACAAGAAAAGATATAATTGAAAATGAGCTCCGAAATAAAAAATTCCAAAACATTACAGATGAACATGAAATGCTTCTGAAGTATTTTGAATATGCTAAAAATAGAGAAGAAGCTGAATATATGACTTCAACGGATATTGTGAATTATTTAATGAACAATAATTTAACTAGGTTAAGAATTACGCCTGTAAATATGGGCAAGGCCCTTTCAAGGGAAAACTATGAAAAGAAAAGAAATAATGGCTCTACAGTGTACCTAGTAAAAAAAACATATAATCAGTATTAGATTTGATTAGACCCCTAAATTCGGGGTATAAATGAATTTTAAGTTCACTAAAAGCTGGATTCTAATCGTGAGCGATGATAATTAAATAAATAAATCTATATTTCACCCTCCTTACCCTCCTCTTATTCTCACAGGTTAAATATTTAAAGATGATGGCAAGAGGAGGGTTGTTATTTGGAAACCCTCCTTTGACCCTACATAACTACCCTTAAAATGAGAGATGATTTTAAACAGGAGGGGTTAAAAATCCAATTCTAAAATTAACTCACTCTTCTAAATAGCTCATTTTATTGATGGTTCGGCCTAAAGAGGAGGGTGAGGAGGGTGAAAACAAAAAAACCTCAAAATTATAGCACAAAAAAACTGACATGCTTACAAAGGATTTTGTCAAGAGCCTTTCGACGGTGAAGCATTGTCAGTTATAAACTAGCAAACCTATAAGGGCTCACTGAGATTTCTCTGAAACGAAATAAAATTGATAGTTCAATACAAATCTAATAATAAGTCTTAGTATTTAATTAAATTATCATTTTAATACGAGTACCTCTTCGCTATCTATTTCAACAATTTCTCCTATTTCAAACAAAAAACTCCTCAGTTCAGACAAGTCTACATATCTAACCCATTTAACTTCATGAAAAGACACCCTTCTATTTCTTGCAATTATTGGGTTAAGCTTAGTTTCAAAGTCAATAAAATTCAAATGAGGTATTTTATCTGTAATCTCTTTTTTAGAAACTTGTAGTCCTTTAAAAATTATTAGTTTACCGAAATCATGCGATTCTAACCCCACGGATTCAATAAAATGTAAAACTTCATTACTATTTAATCTACTAACTTGTTTTGCCATTACGGTAGATACACCCCTAATATCAGAAATTATTGGGGTAATTAACTCTGAAAATCTTTGTTGAGAACAAGGTCTAATAGCTTCATACAGGCTCTTCTTAGTGGCCCGATAACATACAAACTGTATTGAATTCGTCATAATATTAACAATTTTTATAGTTATCAGGGGATATTTGGAATTAAGTTAAGCTAAATCTGTTTGACAAATTTATAGATGGGTTTGGGTTTTTGAAGTTAAAAAAAATTATCTAGTCTAAATCCAGGAGTTACACGAATCTATTTTTCTTTTAATTAATCTATAATTTTTCTTCATTCTTTTGTAACTTTCTTTTGGTTCAAATTTAGTTATGATATTTATACTTTGTAAAAATTTATAAATCAAATATTTAAATAAACCAAAGCTCTTTTACCAAAATACTTAACTCCTATATTTTCAAAATAAAAAAAAAGCATAAACAATGACAAAAAAAATACTCTTTTTAGTTATCACATTCTCTTTAATTCATCTTTGTCATGGACAAAATAATAAGGAAAAAATTCCAGAAATTTACAATAACATAGAATCATATATCTACGGTGCAAACCAAAAAAAAAGCAAATCTAAGGAGTTCTATAATAAGCTTTTAGAGCTTTCTAAAAATGAAGACGATATGGCCTACTACTATTTGGGTCTACTACAAAAAAAAGGTATTGGGAAGAAAGCAAATCTAAAAAAGTCATTGAAATCTTTCAAGAAATCTTTTGAACTAGGAAATAAAGATGCTGCCTACGCGATTGGATATTATTATCTAAAGGGACTGGGTAATGTACAACAAGATTACAAAAAGGCCTACAAATGGTTCAACAAAAGTAAATCTCCGATGGCGCAGCATTGGTTAGGTAAAATGTATTTTTTTGGTTTTGGAGAAAAGGTAAATAAGCAAAAGGCCATTCAACTTTTGAAGAATAATCAATTACTAAATAGTCAAGTTCTGGTTAAACAATTTGAGAAAAATAAAGAATCTGAGTTAGAGCTTCCAAAAAATCTAAATGCTTTTATAAAAGACAAAAAAATACAAAGCATGTATGATTTGAAAAATTATGACCGCATACCAATTCATAGCGAACTTGAGGGTGAATGGGAAGGAAATTTAATTGAATTGGACTGGTCCAAGGAAAAGATAATAAAAATAAATCCAGTTGAATTTAGTTTCACAAAAGAAACTAATATTAATAACAGACTAAACGTAAAAACCATTATTAATGATAGTATTGCATATGCGCCTGGAACCTATAATTCTGGATTATTAGACTTAAATAGATTAACATTAAGTATTAGAAAAAAGTATACTGATTATGAGAATTTTTCTCATCTCAAGGTTCAATTAAACAGCTTAGAGATTAGGAAAATAACTTTAAATGGTCATGATTACTTATTAGGTAGAGTCAATAATTATATCCCTTTATGGAACGAAAAGGGAAGGCCAATGATAATTTTACTTAAGAAAAAGGATAAAGATTGGGATAATGCTCAAAGTGCTTTTAAAGAGCAGGCTGCGGATTTTATAAGGTTATATCCTAACGGGTTTGAAAATTATTTCCTGATAAACTTTGATTTACCTGAAGACTCGAAGGTTAAAGTTGAAATTCTCAATCACTATGGAACTCCTAATTACCAAAAGGTTTTTTACAACGGAATGAAAACAACAGGTAATCACACTCTTGAAATCAACAATCCCCCTAGCGAGAAAGGTCAGTACGTAGTTTCTGTTACAGCCAATGGACATACAGAAAACAAAATCATTATAAAAAACTAGACTATGAAAAAATATCTAACTATTCTTATTATTCTTTATTCGGTCTTATTTCATATAAATACATTGAACGCACAATTTAGAAGGTTCGACCAACCCGTTGGAATAGAAGACATTGACGGCAATGGTGTCCCTATAGTAGATCCTTTTGGAGAGCCAATAGACAACAGCTGTTGTACAGAGAGTGGCGAATTTAACTTTGAACTTTATTTCGATGATATAGGGGTATTACTAGATCTTGAAAATGCAATTATAGGTATAGCTCAAAAAAAATTAAATGATTGGTACAAGAATCAAGAAGATACATTTAAAAAAGAAATTAGTGAACGATATGGTAAAAACTATAGTACCTTCAAAGATGCACAAAAAGCATTTTTCCGTAGCTACGAAGAAAATCTAACGAAGGTAAACGAAAATGTATCCAGGATAGCAACTAGTACATCTAGAGAAGGGGTAAATTTAGAAGTTGATAAAGTCAAATACTCAAATGAATTATATCTAGAAAAATCTTTTAGAAAAGAATTTCTATCTGAATTAGAATGTAATCGAAACTTTCCTGGAGTTTGCGATTTTACCATGGGCTACAGAGATTATAGTATTCAGGGAATGAAATATAGAGATATTAGAAGTATTAGTCAGCTTGATGCTTTAAGGAACAATGCCATAAGTGATTTTGGTGAAAAGCACTTTAAAAAAATTGAAGCTGAGTTCTTAACTGATGCTCTTGTCAAAGCGATGAATGAAGATTTCTTTCTCAAAAGATTTACTGATGCGCATTTACAATATTATGAAAGACTTAATCTTGGACAAAGAGTCTTTTACATGACAGCTCTATTGACTTTCACAAGAACAAACGTGAGCTCACCATTTGGAATAAGAATACCACAGGTCGTTATTCCTCAATTTTGGAACGATGATATTTTAAAGGATTTAGCAAAAGATTTTCAAGAACCTCTTCCTGTAGATGCTTTAATCTTTAAGGAAGGATGGGTAAATCAACAAATAAATCTATTATTAAATTTTTATGGACCTTCAATTGCAAATGAAAGACTTACATATTTTAAAAATCTTCAAAAATCAATTTTAGATGAGTACACAGAAAATATAGTTGACCTTTTCCCTGATGATGCTCAACGTACTACAAATTTACTTTGCGGTTCCTATAATTGGAGAAGTGTCGGAGCTTCCAACGTAGCAAATATTACTGGAGCTCGAATTATAGGATCTTATCGTGAAAGTGCCATTTTTGGAAGAGCTGTCGATTTTAATATAACCTTTCCAAATATGTGTGTAACTATACCAAAATATAGATGGTACAATGGTAAGAAAAGTCTAGTTACACAAGCTCAAGCAACGGGTAAATTCAATCTGGCTTGGAGAGCCGCCTTGTTTTCTACTAGGGTTGAACTTGGGAATTCAAATCCAGGTGTTAAAGGTGTCGAAGCCTTGTTTATTGCCAATCTAAATTTAAATCTGAAAATCTTATCTCCAGGGTCATCCGTAATCAATCGTTTCTGTTCAGGAACTATACCAAATAGTCGAGCTAAGCATTGTACAGAATAATTCATATGGATATTAAAAATTTAAAATTAAATTATCCCAAATTGGCAGGTTTAATTAAGAAGTATTATTACGATAATACTGAAGCGGGTCACTCAAATCTAGATGATTTGATTAATTATAAATTAATTAATCAAAAGAATTATCAAAAAATATGGGTTAAAGGAATTCTTAAAACTATAGAAAAGGAATTAGGGCAAGAAGTAATTGATTTAACTTTTGGAACCATTCCTAATTATGGGGGGATGGTTTATTTTAACAATAAAAACGAGTCAGATAAATTTGTTTCCACACAAATTCATTTTTATGTCAGTTTAATTGAGAACGTCATTTCTGTTCAAATTATTGAAATGGAAGAAACTAATAGACAAATTCATCCTCTCGAACTAGACCCCTCTTTACGAATTATAAAAAAAATAATCGTATCCCCGGGATATCACCACCTTGATAAAGTATTTGCAAAAATTGAACTTTTATTAAACAAACTTCTTGTTAATCCTATTTTTCTTCCATATAGTGTAGATCAAACTATATTAGATAATCTAATTATTCCGCATTCAGTCAATATTCAAAATACTGTAGGTGATGCTTTTTTTAAAAAATTTATACCGGATAATAAAGATTTTACAGTTATTGGCAATCAAGATTACAGAATTAATCAATTATCTTAAATACTTCATGAAAGTAAAATTATTTGCAAGTTTATGCTCTATAATTTTTATGAAATCAATGTATTCCCAAAATATTGATGGAAGATGGATGCACGTTCGTGACCCTTCCTTATCGCTTACACCTGTTTTGGAAATCATGAGGATTGAAATGGATAGTATTTATATTTATGATTATAATAATCTAATTGAAAAGGGTCCTGCTATATTAGAAGATAGAATAATTTTATATAAGGATACCTTAACACTAAGGTATACTTTGGCAAACAATAATAAGTTGAATGTTAACTCAAGTTCAACAAAAGAAAATACGGCGAAATATCCTCTTGAGTTCATCAAGTTGACACAAACAAAAGGTGAATTAATAAATAGTTTAACAAGTAATACCTATATTTTCCCCTTTTTCAAACCTGCACTAGAAGTTAGAATTGGTGAAGAAATTCATGATAATAACATACTCTACATTAAGAACAAATCGTTTTTGGTAAACAAAATAATAGTTGAATACTCAGAAGGAACATATTTTCTATCATTTTATTTACGTGAAACAAGAAAATATACTTTTCCAATTAGAGAAATCTTTAAGGATTCTTTTTCAGTATATGGTGTTCCAGGATTTTCTAACGAACTGTTAATAAAAAGAGTAAATGAATAATTTGTAGCAAGCAGATTTAAAAAAAATCACAATACTTCATAACTATATAACGTACTCATTTGTTGCGCCATTACAGTAGATATACCCCTAATCTCTGAAATTATTGGGGTAACTAGCTCAGAAATCTTTATTGAGAATAAGGTTCAATAGCTTCATTTAAGCCATTTTTAGTGGTCCACTAACAAACAAATTCTATACAACTCATCATAACTTTATGATTTTTTATAATTAGGGGAGGATATTTTAGATTAGATGCCGTTTAATTTGCTTAATAAATTTATAGATAATCTTAAGTTTTTGAAGTTAAAGGAACTAAATAAAATATCTATTCAAACCATTAAAATAAAACGATTATTGTAGGTATGATTCCCAATCAATATTCATAGCTGAATTTATTTTCAATAAATCTTCTTCTATAAACCCATATGTATCCCTTTTTAATAAAAAAAGATAATCCATCAATTCATTAATAAATAATATTTTCGGTTTGGTTTTTAGGGTTCCGTAATCAGAAATTTTTTCCGTTATTCTAATTGCTACATAGAAATTTCCCCTGTATTCATGAACTTGGAAGCCATTCCTTAAACTTGTGTATATCGTCATTGAATGTGGAGCATTATATTTAGATTCAAACATAAATACGTCTTCAAGCCATTCTCTGGTGATTGCAATTGGGTAGTATTTACTTTTTTTTGAACCAGAATTTGTTCTTTCATTCTCCAAAACTTCTAGTAATATATTTATATCAACTAGAACAATTTTTTTAGCCCATCTATCCAAAACTAGATGACCTATTCTTAACTTATCGGAAAGAGACTCTTTATAAGGCTCCCATGGTCTCACATAATTTTCAATATGGTATTCTATCATTGATTAAATTTCATCAAATAATATAGTAATCTATTTGTTTTTCGAAGGGCTGACAGGTTTTGTAACATCAAGTCCAAAAACAGATACTCCCTCAACCTCTTTGATACTTTCTATTTTAGATACCAATTCCTTTAAGCTCGAATATTTTTTTGGTTTATTAAAATTTTCATTTTTAAACCAAACTGGCAGATAAATACCATGTAATGTTTCTGCACTCTCCATATAAATAGGAAGTTGTTTGTTTATGGCCGTAACTGCAAAAAACGGGCATAGTATACCACCTGCGGCGGATTAAACTGAGCCACCCGCGGCGGACCAAAGTGAGCATAGTGGGGCGGATGAAAGTGAGCCACTAAAAAGATCGATTCTATTTGAGTGTT
>NZ_JBHULB010000078.1:0-80295 GCF_042684265.1 Croceitalea marina | reverse complement strand
GAACTTCTTTACTCCTTAATCTTTTCCGAAAAAAAAGAACCCATAATAGGCCCTCAACCCTCAAAAATTACCCTGCTTATCTAGCAAAGCGGGTGCAAATATAAAAACCTTTTTTTAACTCAGCAAAACTTCTCAAGTTATTTTTTTGATGTTTTTGCAACATAAAAATCATCTTGCTGGTTTCCAGCAGCTAGCATAAAAAATAAGCTTGTTTTTTATGAAAAGAAATTCCAAACCAAACCAAAACGTATTACAAAATCACGATAAGGGTAGTTTGGCGCAGCGTAGTAATTGTACTGTTTACCCCAAATAGTATTCAAATGTTCTGCTTTTAAAAATATACGTGTCTGCCTAACCTTAGCATTAATAAAAAAGTCTATTAAAGGAAAACCACCTAATTCTTCATTATTCTGGGTATAAAACTCGCCCAATAATGGATGATAACCATCCATATTATAAGACGTGAAATATTTAAAGCTGACCCCAGTTTGTAAAAACATCGCTTTTTTAAAAACGTCACTAGAGAAATATAAAGAATTACGAGTTACAAATTGGGGAACATTTAGAACCTGATTCGTTTGCGAAACTTCTTGATACATTAAGGTATTGTTCAAAGCCCATTTTCTCCATTTCAACTCCTTTTGATATTTAACCTTAAGGTAGTTTATGGTTTCCGATTCTTGCAGCGGCCTTACAAAAGCATTCTGTTGCCCCGCGGCTATCTGTTCTTCAGTAGCCCCTGAAGCAAAATAAGTATAGTTGTCGATAGCTGAATACTTGGCAGAGAGATTTCCTAAAAACTTAGAATCAAAACCAAAACTTATAGATTGTATTTGTTGCTTTTCAAAAACGCCATCATTCTGCCAATTAAAATTTTCATAGTCACTCTGGTAAAGCAAAAAGTTGAAATTAGGGGCTCTTGAAGAACCGTGTATACCTCCACTTACACTGCTATTAGACGATATATTATATGTTGCCAAAGCATCAAATAAATTACCAGCTAATTCTCCCGACAGATTGTAGCGTAATCTACCGGATAAACTTAACGGTCCAATCTTATTTTTATAGTCCCCTCCTATAGAAATTTCTTCCCCCTCCAACTTGTTTAGAATAGTCTGAGTATCACTTAATACCAAAAGACTATTAAAAAAATAATTGTAGTTGTAAAGACTTACACTTCCAGAAAGCGAACCAAGCGTTTTATTCGAGAAAATCGCTGAAACCTCATTAAACATGGTTTTTAAAGTAGACCTATCCGCAATGGGGCCTATAAACGTAGCTCCAAAACTATCGCTTTGCGAATTCTGATTAAATTGGTAAAACTTTGACTCGTAATTGAATCGATGCCCTATGGCCAAAAGCGTAGATTTGGTCTTAGTAGAATCTTTTCTAGGCCTGACCAAATTAAGCTGATGGTCTAAAAAATAGCGTTTGCCTAAAATTCGGTTATCAGCTAACTGACCGTTAGCGCTATTAAATAAAACATCTATTCGAGACCTATCCAAGAACTCCTCTTCACCAGATTCAAACTGTAGGGCTTTTTCTGCAATCCCTCCATTTTCTTCCGTCTCAATATCTTGTGAGGCATAATGCCCTCTTACCCAATATCTATTATTAGCCGTTCTATAATTAAAGGTAGTTCTAAAAATACCGGCTTCGCTTTGGTTAAATTGATACTTGCCTAAGGATCTTGAACCTGTAAAAGCAATTGATACATTTAACCTTCTTGAGGTATTTAAGGTGAGCATCGCATCTAAAAACTGACCTTGCTCAAAGGTCGTCTTAAACATAAGTTCGGTTAAAGGCGTAGGAACATTAAAGTAGCGCACGTCTTCAACCTCTAAATATTTTTGGTTTTTAGCCGAAGCCCCTATTTTAGGATATACAGAAAGATTATCAAAATTCTTACCCAGAGAATTATAGGGCTGACCGACATTTGAAAATGGCATCAACTCAAAGTCATCTCTACGTAAGTAATTGTACTTATAATCCTTTCTAATGGATAAAGTGGTATCCAAAAAAGAAGTGTCTCTCTCAAAAGAAATAATTTTGTAATCTGCAACTGTTAAAGTTTTGGATTGTTCTTTTTGTTCGGACTTTATAAAACTTCCTTTAAAATCTGTAGAATCACTCTGAACAGAATCCTTTTTTACAGGCCCAATACTAGGTTTTACTTGAGCATTTAATGGTAATAAAATTAATAAGACAATAACTAAAGGAAAGTATTTCATTCTTCTTGCTTGCTTGACAAAGGTAATTTTTTTGTTGGTAAAGAAATGTGAAAAAATTAGGGACAAAACCAAATAAAGCCATAAAATACTCCATTCAAAGAATTTAGGAGTAAAGTTTTCATTTTTGGATATATTTTACATATTTTGAGACCCGATAGCAAACATATTCAAATGAAAAGAAAATTACACTACACTTTTATTCTGGCGTTATGCGGTTTATCGCTAACTGCACAATTCAATCAAAACGCTCCATGGATGAAAGAACTAAAAAAAAGTTCTAAAACAAATAAAAACACGGACAGACCAGTTTATTCGATTGACGAAATCTCTGAAGCTTTTGAAGACTACTGGTTGGATAAAGATAAAAATGCTAAGGGAAGTGGTTACAAGCCATTCAAAAGATGGGAAAGCTACTGGACAAATTTTGCCGATTCGAAGGGCTACTTGCCAACCGCCAGGGAATTATGGAATACTTGGGAAAATAAAAGTAGGAGTTTAGGTCCTGTAAATCCGGTAAGTAATTGGTCTTCCATAGGGCCATTTGCAACTGGAGTACTATCAGGTTCATTACCTGGACAGGGGAGAATAAATGCAATCAAACTAGACCCAAATAATTCGAACATTTGGTATGCTGGAGCGCCAGCAGGCGGTATTTGGAAGTCAACGGACGCAGGCCTCAATTGGACAAATTTATTCGATGATTTTCCACAAATCGGTGTTTCGGGTATTGCCATAGACCCGAACAATTCAGACATTATATACATCGCCACCGGAGATGATGACGCAGCAGACTCATTTAGCGCCGGTGTTTTTAAATCTCTGGACGGTGGAACAACTTGGAATCAAACCGGGTTAAATCCATCAAATCAAACACAATTTGACGTGCTTAATGAAATTGTAGTCGACCCAAACGACTCCAATACCATTTGGGTTGCCGGAACTCAAGGCCTACAGAGGTCAATTGATGGGGGAACCACTTGGGAAGTTAGACAAAGTGGAAACATAACGGATTTTATCCTTAAACCAGGAGATTCCAATACTATTTATGCTGTTTCTGGAGATACAGGAGCTACACTAAATTCTGCTGCGACTACCGAATTTTATAAATCAACTGATGGAGGAGATACTTTTAATCAGATAATAGATATTTTACCAACTAATGAAGGACGAATGGTTCTTGGTGTAAGTGAAGCTAATCCTGATGTGGTCTATATTTTGGTCGCTGGAAAATTTAATAACAGCTCTCCATATAGAGGATTATTTAAATCTGTTGATAGCGGAGAATCTTTTACAGAAACCGCGAATACTACAAATGTTTTTGAATCTTCTCAAGCTTGGTTCGATTTGGCTATGGTCGTATCACCTACCGATGAAAACGAAATATACACTGGCGTACTTAATTTATGGAAAAGTACGGATGGTGGGGACAGCTTTAACAAATTAAACAATTGGAATGTTAACGATGTTGCTTACACTCATGCGGATATTCATACACTTAAGTTCTTTGGAAATCAACTGTTCTGCGGAAGCGATGGAGGATTATATATGTCTGAAAATGGAGGTGACACCTTTACTAATTTTTCTGACGGCCTTGTAGTATCGCAATTTTACAGAATATCTATTGGGAAGAACGATTCCAGCAGAATTGTGGGTGGAACTCAGGATAATGCTGGATTTGTTTTTAATAACAATAACTGGAATGTTTATACTGGTGGTGATGGAATGGACTATGAAATAGACCCTACCAATTCAAATATTGCCTATGGTTTTACACAAAATGGAGGGTTTTTATTTATAACCAACAATTTAGGAGAAACTGTTTCAACCGTTAGTGCACCTCGCGGAGATTCAGGAAATCTTAACGGAAATTGGATTACTCCCCTAGCCGTCGATGGTGAAGGTGAAGTATATTCAGCTTATGATAAGGTATACAAGTTAGTTAATAATACTTGGGTAGAAAACTCAGGTTTAATTGGCAGTGGCAATATCGATGATCTAGAGATTGATCAAAATAATCCGATGATAATGTATGCAGCTAACGGCGATGGATTATTTCGAAGTGAAGATGCCGGTGTAACATTTGAACTTATAGATAGTTTTGGAACCCAAATTTCTGATATCGCAATCAACGGCAACAATAGTAATATAGTTTACTTAACGACTTCCGCTAGAGTTGGAACCTCACAAGCAGGCCAGCCAGGAGGTAGGTCTGTTTTCAAAGTTGAAGTAGACGGTAACAATTTGGTTTCAAGTGAAAATATAACTTTTGACTTACCAACCGATCAAGCCTTTTTTTCAATCGTACATCAAGGGAGAAACACTACCAATCCAATTTATGTGGGAACCAGCTTGGGTGTTTACAGATTAGACGATACTATAACCGAGTGGGAAGATTATTTTACAAATTTTCCCAGTGTTGCAGTAGGCGACATAGAGATTGACTTGAATAACGAACTAATAATTGCAAGCACATACGGTCGCGGTGTATGGCAATCGGCTATTCCTATTGAAACTCCCGATAATGATATTGCTCTTACCGCTTTATCCCCTAATGAAGGATTGATTAATTGTGGAGAAATTATTCCGGAGCTTACTGTAGAAAATAATGGATTAAATGTTATTAATCAAATAGACATTGTCTATTCCGTTAACAATGGAGCAAATCAAAATTTCACTTTTAATGGCACCATTAATAGCGGGGAAACATCTACTATTCAACTTCCAGCTATAGTCTTAACTGAAAAATCGGTAATTGAATTCAATGCAACCACAACGATTACTAATGACGCCTATTCCGATAATAACACAAGATCTGTTACCATTTTACCGAGTGAAATTGCAAATGGTGGAGCTGTTTTTGATTTTGAAACCCCAGAGTCAGCTTTAATAACTTATAACGCTGATGACGATGGAAGTGTTTGGGAAAGAGGAGTTGCAACTGGTGTTTTGCTGAATACCGAAGATTCTGGAAACCAAGTTTATGGAACAACCCTAAACGGAAATCACCCAGACGCTACAAGAGGTTTTATTTTAAGTGGATGCTATGAACTTTCGTCAATTACTGCACCAGTACTTAAATTTGATATGGCTTATGACCTTGAAAATAATTTTGATGTAGTTTATGTTGAATATACTACTGACAATGGTGAAAATTGGAATGTTTTAGGTCAACTGGGAAGTCAACCAAATTGGTACAATAGCGACAGAACAAACGCCAGTTCTGGAGCTGATGATGATTGTCAAAACTGTCCTGGTGCGCAATGGCTTGGTACGAATGCCACTATGACCGAATACGCATATGATTTTAATGCCAATGCAGCTCTAGGAGAAACTGACTTGACAGGAGAAAGCAATGTAATATTCAGAATTGTATTCCATTCAGATCCAGCAGTTAATCAAGAGGGAGCCATTATAGACAATTTTCAAGTTGAAGGCTTTCAAGATGATGAGGATGATGACAATGATGGCATTTTAGATGTGGATGATAATTGCCCGCTAATAGGCAATGCAAACCAACTAGACACCGATAGTGATGGTGAAGGAGACGTTTGTGATACAGATGATGACAATGATGGCATTTTAGACAGTAATGATATTTGTCCTTTAATTGAAAACCCTGGGCAAGAAGATTTTGACAATGATGGTATAGGCGACGTTTGCGACGATGATATAGATAATGATGGTGTGCCTAATGCCTTTGATACATGCAATAGTACTCCTCCAAACTCAACCGTAAATGTCGATGGATGTGCTATTTTTTCGCTACCATCCAATAACTTTAGTGTTTCAGCAATTGGAGAGTCGTGTATTTCCTCTGACAATGGTTCAATTAATATCGTAGCGCAGACATCGCTTGATTACACTGCTACTTTAACAGGGAATGGTTCGAGTTCAAGTGCAGATTTTAATACTGAAACCTCGTTTACGGGCCTTGCTTCAGGAACATATGAAGTTTGTTTTACAGTGGCAGGTCAAGCAGATTATTTACGATGTGTTGAGGTAGCGATTGAACAACCAGAAGACTTATCCGTAACCTCAAAAGTTAATTCTTTAAATAATGAAATAACCCTAAGTTTATCAGGTGCGGAATCCTATATAATTACTTTAAATAATGAAAGGTTTACTACAACACAAAGTAGTATTACACTGCCATTAACCAAAGTGGAAAATTCTTTATCAGTAAAAACAGAAAAAGATTGCCAAGGTATATATGAAGAAAGGGTTGTACTAACCTCCGATATTTTTGTATATCCAAATCCAATTTATGATGGTGAATTAAATATATTTTTAGGCTCACTCGACATAAATGATGTTGAAACTTCTATATTCAACATAAGTGGCAAACAAGTTTTCCGAAAAAAGTATAACGCCAACAATGGTAATGTTAGACTAAACATATCTGGTTTGGCCGATGGCATCTATCTACTGAACCTAAAAGCAAATAATACATTATTAAATTACAAAATCATAAAAAAATGATACTCAAAAATATATACAAGATTAGTTCGCTCATATGTTTTTCACTAGTAATATCTAGCTGTTCAAGTAGTAGTTCTGGGGGGTCGGATGACACCCCACCCCCTCCTGTTGTAACACCTCCTAGTGCCGTGACCCTAGTGTTTCCAGAAAATAATACGGAATGTAACGAAGGGGTTGTGAGCTCAACAGATATTACCAAAAGTACTGTTAACTTTCAATGGAACGCTTCACAGAATACAGATAGTTATACCGTTAACTTAAGGAATTTAAACACTAATGCTTCTTTTCCTACTAATTCAACTACTACGAGTGCTCAAATTACTATTGACAGAGGGACCCCTTACGAGTGGTCGGTAACTTCAAGGGCTACTGGCGTAAATGAAACTGCGACAAGTAGCGCTTTCAAGTTTTTTAATGAAGGCCCTGGTATAGAAAGTCATGCTCCTTTCCCTGCGGAAGCTATCTCGCCAAGTAGAGGAGCAAATTTGACAGCCACCACTACTGTTAATCTTGAATGGGAAGCGAGTGATGTAGATAATGATATCGCTTCTTTTGAAGTCTTTTTTGGCACAGAAACTAATCCCACGACCTTAGTAGGTAACGGTCCGGAAAGAAATTTAGATAATATTGCAGTAACTTCTGGCACCACTTACTATTGGAAAATAATCACCTCAGATAGAGCGGAGAACAAATCCACTTCTGAAATTTTTCAGTTTAGAGTCAACTAATTAAAATTATGTAAGCTGGGTCTCACAATTTAGATTTCCCCATCTTTATAAATTAGGCGACCCACCTAATCGCTAAAGCAAAATAATTATGATTAAAAACCTTTTTTATAGTTTAAGTCCCAATTTATTTAGCAAAATCAGTTTGCTAATAGTCTTTAGCATTTCAAATATTCTAATTTGTCAAGTGGTAAACAACCAGGATAATAGCCCTTCGTATCAACTAAGTAGCTACTCTGATATGGCTTTTATGTCTGTAAGAATAGTATCTGGTCCAGATAAAGCTCCTGATGGCTCTACATACCTAAATCAAGAGTTTTTACCTGGAACAATCTTATTTCACGAGACAAAACAAAAGATGTTAATTCCAGTTAGGTATAACGCAGCTACCAAAGAAATTGAGGCAAAAAAGGAGGGAAGTATTGTCGCTATTGGCAAAGTCAATAATTTAGAAATCATTTTTGATAACAAATCCTTCGTTAGTGTTAAAAACCCTAAAAATGGAAAAACCATCTTTGTTCAAAGAGTTGTCAATGGAAATTATAGACTTTATGACTTTTTTGAAATCAAACTCAATAAAGCGCCATCAGACTCAGCATTGTTAAACGTGGAATTGGAAGATGAGCTCAAAATTAAGTCTGATTTATACTTCCAAAATGAAAATGGCACCATTAAACCTCTTCCGAAAAGAAAAAAAGATTTGGTCAATACTTTTAATTCCAATGCCTTAACTTTTCTAAAAAAGCCTAGTAACTTGATAGAACTTTAAAAATTGTAGTTAATCCCTTATCATATAAACGCCAATTATGATAACTTTAAAAGATTATTAATGATTTATTAACTTTTTTAAGTTTTTTTTGAAGAAATTTTATCATTTTCTTAACGAAGCGGGCACAGATGAAGCTGGTAGAGGTTGCTTGGCCGGCCCGGTAACCGCTGCTGCGGTAATCTTAAATAGTGATTTTTCAAGCCCAATACTAAATGACTCCAAACAATTATCTGAAATCAAAAGACAATTACTTCGCCCGATAATAGAACATGAAGTAGTTTCTTTTGGGGTATCTCATGTTTTTGAGAATGAAATAGATAAAATCAACATTTTAAACGCGTCTATTCTTGCCATGCATAAGTCGCTAAATCAGCTTACAAAAAAACCTTCATTGATTTTGGTAGATGGAAATCGATTTAAACCATACAAAGACATACCTTACAAATGCATTATCAAAGGAGATAGCAAGTATATGAGTATCGCGGCCGCTTCTGTTTTAGCAAAAACCTATAGAGATGAATATATGTTGAAGTTACATGAGGAATACCCTGAATATAACTGGGCAAAAAACAAAGGTTACCCAACAAAAGGGCATCGTGAGGCAATACGCAAATACGGACTCACAAAATACCATAGAAGGAGTTTTAAACAATTACCCGAGCAATTAACTTTAGAAATCTAAGAAAGGCTGTAAATTTGGGCTTAAAGTCTTGAAAAATGAAGTTTCGCATTTTATTTCTTCTCCTACTCATAATTTCCTGTACCCAAAAGACCATACTATCCGATTCAATTTTAGATTATCTACCTCAAGATGCCGCCGCAATACTTAAAATCAATAATCTATCTAATTTTAAGAGTGAACTTAAAAACAGTGAGTTCTTTTCAAAAACCAGTAAAACAATACTGTTCAATACGATTGCGAAAAGAGTAGATGGCGTCAATTTTTTAAATCCTTCAACGGAATGTGTTATTGGTTTTTATGAACTGGGAAAAGATAATTTTGAGTTTTTATTCGTTTCTGATAACAATCCTGATTTTTTTGACCTCGAAAAAACCACAAACAAATCGGTTGAAAGCTTTATTTATGAAACCAAAACAGTTAAAAAATATAATTTAGATACAGCACTCCTATTTGTTTTTGAGATAGACGGTAAAATAGTGGCTAGTTCTTCTCAAATGCTTTTGGAAAATTTTATTCGAATTGGCAAAAACAAAAAAGTTTCCGATGAACTAAGAAAACTTTTTGATACATCGGACAATACGAAATCCGCATCCATTATTGTAAATCTAAAAAAAGGAGCCAGTTTACTTTCTAGTAATTTAAAGAATGAGAATCATGATAAGGCAATAAGCACTTTCTCAAATTGGATTTGCGTTGATTTTAGCACCGATCTAAACAAAGCTTCTTTAAGTGGCATCGCAATTGCCAAGGACTCCACACAAAATTTTGTGAATCTTTTTAAAGGTACACTCCCAGTAACCGAAAGAGTTTCAACTATTGCCCCTAAAAATATTGATGCCATTTTATCCTTTAGTTTTAACAACCACGAGACCTTTACAGCAAACCAAAAACAATATTTAGACAGAGCACAACAAAGAGATACCTTATTCAACACCATAGAAGAAGTAGGTATAATTTACCTTAATAAAGAAAAAGCTGTTGTTCTTAACTCTTTTGGTGTAGATAACTTGACAACGTCCCTAAATCAATTCAATATTGGTTCGTCTAGTTATCAGGGAGCAGAAATCATTGCCTTAACCAATAAAAACTTTATTTCTTCGGGGTTCGAACCTTTGGTGAAAGATTTTGAGTCTAATTTTTATAGTGTACTGGACAACGCTTTTGTGTTTGCTTCAAAAAAAGAAGTTTTGCAGAGCATCATAGCGAATACTAAAAGTGGAACTACTTTTAATATGACAGAGGCTTATTTTTCTGCAAAGTCATCTCTTGCCAATGAATCTTCATTATTATTTATCGCTAATGAAAAAGGATTGCAGAATTTCTTGGAATTAGATTTTTCATCACAACTCTATAAAGATGTAAAAAATATAGATTTCTCTGAATATACTTTTGCAGCTCAGCTAGTTGCGGACGTAAATTTTTACCACTTAAATATGGTAGCTTCCAAAACCAAAAAAGAGACTACAACGAATTCCGTAAGTCCACTTTTTACAGTTGCACTTGATACAGACTTGGCAACTAACCCTCAGTTTGTGAAAAATCATCGCACGAATAAGCAAGAAGTTGTCGTTCAGGATAAGGACAATTTTCTATACCTCATTTCTTCTGACGGCAAAGTGCTTTGGAAAAAACAATTAGATGGCAAAATACGGGGACAAATTCATCAGGTTGATATTTATAAAAATGGAAGATTGCAACTTGCATTCTGTACCAATAATCAATTTTTGATATTAGATAGAAATGGGGAAGAAGTAAAACCTTTTCATAAAACCTATGAAGGCGGAAATCTTAATCCTCTTGCGGTTTTTGATTATGACAAAAACAAGAACTATCGCTTTTTGGTTACCCAAGGCAGAAAAGTCTTTATGTACAATAGTAAAGGAGATGTCGTTGATGGTTTTACCTATAAAGAAGCCGAAAGCTCTATAATTACTGCCCCAGAACATTTTCAAATAAACAAGAAGGATTACTTGCTCTTTAAGCTAGAAAACAACAGCCTTAAAATAAGACATCGAGCGGGCCAGGATAGGGTTAAGGTCGCTAACAAAATTGACTTTTCGGACAATGGAATCTTTCTCTACAAGAACAAATTTTCTTTAACCGATAAAAAAGGTGTTTTGCATCAAATAGACACAAAAGGAAAAGTAATTGCCACTAACTTTAATCTAAATCGAGACCATGGCATGTATGCTACTAGTAAGACCTTGGTTTTGATCAATGACAATATCTTAAGTGTTAAAGGTAAAAAAGTTGAACTCGAACTGGGAGTGTATACTGCACCTAAAATTTTCTATATCTACGATAAAATATATGTAGCTGTTACCGATATTCAAAATCAAAAAATATACTTGTACGATAGCCAAGCCAAACCCATTTCGAACTTTCCAGTATATGGAAGTTCTATAGTAGACATGGTTGATATGGATGGTGATAAAAAACTAGAACTTGTTGCTAAAGACCAAGAAAACAGCATTATTGTTTACAAGATGAATTAGCCCTTTCTATACATTTTTTACTGCAGCATATACATATTTAGCTGAAAACTGTAAGTAAGTCTTTGTATATTATCCAATCAAATACATGAAAATGAAAAGACTAATTATTGCATCACTACTATCGCTATTTTTCGTTCAATTCGGACTAGGTCAAGCGAATTGCAGCAAATACTACCCTATGATTGAGGGAGCTTCTTTTGAATACACCAACTATGATCGAAAAGGAAAATCTGATGGAACCGCTTCATATCAGGTTACCAATGTTTCAACTATTGGAGAAAACACTTCTGCGACCATGGCTATGGAACTGAACGACAAAAAAGGCAAAGAGATTTATAAAACAGACTATGAGTTCACCTGTACAGGCAATATGGTGACGGTAGATTACCAGTCTTTGGTACCAACAACTATGCTCGAACAATATAAAGATATGGAAATGGATATCTCAGGTACCGACTTAGAACTACCGAACAACCTTAGTGTCGGCCAACAATTATCCGATGCGAACGTTACCTTAAAGATCAGCATGAGTGGCGTTAACATCAATACAACAATAGATTTGGTCAACCGAAAAGTAGAGAAAAAAGAAAGTATAACCACTTCCGCTGGCACTTTTGATTGTTATGTCATATACACCGATAACAATGTAAAAGCTATGATGATAAACCAATCTTTTCCGTCAAGGGTATGGTTTGCCGAAGGAGTAGGAATGATAAAACAAGAAAGCTATAACAAGAGCGGCAAACTTATGGGCAGTACTGTCCTTACAAAATACAGTAAGTAAAAGAAGAAAAACCTCGGTACTAAACCGAGGTTTTCTCTTTTAAAATCGAAGCCTCAAAAAGCTCTTCAAAATGCCGAAGCAGCTTTTGTTTCACCTCTTCCATATCAACCTTTGGTTGACCAAGTTCTACATTTAAAGAGGTTACGGCCTTGTCTTTAATTCCGCAAGGAATCATCAAATCAAAATAACCTAAATCTGTATTTACATTTAATGCAAAACCATGCATGGTCACCCATCGCGAAGCTCTAACGCCCATCGCACAGATTTTACGCGCAAACGGAGTGCCCACATCTAACCAAACACCGGTTTCACCTTTAGAGCGTTCTGCCTTCATGCCATAATCTGCTAAGGTTAAAATCACCATTTCTTCTAAGAAACGGAGGTATTTGTGAATATCTGTAAAGAAATTATCTAAGTCTAGAATAGGATAGCCAACAATTTGCCCTGGGCCATGATAGGTTATGTCTCCTCCCCTATTTATCTTGTAGAAAGTAGCTTCTTTTTCTTTGAGCTTCGCCTCGTCAACCAGAAGATTGTTCATGTCTCCGCTTTTACCCAAAGTATACACGTGGGGATGCTCTACAAAAAGAAAATGATTTGGTGTTTCTAGTTCTAAACCCTCTCTCCTATTCTTGATTTTTAGGTCTAGAATTTGTTTGAAAAGTAGTTCTTGATATTCCCAAGTCTCTTTATAATCTTTATTTCCTAAGTCTTGTAGAAGGACTTTCTTATTCATACTGCAAAGATACGCAGACGAATCTAGTCTTCAAGTTCAACTTGCAGGTCAAGCTTTTCAGGAGTTTTCATCATATCTAAAAAGTTCACCTCGTAAATCATCGTTTTACCGTCCATAGAAAATGTTGCTCCTTCAACATTTACATTTTTCACACGTCTCGGGAAATGATACTTGAACGTATATGTAGAACCTGATAAAAACATTTCGGCACTTGCTATACTATCAATACTTTTTTTGAATAGCTCTTGATCTATTATTTTGGTCGTTCTAGAAAATTTATTGCCTGCAAAATTATACTCGACCTTCGTTGCTGGATTAGAGGAACCCATTGGAGGAGCTTGGGCACTGTTCGCGCCAGGAGTTGGACTCAAAGAACTCGCGCTTTGAAATGTATTGAAAGCATCGTTGATTTTAGATATATCTTTAAATTCTCTATAAAGTTCAAACTTCATTAGCTGCTCTTCAGGCTTCATAACCATATGCATGCTAAAAGGTTCTAAGTTTTTAAGCTTTTCTTGCTCCGTCACGGGCAACTTAGAAATACTATCACTTTTTGCTTTCAATAAGTCTTTAAAAACAATAGTAGAATCCATTGCCTCTTCTTGCTTTAAAGTATCTAAAGAACTCATCATGGCCATGAATTCATTGCCGTCAAAATTTATTGAAAGCTTACCAGAACCATCTTCATTTACATAAATTTCTTCGGTGAAATTACATGCGACCACCAACCCTACGAGTAAAAATAGGACTAGATGTTTAAATTTTTTCATAAGTATTAATTGGTATTGTTTAAAATTACCAAGGCCGCGATAACCCCGGGAACCCATCCGCAAAAGGTTAAAAGTAAAACAATTAAAAAAGAACCACAACCTTTTCCGATAACAGATAAGGGCGGAAATAAAATAGCTAAAAGTACTCTCCAGAAACTCATTCTTTGATTTTTGATTGATGTATAACATCAGTCTCTTTAATCTTGAAATTGTTACATTAAATTCCATTATTTTTAACCAATGAAGCAAATACTTTTATTTGTGTTTTGTGCTAATATTATGCTCGTTAAGGCACAATATCAGTTCACCGGTGAAGTGACCGATGGGTATGAAAATCAATCCGTATACCTTTCTTTGATAGAGAACTACAGAAAATCTTCTCGCGTATATGCAGATCAGGTACTAAAAGAAACAAAAACGGACAGTCTTGGATATTTTACTTTTGAAGGGGATAACCTCTCACCTCAAAACAGAATCTATAGCATACATATTGATGGATGCAATGAAACAAACTCAGGAGGGAGTCATTTTCTGAAGGATTGCTATAATACACAACGTGTTTTATTTATAGCCAAAAAGGGAGATAGTATTAATTTTCCTTTACTTAGTAACGACCAAGCTTTATGCGAAATAGCCTCCACCAATAAAAGTTCTGATCTTTTGCTCGAAATTGAAGGTCTGAAAGAAGAAATGATTCTTGATTTTATGACTTATAATAGTGAAGCCAATGAGTCACTCAATCTTCGAAAATGGTTTAGAACTTTTAAAGAATTTGGAGAAGCAAACGATGAGCCGCTCGCCGAACTCTATATTTATGACTTTCTTTCTGACCGGGGCAACGAAACACATTCGTTTTATTTGAGCGATGTTAAAATCAGTCCCTACTACGAAGAATTGGCTTTAAGGCTTAATAGCAGATACGCAAATGCTTCTTTCACATCTCAGTTTCAAAATGAACTTGAAGCAGATAAAATGCTTATTAACCATATCGATAAAAATGCAAGAAGCTCTTTTTGGCCCTATTTGTTATGGGGAGGGCTATTCTTTTTGATAATTCAAGTGGCGTATTTCAATTTTAAAAGGCGTGAACGAAACAAAAAGAAAAACCCTTTTGATATACTTACATCACAAGAAAGAACTATCATGGTTAAAATAGCAGAAGGAAAATCAAACAAAGAAATTGCCAACGAACTTTTTATTAGCCTAAGTACTGTCAAAACACATATAAACAGCCTTTATAAAAAACTACATGTTTCTTCACGAGAAGAAATTAAAACTCTATTGTAAAACATAAAATCAACCGGGGGTCTAGTACCTATTTCAACCCGACAAAGCTTCTTTTAACAACACTCAAGCCTGATTTTTGGACTTAAATCTAGAAATCATGAAAACATATTTTCTTTTTGTTTTGCTATTGAGTTTAACCCTTGGCAACTCCCAAAAAATCAATCAAGAAATTAAAACTGAAAAAGGACTTCAATTTTTGGTAGGCCCTATCAATTTAGAAGGGCTTCAAAGCGAACCCTACAAAGCGTGGTTTACACCATCATACAACAACTATGAGGTAGATAAATCATTGACCAAAATGATGAAAAAATCAATTGGAGACTTCAATATCAAGCTGTTTCTAGGAACTTGGTGCGGCGACAGCAAAAGAGAAACACCAAGAATCATCAAAATTTTAAAAGAAGCAAAATTTCCACTAAAAAATCTTGAAATCATAGCTCTGGATAGAAGAAAAGGCTTTTACAAAAAGAGCCCTGGTCGGGAAGAAAAAGGCCTGAATATTATTAAAGTCCCTACTTTGATTTTCCTTAAAAATGGCAAAGAAGCGAATCGTATTGTTGAAAGCCCTATAGCTTCGTTAGAAGAAGATATACTGGCTATTTTGAGTGGAGAAACTTACGTACCCAACTATTCATCAAAGTGAGCGGACTCACATGCCTATAATTAAAGCGCAAAAGTGTAATTTTGCGCTTTAATTTTTAGTCAATGCAGTTATCGGAACAAGAGATCGTACGTAGAGAAAAACTAACCAAGCTTAGGGAAATGGGTATTGACCCTTACCCAGCGGCGTTATATCCTGTAGATGCTACCTCAAAAAGCATAAAAGATGCCTTTTCTGAAGGCAAACAGGTCGTAATTTCTGGTCGATTGATGTCAAGAAGAATTCAGGGAAAAGCCTCCTTTGCAGAATTACAAGATAGTGAAGGTCGTATTCAGGTCTATTTCAACAGAGACGAAATATGTACTGGTGAAGACAAGACACTATACAATGATGTCTACAAAAAATTATTGGATATTGGCGATATCATTGGGGTCGAAGGTGAGCTCTTTACTACCCAAGTTGGTGAGAAAACGGTGATGGTGAAAAACTTTTCACTACTTAGTAAAGCCTTACGCCCACTACCATTGCCTAAGGTCGATGCAGAAGGTAATACTTACGATGAATTCAATGACCCAGAGATGCGCTACCGTCAACGCTATGTTGATTTGGTAGTAAACCCTAAAGTAAAAGAAACCTTTATCAAGCGTACTAAAATCACAAACAGCATTCGTGAATTTTATAATGAGCGTGGTTATTTAGAAGTCGAAACGCCTATACTACAGCCTATTCCCGGAGGCGCTGCGGCAAGACCATTCTTAACCCATCATAATGCATTGAATATTCCATTATACCTAAGAATTGCAAACGAACTATATCTTAAAAGGTTAATAGTGGGTGGTTTTGATGGTGTTTATGAGTTTTCTAAAGATTTTAGAAACGAAGGGATGGACCGTACCCATAACCCAGAATTTACGGTAATGGAACTTTACGTTGCTTACAAAGATTACCATTGGATGATGGAGACTACCGAACAGCTGTTGGAGAAAATTGCTGTAGACGCTAACGGCACTTCTAAAGTTACTGTAGGTGATAATGAAATTGAATTTAAGGCGCCATATGCCAGAGTACCTATTTTGGAAGCCATAAAAGCCCATACAGGGCATGATGTTGCCGGAATGGATGAAAATGAATTACGGGAAGTTGCCAAAAGTTTGGGTATCGAAGTTGATGAAACGATGGGCGTTGGTAAATTGATTGATGAAATTTTTGGAGAAAAATGTGAACACCATTACATACAGCCGACCTTCATCATGGATTATCCCAAAGAAATGAGTCCGTTGACAAAAGAACACCGTGACAACCCTGCATTGACAGAGCGTTTTGAATTAATGGTAAACGGAAAAGAATTGGCCAATTGCTATTCGGAGCTGAATGACCCCATTGATCAACGCGAACGTTTTGAAGACCAGTTAAAACTATCAGAAAAGGGTGACGATGAAGCTATGTTTATCGATCAAGATTTCTTGCGAGCCTTAGAATATGGTATGCCCCCTACTTCGGGTATTGGTATTGGCATTGATAGATTGGTAATGTTAATGACCAATAATTCTTCTATTCAAGAGGTATTGTTCTTCCCACAAATGCGCCCTGAGAAAAAAGCGGTCGAACTGACTGATGAGGCTAAAATGATATGGGAAACACTCAAAAAGGAAGAAAAAATTTTGTTGACCGACTTAAAAGATCAGTCAGGCTTATCCAACAAAAAGTGGGATAAATCCATAAAAGAATTGACGAAAAACAAATTAGCCGAAGTAAATAAAACGGATGAAGGGCTTTTTGTAAAACTCGGTTAGTGTTTTTTGCGTAGGTAAGAAGGAAATCAGGATTTCCTAATTTTTTGGGAAACAAAATCCAAGATATTATGAAAAAAACATTCGTTGCAATCCTCGTTATTGGCTTGTTTAGTAGCCACACCATGTTTTTTAAATTAGATACCTACTTTTTAGAACCGAATACCGCTGTTGCATTGCAACTTTTCAACGGTACTTTTGAAAAAAGTGAAAATATCATCACGCGAGACAGAATGCTTGATGCAAGTATTTTAAGCAATGGTCTTCGAATAAAAGTTACCGACGCACAATGGACCGAAAAAGACAGTGTCACATTGCTGAATTTTAAAACAGGGAAAGCAGGCACATATGTAGCAGGAGTATCCACCAAAGCCAGGTCTCTTGAAATGAGCGCTGAATCCTTCAATGACTACCTAGAACATGAAGGTATTTATGATATGTTGGAATGGCGCAAAAAGAATTATGCTTTAGAATCAAAAGCTATTGAAAAATATTCAAAGCACGTTAAAACTATTTTTCAGGTTGGTGATACCACAACTGATGACTGGCAAACGGCCTTGGACTACCCCATTGAGTTTATCCCCGTCGAGAATCCTTATGAACTCCATACAGGTGATAGTTTAACGATAAAACTGCTATTAAACGGCAAGCCATTGGCAAACCAGTTGGTCTATGCTGACTACAAAGCCTATGAAAATAGCCGTGCCCATGACAATTCCGAATCTCATAGTCATGATACAGAGGAAAATAATGCTAGTTTAAAACATACCCATAAAGACGATGTTGAGTCTCATACCCATAAACCGGAAGAAAACAAAGAATCACATACCCATACATCTGGTCAAAAACTTAGAACAAATGCGGAAGGTATTGTAAAAGCACATCTATCTGCAGATGGTATTTGGTATTTTCAGACCATTCATCTGGTTAAAACTGAGGAAGAAGGATTGACCCACGAGTCTAACTGGTCTACCCTAACTTTTGAGGTGACCCATGCCCATGGTGCAGATACACATACCCATGAACATCAGCACGAAAGCAACTATACCACATACATTTTTATAATAGGTAGCCTTGTTCTTATTGGTATTTTATTTTTATGTTTCAACAAGAAAAATAAAGATGCCGAACACTAAAAAATATGTGCTAAGCGGACTATTTCTTCTATTCCCACTACTACTTTTGGCCCATGGAGTAAGCCCTAGCGACCAAGAAATATTGGATAAGGGAGGACTTTTATCTTACATCTACGTTGGTGCAAAACATATGATTACTGGCTACGATCATTTACTATTTTTGGCCGGTGTAGTCTTTTATTTAAATGGGCTTAAGGATGTAGTTAGATTCATAACCATTTTCACGATTGGGCATAGCATCACACTTATTGGTGCAACATATTTAGGTGTCAAGGCCAATGAGCACTTGATAGATGCTGTTATCGCCCTCAGTGTGCTTTATAAGGGATTCGAAAATTTAGGAGGATTTGAAAAATACATGAAAACCAAATCGCCAAATCTATTGTTGATGGTGTTCATTTTTGGGCTTATTCATGGTTTTGGGCTTTCCACCCGTCTACAGTCTTTTGATGTGGGTACAACACAGTTTTTTTCGAAAATAGTATGCTTTAATATTGGGGTCGAACTTGGTCAGGTAATGGCGCTCATCCCCATTTTTTTTCTAATTACCATTTGGAAATCAAAAAAAAGCTATTCAGCTTTTTACAAGGCAACCAATTTTTATCTGGTGATTGCCGGTATAGGGCTTTTTCTCTATCAGATTTACGGTTATTTCTATGGAAACTAATGCATTCAATAATAGACTTTTTATCCTTGTTAATTCTATAAATACAATGTATTTCACCTTGGTTAAGAACATATACACTTCCTAAAATTACCATTTGTTCTCTTATAATGACATAAATTCCTGATTGCCATAATGTAATTTCGCTCCCATTAATCTTAAATCAAGAAAAATGAAAAGAGCATTAATAATAGGAGGCAGCAGTGGTATTGGTAAATCAACTGCTCAAAATCTTTTAAAAGAAGGTGTTGAAGTCCATATTGTAGGTACTAACGATTCTAAATTAGAAGCATTTAAAAATGAAGCTCACAACAACTTAAAAACCCACAAAGTTGATATTACAAGTAAAGAACAAGTAAATGCTTTGCAAAACGTAATTTCTGGTTGGAATAACTTAGATTACTTGGTAAACGCATCAGGTATTTTTGGCCCTAAACCTTTCTTAGATCATACAGAAGCTGACTACGATTCCTATTTAGATTTAAACAGAGGGTTTTTCTTTATAACACAAGCTGCTGCTAAAAAAATGGTAGCTACTAAAGGAGGAGCTATTGTAAATGTAGGTTCTATGTGGGCAAAGCAATCAGTGAAAGCAACTCCCTCTTCAGCATATTCTATGCAAAAAGCAGGTCTACATAGTCTAACACAGCATTTAGCAATGGAATTAGCAGATTATAAAATTCGTGTTAATGCGGTTTCTCCTGCAGTAGTAGAAACACCTGTTTATGAAAGTGTTTTTGGTGGAAAACAAGAAGCCAATGATGCGTTACAGAATTTCCACGCTTTTCACCCAATTGGAAGAAATGGTCGCGCAGAAGATGTGGCAAATACAATTTCATTCATACTTTCGGACAAAGCTTCTTGGGTTACAGGAGCTATTTGGGATACAGATGGTGGTGTAATGTCCGGTAGAAATTAAGACCAAGTACTAGTGACTAAAAATTTGAGTTCAAAGTATATTATCATTGGAGCTGGTCTTTCTGGCCTAACAATAGCTTACTTCCTGTTAAAAAATGGGGAAAGTGATTTTATAATTTTAGAAGGACGGGATAGGGTTGGGGGAAGAATCAATACTAAAAATGGTATTGATTTAGGAGCAACTTGGTTTCAAAACAATCATTTTAATTTAAATGAACTTGTGGGTTCTTTAATGCTCAATAAATTTGTACAATACAGCAAAGGGCAGAGTGTTTTAGTTTACAACACTATGGCTCCTGCCCATTATTTTGAAAGTCAACAAAATAGTCCTTCTGCATATAGAATTGAAGGTGGTAGTGCTGCCTTGATTGAAAAGTTAACTAAAAATGTAAAGGATAAAATTAAACTAGGCATTCAAGTGCTTGAACTGGAAGACAGTTCAACTAACATCCTAGTAAAGACTAAGAATAATTTGTTCTTTGCCGAAAAAGTAATTTGTACAATTCCTCCAAAATTGGCTTCAACATTAACTTTTACGCCTTCATTACCAGAAGATGTGTTAAATGTCATGAAACAGACCCATACTTGGATGAGCAATGCCATGAAGATTGGTTTGGTATTTAAAAAACCCTTTTGGCGCAACAAAGAATTATCAGGCACTGTTATTGGGCAAGTTGGCCCTGTAATTGAATTATACGACCATTGTAGTAATGATGGTCAAACATATTCCTTAATGGGTTTTATTAATGAAGGGTTACGAGATGTATCACCTGAGCAACGAAAAGAGCGTATTCTAGAATATTTAGAGAAATATCTTGGTAAAGAAATCAGAGATTACATATCCTATTTTGAAAAGGATTGGTCAAAAGACCAATTTACTTCATGCAAAAAATTAAAATCTGTATATATGAGTCCACAATACGGTAACCTTTTATTCGATGAATATTATTTTAATGGTAAATTATTATTTTCAGGGACAGAAACTTCACCAGAATATGGAGGGTATTTAGATGGTGCAGTATATAGCGGAATTAATGCTGCTAAAAAATTATTAAATCGAGATTGAAAAAGGATTTAGCCAACATAGAACAATATCATCTACATAAGGCGAGGCCTGAAAAGCTGCAGTTTGAAATTTATGATTTAAATAGTTACCGCAAAAAAAGTGGAGATAACGCTGCAATGCCACATTCCCATAGCTACTATCAAATCATTTGGTTTTTAGATTCTAAAGGAACACATTATGTAGATTTTAAGACTTATATAATTAAAAAAAACACTATTCTATTTATTGCCAAAGATCAAATACACGCTTTTGATAACCGTTTAGATATAAATGGTTGGCTCATTCATTTTAATGAGAGTTTTTTTATGTATACCGAGGTTGATATTTTTCTGAAATACAACATTTTTAAACCGCAAGAAAATCCATGCTACGCAATGGAGACCGAAACTATTGAATCAGGTAAAGTTTATATGGATTTAATCTTAAATGAGCTTTCAAATAGAACTCAGTTTGGTTTTGAGGAATCCGTTAGATTTTTATTAAAATGCTTTCTAATCAATCTTGAGCGAGTTCATCAAAAAAGAGATAATGAAACCGGCAGCAAAAATGATTCTTACACACTTCAGCTATATCAATTTAAAGAATTAATAGAGGCTAATTATAAAAATAGTATATCCGTTGGCATGTATGCTGATTTAATGAATATCTCATCTAAAACATTAAATACAATTACAAAAACAGTAGTAAATAAATCTCCTTCTCAACTAATTGCTGAAAGAACTATTTTAGAAGCAAAACGATTGTTAAAGTTTACTTCACTTCAAATAAATGAAATTGCTTATAAACTTGGTTTTGAGGAACCTTCTTACTTTATTAAATACTTTAAAAGACATGTAAAGATTATACCCTCGGCCTTTCGTAATGAGATTAACTAAGGTAATAGCTGAAAATTCTTTGGTTTTTATTTTACTTTAAAAAACCCTAGCTTAGAATCCCAATGGAGCTAAGTAAAAAACTAGGCCTTTTATTAGGTCCAACCGTATTTTTGATTCTTGTTAACCTGCCTTTCCAATTAGTTTCTGAAAAAGGTGATGCCGTCATTTCAGTAGCAGCTTGGATGCTTATTTGGTGGATTACAGAAGCGGTCTCTATTTCGGTTACCGCCTTGCTTCCGCTTTTACTTTTTCCACTTTTAAAAATAATGCCGATTGCAGAAGTAGGCGCAAATTATGGCAGCCCCATTATATTCTTATTTTTTGGGGGTTTTGTAATGGCTCTAGCCTTAGAAAAAGTGAACCTGCATAAACGCATAGCGCTCAATATTATCAAGTTTACAGGTACAACCCCAAATAAAGTAGTACTAGGTTTTATGATTGCCACAGCTTCATTAAGTATGTGGATAAGCAATACGGCAAGTACTGTGGTGATGCTCCCCATTGCTTTATCCGTAATCAAATTATTGATAGATGATGAGGATGGCTTTACCAAAAACGACCAAAACTTTGCACTTAGCGTAATGTTGGGGATTGCTTTTTCAGCCAATGCTGGAGGTATCGCAACGGTAATCGGCACCCCACCAAATTCTGTGCTTATTGGTCTTTTGGAAAATGAATATAGCATTCAAATTTCATTTTTAAAATGGATGACCATAGGACTACCCTTTTCAATAGTAATGATTGCCATCACTTATTTCGTATTGGTAAAATGGATGTTCCCTAACAAGAATTTAAAGTTTAACGCTTCTAAAGATGTTATTCAGGTAGAATTAAAAAAACTTGGACCTACCTCTGGTAAAGAAAAAATGGTGCTATTCATTTTTGCCGTGACCGTTTTTTTATGGATTTTCAGAACGCTCATCAACAACATTTTCCCCAACTTGGGGCTATCCGATACCATGATAAGTATTTTTGCGGCGATTACATTGTTCTCAGTTCCATACAATATCAAAAAAGGGGATTTTATTATCAACTGGAAAGATACTTCCAAGCTGGCATGGGGTATTTTAATCTTATTTGGGGGTGGGCTTGCTTTGGCTAAAGGAATGTCCGTTAGCGGTATTGTAGATTTGGTTTCTAATGCCATTGCGAGCAGCGAAATAAGTATTCTCTTTACCGCTTCACTACTAATACTATTAATGCTATTTATGACCGAGCTTATGAGCAATGTAGCTCTCGTGGCTGTTTTGGCCCCAGTTGTTGCCGGTATTGCCATAGGATTGGAAATTCCGCTATTATATTTGTTGATTCCCGTTACTATGGCCAGTAGCTGCGCTTTTATGCTGCCCATGGCCACACCACCCAATGCTATCGTCTTTGCCAGTGGTTACGTGAAAGTACCACAAATGGCCCGTGTAGGTATTATTCTAAATCTAATTGCGGTAGCACTTTTAATAATTGTGTTTCAGTTTGTGGTTCCGATTCTATTCTAAAAAGAAAGGGCACCACTATTGGTGCCCTTTCTTTTTAAATATGCCTTAAACTAGTCTTCGTACTCTTGAAATTCCAATTTCGATAATCCCTCTTGAGATTTCGAAAAGTCTATGGGGAACATGCTTCCATCTTTCAATTTAAAATCCGTAAGAACCAACTGTTGTTTAGAAAGTGTTCTTAGCCCATTCATGTTTGAAAATGCATTGTTGGCGAGATACAATCTTTTGAGTTTCTTTAAATTTTCCATGCCGGCAGGCATTTCTCCATGCAACTCATTATTTGCAACTGCTAAGGTATTAAGCTTACCCAATTCATTAATTGTTTCAGGTAATGCACCATTTAACTTGTTATTACTCAAATTCAACTCTTCTAAGTTTTGAAGTTTGTTAATGGTATTGGGTATAGTACCTACCAACTGGTTATCTTCAAAATTTACTTCTTTTAAGTTCTTGAATTTGCGAAATAATCCAGGTATTCTTCCGGTAATATTATTTTGTGATAAGTCTAACCTTTCTAGGTTTTTTAAATTACCTATGGTAATAGGTATTCTACCCTGTAAATTGTTGTTAGAAAGATCTAAACCGACAACTTTACCATCTTTTATGGTTACTCCATACCATTCAGATATTGGTGCTTCGGTATCCCATTGGTTGGTCCACAGATTTCCTTTTGTCTTAGCTCTTAATTCAAGAAGTGCTATTGCTTCTCTTTCACTGATTTCCAGCTGAGCAGTAAGAACGTTAAGACAAAGCAAAAATAATCCTAGTAGCGAAAATGTGAGTTTAGAAAAACGCATATTTTAAAGATTTGGTTTGGTTAAACGATATGCATATAAGTATATAGGCAATTAGCAATTTAATAAAAAATGTGTTTGTCATCCATGAATTCCATAATTATTCGATGAACTGCAAAACAAAGCCCCAGTCTTTTACCATTAAAAGAGTGGGGCTCTTATTGCTAATTCAAAAAATTATGGAACTATTTTTTGTAAGGGTCAAAGTTTTGTGGCAGATAGTTTTTAGTTTCAAAACCTAAATCAATACTTTCTTCTTCCATAAAGTTGATGCCATCAACAGGAACCTCTTCTTGGTATGGGTTAAAATCTTCGGGTAAGTACTCATTAGTATCAAAACCTAAGTCTATTTGCGACTCTTCTTCAATAAATTTAATAGCATTTATATCAAAATCCTCTACGGTAGCAGCTGTAGTTTTTGCACTAAAAAGGGGCACCAGTAGCATTGCTAAAAAAGCGGTAGATATGTATTTTTTATATTTCATGTCCGTTGTTTTAATGATTTGAGACAAAGGTAAAACTGCAAAAAATAGATATTAGTATGTTTTGACTTTCGTTAACAATCCACTTTTTTAGTGTAAGAAAAGTATTTATAATATTTTGATTGAAATACCATCAATCCAATAATTCTATTTCAAGATAATTGCGGAAATGTTAGCTTTTACCCCGTATTTTTAACAAAAACACTTGGTCGATTTTTTTGTTATCTTTTTGTTAAGAACCTTTAATCTGATTTACGTGGTATTCAAAACTGAAAAATCCCGGTGTGGAACCGGGACTTTCAACTAACTAATTCAAAAAATTTGATAAAAAACTTCCTACCTAGTTTGACCTTGTATAAGGGTCAAAATTTTCAGGGAGATACTTTGAAGTATCAAAACCCAAGTCGATCTCTTCTTCTTCCATAAAACTAATCGTATTTATGGCTATTTCGCTGTTATACGCATTAAAGCCTACTGGAAGATATTTTGAGGTATCGAAACCTAAATCATATTCAAAATCTTCGTCTCCGAACTGCACACTTTTAATATCAAAATATACTTCGTGCGGATTAAAACCTTCTGGAAGATAGTCTGCCGTGTTAAAACCCAAGTCGATAGTTTCTTCTTCCATAAAGTTGATAGACTTCATGTCAACGATATCTGTGTAAGGATCAAAACTTTCGGGCAAATACTCAGCAGTATCAAAACCTAATGCTATTGCCTCGCTTACTCCTTCAAATTCAATTGAAGTCAGATCAAAATTCGCCTCATAAGGGTTAAAGCCCTCAGGCAAGTATTTTGAGGTATCGAAACCAAGTTCCAGTTCTTCCTCAACTTCTATAAAGTGAATATCCTTAATATCAAAAGTTGTTTCAACGTCAACTAAACTAGAAGTGTAAACTAAAGTTTCGTTTCTTTCTTCTGCATTAACACGAAGTGCAGTTAAGTTGTTCTCTAATGTACGCGTAGTTTCTGTTTTGTTGATTTTTTCGCTAACAGCTACCGTACTTTCTTCTTGTTCTACTATGGGCGAACCACTAAAGAGTGCGCAACCATAAATTAATAATAATTTGTTCATTTTTTGATTGATTTGATGATTGATGTTGTATGCTTATAAGACTGGAGAGAAAGCTAATTGTTACACCTTTTTACCTTTTTTAACAAATTTTACATCGCTCTGCATCGTAGTTATACTGGGCGTTTCAGCGGAGACTATCAGTAAAACGCAATATTCCCGAAGGTTGGCCTTTCACATAAAAAAGTTGAGAGTTAGTATTTATTTAACAGAAGATTTTATCATTTTTTTGGTTCTTTGGCAGGTTACAACAAATCAAACTAACACTAAATGATGAAAAAAATACTTCTTAAAGTACTATTGGTAGTTTTTACCCTAGCAAGTTTTCAAACTACAGAAGCACAACTCTTCAAAAAGAAAAATAAAAAAACAGAACAGCAAACACCTGAAAAACCAAAAAAGGGAGATATCAAACCTTATGATAAGGTCATTACCAAAGATGCCGAAACCGACGAGGGTCTTTTTCACGTGCATAAAGTAGAAGACAAACACTTTTACGAAATTCCTGATTCCCTTTTTAACCGTGAAATGTTAATGGTGAGTAGAATTTCTAAAACTGCGACCGGTATAGGTTTTGGGGGTGGAAAAATCAATACCCAAGTGCTGCGTTGGGAGAAGAAGCCCAAAAAGGTACTACTGCGCGTAGTATCGTACGGTAACTTTGCTGCCGACTCGCTTCCAATTCACGAAGCCGTAGTAAATTCGAATTTTGAGCCTGTACTCTATGCATTTGACATTAAAGCATTTAACAAGAAAGATTCGCTCAATCCTGCTACCGTTATAGAGGTTGACCCTTTATTTACAAAAGATGTAAATGCCTTGGGTATGCCCGATTTTTACAGAACACGCTATAAAGTAAGCCGTTTAGATGGTGAACGAAGCTATATTGAAAGTATTAAAAGTTACCCTTTAAACGTAGAGGCAAGACACGTAAAAACGTATAATGCCAAATCGGCCCCTAGTAATCAAAGCTTAGGGTCCATTTCTATTGAAATCAATAACTCTATGATTCTGCTACCTGCCGAACCAATGAAAAGACGCTATTTTGATAAGCGTGTAGGTTGGTTTGCACGAGGTCAAGTAGATTATGGTTTAGATGCTCAAGAAAGTAAGCGGGTTACCTATTTAGATAGATGGCGTTTAGAGGTCAAGGATGAGGACATGGCCAAGTTTAAGGCCGGAGAATTGGTAGAACCAAAAAAACAGATTGTATACTATATAGACAGAGCTACACCAAAAGTATGGGTGCCATTTATCAAACAAGGCATAGAAGATTGGCAAGTTGCCTTTGAAGCGGCAGGATTTAAAAATGCCATTATAGCCAAAGACCCACCAACAGTTGAAGAAGATCCAGAATGGTCTCCTGAAGATGTGCGCTACTCCGTAGTCCGTTATTTAGCATCACCAATACCAAATGCCAACGGACCACACGTAAGCGATCCAAGAAGTGGGGAAATTTTAGAGTCGGATATCAACTGGTACCATAACGTGATGACCTTATTACGCAACTGGTTCTTTGTGCAAACAGCCGCAATAAATCCAGAAGCTAGAGGAGTAGCATTTAAAGATGAGATTATGGGTCGTCTGATCCGTTTTGTATCGGCACATGAAGTGGGCCATACCTTAGGACTACCGCATAATATGGGTAGCAGTGTCGCATATCCGGTAGACTCTTTACGCTCCGCTACATTTACCAAAAAATATGGTACCGCACCGTCTATTATGGATTACGCGCGTTTTAACTACGTAGCGCAACCAGGCGATGAAGGTGTCGCTTTAATGCCCAACATAGGTATATATGACAAGCATGCCATAAACTGGGGATACCGCCCAATTTTAGATAAGTCAGCTAAGGAAGAAAAGCCTGTTTTAGACAGTTGGATTCTAAAACACGCAGATGACCCTATGTATCGTTTTGGTCATCAACAAATAGGTGACATTCACGATCCTAGCTCACAGACCGAAGATTTAGGCGATGATGCCGTTAAAGCAAGTCTTTATGGTATTGCCAACCTTAAGCGTATTGTACCTAACCTAAAAGAGTGGATAGCTGAAGATGGAAAAAATTATGATGATTTGGCTACCCTGTATGGCCAGGTCGTTGGGCAGTTTAATAGGTATATGGGCCATGTAGCCAATAACATTGGTGGTGTCTACGAGTACAATAAAACATTTGACCAAGAAGGTGCGGTTTACACACATGTCGATAAAGCCCATCAAAAAAAATGTATGAACTTTATTCAAGAGCAATTGTTTCAAACTCCAGAATGGATGTTAGATCAGGAAATTTTTAATAAGATTCAATATTCTGGTTCGGTAGAGCGTGTGCGAGCCGTACAGACAAGAACTTTAAATACCATGTTGAGTTTAGGCAAATTGGCCAGAGCTATCGAAAACGAAACTATAAACGGAAACGATGCCTACAAACTCACTGATATTATGGGCGACCTTAGAAAGGGTATCTGGTCAGAAACCAGAAGCGGTAAATCTATAGATACCTACCGTAGAAACTTACAAAAAGCGCATATAGATAGATTAGGGTATTTAATGACAGCTGAGAACCAGCGAAAGCAACCCAACTTTGGGGGGTATCAAAAATCTACTGCTGTAAATACAAGTCAGTCAGACATCCGTTCGGTAGCACGCGCTGAATTAAATAATTTAAAGCGTGATATTAGAAACGGACTTTCAAGAACTTCTAACAGTATGAGCAGGTATCATTTACAAGATGCTTTAGAACGTATTGATGCTATTTTAAACCCTAATGGGTAAAATTTAAAAAAAGTTTTATCGATGAAAGGGGCAATTTGGTTGCCCCTTTTTATTTTCACCTACATAAATCATTGTTTCACAACATATCTGAATATCTCCTCATATAAATTCCTACATTTAGAATCCCAAATCATAAACATCATGAAGACCTACAAAATCAAAAGCTTTATTTATTTCCTATTATTTGCTGTAGCGGCATTCTTCTATAATAATATTGAGCAAGAGCAAAAATTTCAAGATAAGATCACTTCTAGTGAAGTTGTCGATATCGACACTGAGCAACTTGAAGACTCAGATGCTGATGAGCTTGAAACCCCCGTACAATAATTACCATACCTGTTAAAAGCTTCATAAACTTCTAAATGGTTTTAAACCTATTACGGCTATACTAGTCAAATAGGCAAATCATTTAAATCTATAACATGAAGAATTTAATTTTAACAATGGCTTTGCTGTTGAGCCTAACAGCGATTGCCCAACAAGGCAAACGTGACCATGAACGTCAAAGAGCAGCGCATGATATGACTGCCGAGCAATTGGCTACGCTTAAAACAAAAAAAATGGCTTTGGCTTTAGAATTGACATCAAAACAACAAGAAGAAGTTTTAAAGATCAATCTAGAGGAGGCCGAATTTCGTAAAGCAAAAATGGCGGAACGAAAAGAAAAGGGTGAGCATGAAAAATTGAGCGCCGATGAAAAATTTGAAATGCAGAATGCAATTTTAGATCGAAAAATTGCACAGCAAGAGAAATTAAAAGAAATACTTACCGATGAGCAGTTCGAGCTTTGGAAAAAAGCGCGCAATCGAAAAGGTATCCACAGCAAAAAGAAAATGCAGAAAGCTGGTAGAAGAGGATAAATATTTTTTGTTGATTTTAAAGGGCCTCTGATGTACATCAGGGGCTTTTTTGCTTCCCAAAAGCACTATATCTGCTAATTAACCGATATGCGCTATTATCGGCTATTTTACCGATATTTTTAATTATCGGCTATTTTACCGATATTTGTCTTATGAGTATCACAACTGCAGTTCTAACAGGGGATGTTATCAATTCCCGTAAGGAGAAACCGGAGGTATGGCTTTCTAACTTAAAGAAGGCTTTAAACAAGTATGGAAAAGAACCCAAAAATTGGGAAATCTATCGCGGAGACAGTTTTCAATTAGAGGTAACCACAGTAAAAGCTTTAGAAGCTGCCATCTATATTAAAGCCCAAATGAAGCAAAAGAAAAATATAGATGTTCGCATAGCTATTGGTATTGGCGATAAAGACTACAATGCCGAAAAATTAACAGAATCAAATGGTTCCGCTTTTGTGCATTCAGGGGAATGTTTTCAAAACTTAAAAAAACAAACCCTAGCATTAAAATCGGGGATAGCCACATTTGACAAAACCCTAAATCTAATGTTGAAATTAGCAGCGTTGACCATGGATAACTGGTTGCCTGCAACATCAAGGATTGTAAAAACAGCGATGGACAACCCTAATACAAATCAAAATGAACTGGCATCCATCTTGGGTAAATCACAAAGCAATATTAGTGAAGCACTTATACGAGCAGGGTTTGATGAAATAAAACAACTACTACAGCATTACCAAATCAAAATAAACGAATTATGATGTTACTGGCCCTAAAACTCGTACTCGCACACTTTCTTGGAGACTTTGTCTTTCAACCCGCCCGTTGGGTAGAAGACAAACTTGAAAAAAAGGCAAGGTCAAAATACTTATACTTTCATATCGGAGTGCATTTAGTCGTGCTCTTATTTTTACTACAGTTTAAGCATATAGGTAGTATTGTCATCATTATCGTAAGCCATTACCTCATCGATTTGGCAAAGCTTACTCTTACCAACGAGAAAAATTTTCGCTGGCTCTTCGCCGCAGATCAACTAGCACACTTACTGGTACTCGTTGGGGTTGTTTACGCCATAGAATCCTTTACAATAGATTTTAGTTTTTTATTGTCACCTGAGATGCTGCTCTTTTTCGCCATGATAGCCTTTGTGAGCTATGTGTCCGCTATTATAATCAAAATGCTATTGGCTCCGTATATAACCGAACTTGCCAAAGATGAAGAAGAAGGCGAAGGCACATCCCTTAAAAATGCAGGGCGTTATATTGGCATGTTAGAGCGTATTTTCGTTTTTGTATTTATTCTTTTAGGGCAATGGTCGGCCATTGGGCTATTGATTACCGCAAAATCTGTATTCCGTTTTGGTGACCTCAACAAAGGCAAAAACCGAAAACTAACGGAATATGTACTCATTGGAACCTTGCTAAGCTTCGGGCTGGCCATTTTAGCCGGTTTAGCGTATAATTATCTGATTACTTTAATCTAGACCTTATGAATGATCGTTACGACACCTATCAGCCAGAAGGTTTTACAACCGTAAACACCTATCTGTTTACCGAAAAACCGGAAGCGCTTATTTTCTTTTTAGAAAAAGCTTTTTATGCCCAAGAAATAAATCGTTCGATAAATCCACAGAATGGCGATATAGGTAATTGCATTTTAAAAATAGGTGACACCTGTATTATGATAAGCCAGGCCCGCGGTCAGTTTATGGGTATGCGAACCGCATTATACCTCTATGTAAGCGATGTAGATGGGATTCATAAAAATGCATTAAAACATGGTGCGGAAGAACTTTTTATCCCTGCCGATATGGATTATGGCGACCGCCAAAGCGGAGTTGTAGACCCTGCCGGTAATTACTGGTGGATATCTAAAAGGCTACATGAAAAAGGGTACCATGAGTAAACGCAACTTGCGCATCTTAGGGTTTTATATTATTGGTTGGACGCTATCTATGCTATTTCTAGCAATCGTAAGGGGTGTTGGCACCGAAGAGTTAGGGCAATTAAAGTTTGATTTTAAATCGAGTATCATTATAGGGCTTACTTTGGGGCCCATTTTAGGGCTTATCTCTGGACTTGCCTCTATTTGGGCAGAAAAAAACCTGTACCGAAAACTCACTTTAGGCAAGCTTTTGCTATTAAGAACCCTATATGCATTCCTTTTTATCATTTTTATGACTTTTGTGGCCTACTGGGTCTATCAATTCTATTTTGGTACAGAAATAAGTTTGCGAACTTTTGCTATGGATAAGGGTAGCGGCGCTATCTATTTCTACATTTGGGTAACTGATTTCTTCTTAACGGTAATCAGGCAAGTAAATCTAATGCTTGGCGAAGGCAACCTAAGAAAGCTTATTTTGGGTAAATTTTATACCCCAACCGAAGAAGAACGCATTTTTATGTTTCTAGATTTACAAGCCTCCACAATGCTCGCAGAAAAATTGGGGCATATAAAATACAGCACCCTAATTCAAGACTGCTATAACGACTTGGCCATTGTGAATGATTTTGAGGCTGAGATATACCAATATGTTGGTGATGAGGCCGTATTAACATGGCCATTAGAAAAAGGCCTAAAAAATCAGAACTATCTCAAAGCCTATTTCAATTTCGTCGACCTCTTAGAACAACGCACTAGTTACTATCAAGAAAAGTACAATTGTCAACCCTTTTTTAAAGCAGGTATACATGCTGGGCTGGTCACGGTTACCGAAGTCGGAAAGTACAAAAAGGAAATCGCCTACCACGGCGACACTATTAACACAGCTGCCCGTATACAGGGGCAATGCAATAAATTGGAGGCTTCGCTATTAATTTCGGAAACCTTAAAAAATCAAATTGTATTAGAAGGCTATTCATACTCGAAAAAGGGTGTCGTACCACTTAAGGGAAAGCAAAATGAAGTTACTATTTACAGTATTCTAAAATTGTAGCTATACTCCAAAATAAACGATTTCTCTCCTGTTAAAGATTTTATAAATACCGTATTTCAACGAAATTTTGACCCTCTTCATCGGTAGCGAAGGCCATAATCATTGCTTTCAAGGTAGATAGTAAAGAGACCACTATTGGTCTACGTTCATTTAAATTTAATATTATGAAAGCAAAACAGATGTTATCCATCCTTACCTTACTAGCCATCTGTTTGTTTACAAACGCCCAAGAAAAATTGCATTGTCTTGATAATAATTGCGGTTTTGAAGCTGGGCAAATCGTGTACCTATTTGGTGATCAGGTGCAATTGCGAGAAGCACCAAGTACCGAATCGAAGGTCTTGAAAACCTTACCCATTGGCATGCATATGGTAGTGCAAGAAAAACATGAGAATTCATGGCGCTACAAGGGTATGGACCATCACTTTTACAAAGTGGATTATAAGGGAACCGAAGGCTATGTATTAGGCGGATTGTTGGCCCTTGAAAAGAAGACCATAAATTCCGTTGTCCATCTCTTTGGAAGGGCAAAAATGGGTGACGAAGATTACCTATTGATTCGAAGCTTACAAGAAGACGGCTCCTTTGAAGAAAAAAAGACCCGTTTGGCCAATACAAATTTTCAGTTGACCCAATTGGGCAACAAAGGTTTGAAAGATGTTCAAGGAATTTTATTTGTCGACTATGTTGCCGACGCCCACGGTGTTGAAGGAGGTGGGATTTATCTTTTTCAACAAGAGAATACGCTACATCAAGTAGCCAGAGTTTCACAACGGGCCGACGGCAGTGCCTACTATTTTAAGGAACAATTGATTTTTCCTGAGGATACCAATGGTCTGGACAATAAAATTCGGTACAAAAAAGAAATCGGTAAAAACTTTGACGGAATATCTCGATGGCTCGAAAAAAGTTTAGAGACCAAAGAAATGGTTTGGACCGATACACGTCTCAAATTAGTGCAGCAGTAAGTATTTATATAGCAAAGTAAAAAGGCAAGCGTAACTGCTTGCCTTTTTTATAGCTAATGTTTTTAGATTATACCTGTACCGCCTGATTCCAGACCCCAGTTGCCGCTGTTTCCGTGACATAATCTGAAAAATCTTTGGCCTTCCGTCCCAAAACCTTTTCAATATCATGGCTAACCATTTGATTTTTTTCATTTGCTAAAACCTCAACAAACAAATAATTGATCAACCAGATATAATCGTCGGGAACTCCGTGTATTTCTAGCATTTCAGTGTACTCTGGCAGGGTAATCGAAGTAAATTCAATAGTTCTTCCGGTCGCACTTGCAATTTCAGCGGTTACTTCCCTAAAAGTAAGCATCCGAGAACCCGTAAGCTCATAAATCTGGCCGTTATGCTTAGCATCCAATAAGGCTTCAATGGCCACATCGGCGATATCTTCGGCATCGACATAGGGTACTTTTACATCTGCCTGCGGCAAGGCCACATGACCATGTAATATAGGCTCCAAGAAAAAGCTTTCGCTAAAATTTTGGCTAAACCAGCTTGCACGAACAATAGTATAATCTAAACCGCAATTAATGATTATTTGTTCGCAGGCTTCAGCCTCCACTTCTCCCTTGCCCGATAAGAGCACCAATTTTTCAACACCTTGATGTTTCGCTATTCTGGTTAATGCTTCGATTGCCTCTTTTGCACCTGGTACAGCTAAATCTGGTTGGTATGTAATGTAAACGCTTTCCATTCCTTCTAATACTGCTGGCCAACCCCCAGGTTTGTCCCAATCAAAGGCAGGGTTTTCACCTCGTGAACCAATACGCACGTTGTGCCCCATTTTGTTTAAACGTTCTACAATTCGTCTTCCCGTCTTTCCTTTTCCTCCTAAAACTAAAATGTTGTTTTTCATGATTTTCAATTTTTGATGTTTATACTTATTTATGATTTACTTATGCCTGCGATAATCAATAAAGCGAACGATGTCATTGATGCTATGATCCTGATAATGTGAAATCGATTCCACGGATTTTCAAATCGTTCCCTAAGGGCTCGAAGTTCTTCCTCGGAGCTGTTGACCAAATCTGCCTTATCCAAGATTTGATTCAAAGGCACGTTTCCAAAAACGGTTACAATCACCACTCCTAAAAAGTATAGGCTAACAGCCAGTAAGATTAGCCTAAAATGCTCCGGTGATATTCCCTTATTTGTAAAAATAGCGGCAATACCTACTAAAAAAGACCCGAAGAATACTGCAAAAAAAAGTGGGTTTTCAATGCTGCGATTCATTTTCTGAAACGCCTGTAAATAACCCAGGTCATTTAATTGTCCAATTCCTGGGGTCACGGCATTCCCCCAGGTAAAACAAATCCCTGCGGTTAGCCCTACCAATAATGTTACAGTAAAAAGGCTAAGACTACTTGTCGATATTTCCATAAGACTAAATTTTATTGCTTAAACTTTTCTTTGCACACCTTGTACTCCCCTAAAATGGCCATACAGTATGGCGGTGGTGATAAAAACCCCACCAATGAGCCAAAAGCCTGGGTCACTAAAAAAGACATAGTGGTTTCCTCCTTGAGGTACTACGAGAAAAGGCACGGTAATTAGGGCGTCTAAAATGGCGGCGACCCCAAAAAAGGTAATTCCGACCCACATGCCATGGGTTGTATTGTCCTTCTTGTAATACTGTTTTGTTCCAAACCAAACCAATGGTATTACCGCCACGAAGAGTGCTAAATTGGCTTGGCGTTCAACATTTTTCAAAATAGGCACATAGTAAGAAAGTGTATAAATAGTCACTCCGATCATCCATATGATTATCCCGATTATAATGGCCCTAAAAGTTTTCATAACTGCTTGTTTTTTAATTACAAGACAAAACTAGAGCGGCCCCAACCGAGGCACTTGTTTAAAAAGGAGAATGATTTGTTCGAAAAGGAGTATTGTCTAAGAAACCTTTATTTCACTAGGTCTAAAGCCAAACTTTTTGGTGAAAGCGTTTGAAAAAGAACTTAAACTATCATAGCCCACATGCCAGGCCGCTTCTTGTACTGTGGCACTTTTACTACGAATTAGGTCGTGGGCCATGGTCATACGTTCATTTTGTAAGTATTTGAATACCGGTACACCAAAAAGCGCTTTAAAGTCTTTTTTAAGTTTAAAAGTATTAAGGCCGATTTGCCGAGAAAGTTCTGTTAAAGAAGGTGGTGCATCTAAGTTACTGGAGAGAATTTCTTTGGCCTTATATAGTTTTTCACGTTCAGTAGTTTTTATAGCGCTGGTAGATAGGGTTGACAATTGCCAAAAAAAATGTGATAGTAAAGCGGTAATCTGACTTCGAAAAAACATCATCTTGGCCTTGCCTTCGTATCGGTTACTAAAAATAGTATCGACAATATGCTCCATTTCCGGGGTCATAAAAAAACGTGGCCCTTCAACATAAGAATCCGATGGATTCACCAATTCCTTTAAAAAATCGGTAAATAATTCCCCTTCCCCATTCGGCAGGTTCTTGAGGTTTTTAGGTGATGTTGCGATTAAAATACATTGCAAGGGCTTATCCGGCGAAACGGTGTGCACACAATCTACATTGGTATCCGCATAAAAAGAAATTGCCAAACCCTTGGTATTCTTATAAGGCACTTTTTTCTCTTTATAATCCATTGAAAGGTGCACATTACCAGAACCATAAAAGGCCACCGCAATCACTTCTTCATCAAATTGGCAAGAATCTATAATGACTTTATCAGAATTGGCCTCTTCGACCAAAATGATAAAATCATTGATGTTGATAACGTCCCTTGTCATAGTGCTACTAAAATTAACGAATTGTCAAAACATCGACAATAGCTATCATACTTCAAACTTTAAAAAGGAAAAAGTATCTTTATAACAATCAAAAAACGAAAATCAAATCACAAATGAAATCGCTAATATCCTTTTCAGCATTGTTATTACTTTGCTGCCTTACCAGCAATGCACAGAACATATATAGAACCGCCTGCCAAGGGAATATCGCCCGTTTGGACAGTCTATTGCTAGACACGGAAATCAACACACAAGACGAGCGCGGGCGTTCGCTGCTCCATTGGGCAGTAGCCTGTAATAAAGAAAAGCTTGTTGAACACTTGGTAGCTAAGGGTATTGCCACTACGACAGAAGATAATGATGGCGCCACCCCTTTGTACATGGCGGTACGTTTTCAGAACACACCCCTTTTTAATAGAATGTTGGCCTTGCAACCCAACAGCGAATGGACAAAGCGCCACGGAGGGGAGTTATTGGCAAAGGCGGTTTTAAATAAAGACCTTGTTTTTGTGCAACAACTGGTTGCCAATGGGGTCGATATCGATGCAAAGAACAAAAGAGGAAATACCCCCTTGGCGATTGCGCAAAAAACAAACGCCAATGAAATTGCTACGTGGCTTATCGAAAACGGGGCGGACGAAAAATTGGTTCAGAAAATGCTTTTAAAAGGACCTTATATGGGCCAAGAACTTTCAGGAAATAAGGCCAAAGTGTTCGCGCCTAATTTTATTTCAACTGAGGAATATGAATTTGGTTCGGTTTTTAATAAAGCTGGCGATGCTTTTTACTATGGCGTAGATGTAAATGGAAAGACCGAAATACGCTATTCTGAGTTGCAAGAAGGTACATGGACAACACCAAAGGTGATACTAGCCCATGAAAAATACGGATACAACGACCCTTTTTTATCGCCTGATGAAAGCAGACTGTATTTTATTTCAAACCAAGCGATGGATGGTGTAGGTGAGCAAAAAGACATCGATATCTGGTATGTAAACCGAACCGAAAACGGCTGGTCTAAACCTGTGAATGCAGGCCCTAATATCAACACCAGTAATGAGGAATACTATATCTCGTTTACTAATGAAGGCACGATGTATTTCGCTACCGATGCCTATAGCGATGAAAATAACAAGAACCATGACATTTACTATTCCAAATTCGTGAATGGGGAATTTCAAAAAGCAATGCGCTTAAGCGATGCCATAAACACCGATGCCTATGAAGCCGATGTTTTTGTAGCTCCGGATGAAAGCTATTTAATTTTTTGCGCACAACGGCGAGAAGGTCTCGGTAGGGGCGACCTCTATATCAGTTTTAAAAAAGCCGATGGTTCTTGGTCGACCTCGGTAAATATGGGTGACAAAATAAATACCGAAGGTCATGAACTCTGCCCTTTTGTGACCCAAGATGGCAAGTATCTTTTCTACACCAGTAAGCAAGATATTTATTGGGTTAGTACAGAGATTATTACCGAGCTAAAAACGGCTGTATTTAACTAAAACACAATATCATTTTCGAACTGTCACCCTGAGCGAAGTCGAAGGGCGGTTGAAGTGAGCGTGAGAAATCTCAAAACTCCAACCCGTGTCACTTCGAGTGTTTTCAGATGTACTATAGTTCAGGTGAAAATGTATCGAGAAGCATTTGAGTTCTAAAAAAGTTCTCGATACGATTTGTTTTTGGCAAATCACTCGAACTGACATCTCATTCTATGTTACAAGTGAAATCTAACACCAGTCGAGTGTTTTGTTTTACAAAACTGCACTTCGACAGGCCTGTCCTGAGCTTATTCTTTGACAATGACGCACTAACTCCACTATCGCCTATTTGAAGAAGTTGGCGGCAATGGCGGAATTGAATATCAACTGGAAGGAGTCTTGACATTTGAAAAAGAGCGCTATTCGATTACAGCGACCGACCAAAAAGAAGCTACAAAAGGTAATCCTGAATTTTGCTTAAAATACCTTTCTACAATTACAAGTTTAAACAAGCCATAAGATAACCACAACACTTTTAACCTTTGTAAGCGACAATGTGTAGAGTCCCTAAAGCCAGAATAACGTACCTTTAAGCTACAATCATCAGTACCCGGTAAATGACCGAGATCAAACTCTATAAATCGAACAAAAAAGCCATCAAGGTCATGGCCCTATGCACCCCTTTTGTGGTGCTTGGTATTTTTATCCTCGGCAAAAGTCCTTTAGTTGGCTGGTTCAGTATCGCTTTTTTTGGTCTCGCCTACCCTGTGGGCATTTATAATCTATTGGATAAAAGACCTATGTTGATCTTCAATGAAATTGGCCTTTTTGACCGTAGCACCCACAACGAATTTATCAATTGGGAACTGATAAAAGACGCCTACCCCATCAATATCAGTGGTCAAAAATTTATCTGTTTGCTTATCGATGAAGATTTTAAACCTTCAAAAAAGAAGAATCGATTTTATAAAAGTGTGAGCAAATTAAATGAAGCCATAGGCGCACAAGAACTGAACATCAATCTAGGGCAGGTTCAAAAAATAGACGAGGTCAAACTGACCCTTTTTATCTTGAACATGGCCAAAGCCACCAAAATGGATAGAACAAACCTAATCAAAGCATCAGAGCTATCTTAAAACCATTGATTACCTTAAAATCATGAAAAAACTACTTTTTACAATCCTTTTTCTTGGTGGATTTATAAGCCATGCACAAAGCGAAGCCTATCAAAAACAAAAGGCCGAAAAAATAGCCGAAGGGTCGGTATTCACTAAAATAATCAATAGGGAACTGCCCGCCACTATTGCTTATGAAGATGAAGAGGTTATCGCTTTTTTGCCCTTGAGAAAACAGGCTCCGGTGCATTTTCTTATTGTTCCTAAAAAAGAAATCCATACCATAAACGATGTGGAGGAAGAAGATGCCTTGGTCTTGGGAAAACTCTTTTTGGTCGCTAAAAAACTGGCCAAAGAAAACGGAATTTTCGAAACGGGCTACCGCTTGGCCATGAACATCAACGAAGATGCAGGGCAATCCGTATTTCACCTACATATGCATCTTTTAGGAGGCGAAAAACTAGCGCCTATGCTTCCTAGAAAAGAGAAAGAGTAAGGCTTTACCTTTAGCAGGTGTTATTTGAGGAAAAATTCGTCAATTCGAGTGGTTTTTCTGATTTCCAATCAGAAAAAATGTACCGACAATCAAATTTTAGTGCTCAAAGCGTATTCTTGATACCTTTCCCTTCGGGAAAAACTCGAACCGACGGTTTTACTATCCGATAAACTAACATCAATCTAACCTAAACACCATAAACGATAAACTGATTTGGTTTTTAGTAGTACTTTTTATTCCGCTAGTGGGTAGTATTTTATATATCTTCATAGGCAGAAAACAAAGATTGATGCTTTATTAAACCCATTACATGAAAAGAATAGTTCTCCTCAACCTCATAGTCCTTTTTATTACCACTACCAACCAAGCGCAAGAGCAAGAAATCGAAATGAAAGTCAATTTTTGGGGCTACCGCTTTATGAAAGACGGTGAACGCCTTAATTGGAAGGAACTCGAGGAAGCGACCACTGCCGTAGAAAATGCCAATCTGTTGATCAAAAAAGCAAGAACACAAAGAACGCTATCTAATGTTGGAGCTTTTATCAGTGGAGGTCTAATTGGTATCCCGCTTGGTCAAGAATCAGCAGGCCGTGAACCAACATGGGAACTAGCATATGTTAGTGGCGCATTCTTTTTGGTAAGTTTTCATCTATCTCTAAAATCATTTAATAATGTCAACAAAGGGGTCGATTTATATAATCTCACCGTAAACAAAACGGCACAATACCAATTTCAACCAGAGCTGCAAGTGGTATCGAACAAGCAGGGTCTCGGTCTTGCCTTACGGTTTTAATATTTAAGACTATAGGCCAATCACTTTGCTAAACTTGCGATGTTACCCCAGTCGAAGCTTCTTATTCCGAAGAAATTATAGTACTTACCATAGCCCATATTTTCGCTAACCAAGCATTCAGGGTGCATTTCATCTAAAGCTGCATGATTGCAGCAATATTAAGGAGCTGGATTTCGTTGGGTAATCAATTGCTGTACCGTTTAGTAACTCGTCTAGCTGTAGCGCAATGTTAAACCCAAATCACATGATGAAAATTACCAAGGCTTTTGATGTTCAAAAATTAAGTTGCTGGCTAATACTTCTAGCCTTTACAATTCTTTTAGCGGCCTGTAGTACTGAACCAGCTTCGTTAGCGAATGATGAAGAAGCTACTGATGAGGAAGTAACCGATGAGCAGGGGAACGATAACCCTGTTGATGAAAATTTTAATGCGGATATCAATAATGACGGCGAACTTAATATTCTTTTTATTGGATCGAGCAGGTCGATACAATCTGATGTAGCGGCCTTCTCTTTAAATAACGTTGCAGAAGAACTAAATAGCATTTTATCTCAAGACGCCACTATTACTGCCGCTGTAAACGTTAGCTACGAGGATATTTATAACACAAAAGCCCTGAGTACTGCTCTTGGTTCAGGTGGCAATGAATTTGATTATACCTATTATACCCATTCCCTATTCCAATATTATCATTGGCCAGAAGGGCAAGCGGAACGCATTTCGAACCTAAAAGGCAACGGTGAAAAAGACTGGGATTATGTAATTATGGCGTCGGACCCTTATATTATTTCGAAAACTCCCGGATTTTATTCCCTAGGGGTAAACCAGATTGCAGCAACAGTTATTGAGGGTGGTGCAAAAGCCCTTTTAGTATTGCCATGGCCAAAAGACGAAGCGAAGACCACAACCATTTCAAGTTTTGAAGAATTTACCTATCGCACCGCTTCGGGAGCCAAAGTAGACCTAGAAGTTGTACCTGCTGGTCTAGCTTGGGAAAATCTGGAAGGCAGTCTTAAAGATGGAGACAATGTACATCCTTCCCCAAATGGTGCTTACTTAACTGCAGCTTCAATCTATGCCCAATTATATGATAAGAGCGCCTCTACCTCAGCGTATACTTTTAACGATGTTATTGCAGATGAAGCTTTAACCAGTACAAAAAATGCAAGAACGGCCAGTCATTTTTCAGGTGAGTTTAATTTCACTTCCCCCTTTAAAAGTTGTGATATCGATAAAAGCCTGCTGCGATACAACCATACAGGCACAAGTTCAGAAAATGGGATAATGGCTGGGCTTAACTGGGTCATCAACAAAGATGACCAGACCCAATTAGAAAGAGATGGCGCACCCTTAGTAGATTTTAATATGGGAAGGGCCAATACCAATTTTGAAGCTAACAAACGCTATAAAATAGACGCTTCTAAGTTTGATTTTTCATTCGGATTTCCGATGCAAGATGGTTCCGCTACAGGAAATACAACTATGCGCTACGGTATTGACAAAAGAGGTTCGCAAAATGAAAACGGTACAGATTTAGGCGTAGCCTTGTATATGGTTCGCCAAAACGAATTGCCTACGGGCAGGGCGATACCAATTCGAGCATTGTATGCCCAAATGAAAGAATTGAACATTGCAACATCTGCTTACCGTGACAGCTGGCACATGAGCAGAGACCTTGATAAGGCCGCCGGTGCGTATATGTGCACCTTATTAACGGGCAGGTGTGATTTAGGCATGGAACCCATGGACCAATCTTCAGGAGAATGGAAAACATGGAGAGCGCATAAACTTGGCTATGAAACAGCCTATACCCTTATGACCCTTAAAGGCGATGTTCCTGAATGTAACTAAATGAACCGATGGGTAGATTCTGTTTATCTTAGTGTTTCACACGAGATATTATGAATCTGAACCAAATTACAGTTCCATCGGTTGACATCCCTAAAGCTATTGCTTTTTATAAGACCTTAGGTTTAAAGCTCATTGTGGAAGCGCTACCCCATTATGCACGTTTTGTTTGCCCCAATGGCAAGGCTACCTTCTCCGTACATTTGGTGGAAGAACTTCCGAAAGGTGATGGTATCTACGTGTATTTTGAGTGTGATGATTTAGATGATCGTATTAACGACTTAAAAGCAAAAGGAATTCTTTTTGACGAATTGCCCAACGACAAATCGTGGTTATGGCGCGAAGCACGTTTAAAAGACCCAGATGGCAATCAACTTATTTTATATTTTGCAGGTGAGAACAGACTTAATCCGCCTTGGAGGATATAATCCATAAAAAATACTAATGATTTCGCTGCGAACTGCATCTCCAAAAGATTTAGAATTACTGCAATATTGGGATACAAAACAACATGTTAAAGACGCGGACCCAGATGACGATTGGGACTGGGAAAAAGAATTAAACTTTGACCCGCCTTGGCGTGAACAGCTGATTGCAGAACGCAACGGCGAGCCTATTGGCTGCATCGTTATCATAGACCCTTATGAAGAAGAAACGCAGTATTGGGGCAAGGTTCCTAAAAACCTACGCGCCTTGGATATCTGGATTGGGGAAGAAGCTAACCTAGGCAAAGGGTATGGTACGCAAATGATGAACTTGGCCATCGAAAAATGTTTTGCCGACCCAAAGGTGACCAAAATAATAATCGACCCTTTAAAAACAAATACCAAAGCCCATAGGTTTTATGAAAGGTTAGGTTTTACATTTGTTGAAGAACGTATTTTTAATGGTGTTGCATGCTTTGTATACCAGTTAAAACGGTACTACCGAACAAAAATTTAGGCATGTTTAGATATCCATTTTTTGAATTCCTTGTAAATTCAGTGTTTTAAGCCTAGTTAAGTTATTTTGAACATACCAAAACACATTTTACCCATCATTGTAATCGCCCAATTTTTATGCACTTCTTTATGGTTTGCAGGGAATGGGGTTATGGTTTCACTTATTGCCCATTTTGATTTTGGGGAAAATGGACTAGGTAATATTACCGCTGCCGTACAATTTGGCTTCATCGTGGGCACCTTACTCTTTGCCTTATTTACTTTAACAGACCGTTTTTCACCTTCAAAAGTATTTTTGGTCAGCTCCATTTTGGGAGCGATATTTAATCTGGGCATTGTTTGGGAAGGCAATAGTTCGACCAGCATACTTTTATTCCGCTTTTTTACCGGCTTTTTCTTGGCGGGTATTTATCCCGTAGGTATGAAAATAGCCGCAGATTATTATGAAAAAGGACTGGGGAAGGCCCTTGGCTATTTGGTCGGTGCATTGGTTTTAGGAACTGCGTTTCCGCATTTTCTAAAATGGCTTGCTGCTGTATTTAAATGGCAATATGTAATTTATGCCACCTCAGCTCTTGCTGTTTTGGGCGGTATTCTAATGATACTGTTCGTTCCTAATGGCCCATATGGAAAACAAGGGCAACGAATTGACTTAAGCGCCTGTTTTTCCGTTTTCAAAAAGAAAGATTTTCGAGCTGCGGCCTTTGGCTACTTTGGACACATGTGGGAGCTCTATACCTTCTGGGCTTTTGTTCCCTTGTTGCTTGCCTTACATGCCGAATTACAGGGCACTAACACCTTTCCTGTTTCGTTCTGGTCGTTTTGGGTGATTGCCATTGGTGGATTGGGATGTGTACTTGGGGGCTATATTTCGCAGCGTAAAGGCGTTAAACGCATTGCCTCCATTTCTTTGTTTTTATCCGGTTGTTGCTGTTTAATTTCTCCCTTGCTATTGCTCCATGCTCCTACACCGATTTTTATAGTATTTCTCTTATTTTGGGGTATGGTGGTCATTGCAGATTCGCCCTTATTTTCGACCCTTGTGGCACAAAATGCCCCGACAGTACTTAAAGGCACAGCTTTGACCATTGTTAATTGTATTGGTTTTGCTATTACCATTGCAAGCTTACAAACAATCTCTATCCTACAAGATTTAATACCTCCACAATTTCTTTTTATGATCTTAGCGGTTGGGCCTATTTTTAGTCTTTATGCACTAACAAGAAAGTCATAAATTGTAATGCTTTAAAACTAAATTTATGACCAAATCACTTGTACTTATATTTTTTATTTTCCTAGGGTTAAACTCCTGTGAAACTTCTAAAATTGAAGCTGATACGTTAGTTATTAACGCTACTATTTGGACAGCAAATCCGGCTGAAATAAAAGTTGAGGCTATGGCTATCAGTGCGGATACTATTCTGGCTATAGGTACATTTTCTGAAGTAAAAAAATTTCAAGGAGCTACAACAGAAATCATTGACGTAAAAGGTAGGTTTATTACACCCGGCTTTATTGATTCCCACGTACATCTACTTATGGGCGGCAATGCACTTTTAAGTGTTGAGTTAAGAGATGCTAGTAGTAAAGATGAATTTATAAGTAGAATTGCTAAACATACCGCAACTTTAAATCCAAGCGATTGGATTGTAGAAGGAAATTGGGACCACACGCTCTGGGGAGGAGAATTACCTTCTAAAGAATGGATTGATGAGTTCACAAGTGACAACCCAGTAGCAATTTACCGTATGGATGGGCATATGATTTTAGCAAATTCAGCCGCCTTAAAAATTGCAGGAATCGATAAATTTACTCCAGAAGTTGCTAATGGTGAGATTGTCCGACATGCAAATGGCGAGCCAACAGGAATTTTAAAGAGTGAAGCCATGAATTTGGTGTTGAATAAAATACCAAACCTTACCTCAGACCAAAAAAAGCTTGCAATACAAAAAGCACAAGACTATTTGTTATCTCAAGGTGTAACCTCTATTCATGATGTAGATAGTCTGGGAGGTTTTCCAATCCTAAAAAAAATGTTGAGAGCTGGAGATTTAAAAGTACGTGTTTATAGTGCTGACCCATTGCATAAATTTAAAACTGTCGTTAAAGAAAGAAGAATTGATACAAATTGGCTTAAAAACGGATTATTAAAAGGTTTTGTAGATGGCTCATTGGGTTCACATACTGCAGCTTTTTTAGAACCTTATTCTGATAAAGAAAATGATAAAGGCCTGTTTATTACTAATCCTGATGAAATGTATAGTTGGATAGTAGAGGCCGATAAAAAAAACTTACAAATTACTATTCATGCAATTGGCGACAGAGCCAATCAAAGTTTGTTGAATAATTATGAACAACTTATAAAAGAAGAGGGAGCTGCTGATAGACGGCTACGTGTTGAGCATGCCCAACATTTGGCTAAAGAAGACATTAAAAAAATTGGCAAGCTTGGTGTAATTGCGAGCGTCCAGCCCTACCATGCAATTGATGATGGCAGATGGGCTGAAGAAGTCATTGGCTCAGAAAGAATTAAAACTTCTTACGCCTTTCAATCTTTATTAAACAATAATGCCAAATTAGCCTTTGGCAGTGATTGGCCTGTTGCTCCAGCGTCGCCTTTAAAAGGTATTTATGCCGCGGTTACAAGAAAAACCACAGATAGTAAAAATCCTTATGGATGGGTTCCAAAACAAAAAATCTCCGTTGAAGACGCATTGATTGCCTATACCATAAATGGTGCTTATGCCTCTTTTGATGATAAAGCAAAAGGATCACTTGAAGTAGGTAAGTTGGCTGATTTTATAGTTTTAAGTGGCAATCTATTGGAGGTTGATTCTAATAAAATAAGTGATATACAAGTATTGTCTACTTATATTGGAGGTTTAAAAGTATATGAGAATCCAAAAACCCTAGAATGAAAAAGAGCTTAAAAAATCTGTTGTTATTTGGCATACTTGCAGAAATTTTCATTTTTATAAGTTGTTATCTCATAGAGCCTTCACGAGAAGAAACCTTTAGGCATGCCGCACGATATTCCGGCAGATTATCCGCTTTTGTTTTTCTAATCGCTTTTTATCTGTTTGCTTTTGGGCATCCTAAACCGATAAAAGAGAATACACAATTAAAAAATTGGCTGCTACTCTTTGCTGTTGTGCATGTTATCCATTTTGGATTTTTAGCGACCAATGTGATTTTAAATAATATTCCCATTGTGCCAGTGAAATTAACTGGTGGTGCTTTGGCTTATTTGATGATAGTTTTAGCTCCTTTGGTATTGCACAAACTAAAATTAGGCTGGCAGCTAGTTTATTTTTACTACGTAAGCTTAGTGATATTTATTACCTATTTAGCCAGGGCCAAAGGTGATTTTGAAGGCGCAGAACCTTTTTGGTTTCATTATATTATGCTTGGAACCTTTATTCTCTGTGGAGTTGTTTTTGGATGGAAAATTTGGAAGAATAAACGCTAAAATACCTTCCCGACAGCCTCAATAGTCTTATCCAAATCGGCATAGCTAATTGCATCATTTAAAAAATAACTCTCAAAAGCTGATGGAGGCAAATAAATGCCTTGGTCTAGCATACCATGAAAGTATTTTTTAAAGGTATCATTGTTTCCCTTTGCAGAAGAAGTAAAATCTACTACCGGTTCGTCACAAAAATGTACCGAAATCATACTACCAAAACAGTTGATTTGGTGCGTAATTCCTTTTTCGGTTAAAACCGCTGCAATGCCTTTATGTAAATATTCTGTTTTTTCTGCAAGACTCGTAAACGTTTCGGGTTTGGTATTCAGCTCGGTCAACATGGCTAAGCCAGCACTCATCGCCAAAGGATTTCCACTTAAGGTGCCTGCCTGATATACTGGACCTTCAGGAGCTAAATGACCCATAATTTCTGCTCTAGCTGCAAAAGCACCAACGGGTAAACCACCACCAATAACTTTACCGAACATTACGATATCGGCATCTATACCCAAAGCTTCTTGAGCTCCGCCTCTACCAAGTCTAAAACCAGTCATCACCTCATCAAAAAGCAATAAAATTTCTTCTCTGGTGCAAAGTTCTCTAAGTCCTTTTATGAATTCATCCGAAGGAATAATACAACCCATATTACCAGCTACAGGCTCGATAATAATAGCAGCAATTTCCCCCTTATTGGCCCCGACCAAGGTTTTCACGCCTTCTAAATCGTTATAATTCGCCAATAAAGTATCTTTTGCCGTTCCCTGTGTTACACCGGGACTATTTGGACTACCAAAAGTTACCGCACCACTGCCCGCTTGAATCAGAAACGAATCAGAATGGCCATGATAACAACCTGCAAACTTGATGATCTTATCCTTTCCGGTATAACCACGGGCCAAGCGTACAGCGCTCATACAAGCCTCGGTACCTGAATTCACAAATCGAATCTTATCAATATTAGGCACCATACTTACCGCTAGTTTGGCAAGTTCGGTTTCAATCTGGGTGGGTATTCCAAAAGAGGTTCCTTTTTTGGCTTTTTCAATAACGGCATCTAAAACAGGTCGGTGCGCATGCCCTAAAATTAGCGGACCCCATGAAGCAATATAATCTATGTACCGGTTATCATCTTCATCAAACAAATACGCACCTTTTGCCTCTTTTATAAAAATAGGGTCGCCTCCAACAGCTTTAAATGCCCTAACGGGTGAATTTACCCCACCAGGAATATATTTTTTAGCTTCTGTAAATAGTGCACTGCTCCTTTGGTATCGCATAAATTGATTCTAATTTCTCAAAATACATATCAATCTCAAATGATGTGATATGCTATTATTTCTTTTTCGCCTTTCTTAAATTAATAACCTGACCAATTGAAATGTTATTATCGGTAAGACTATTCAATTGTTTTATCTCTTCTACTGAAATGGTATATTTTCTTGAAATACCATAGAGCGTATCACCTTTTTCCACTACATGGGTAAACACTTCGTATTGTTTAGGTTGCCTTACGGCATCAAGGCCATTGCGCACTACTTCTTCGTCATAGGCATCTAAATCATACCTATCTATAAGTGCAATAAGCTTTTGCGGATATTGTTTGTCAGTAGCGTAGCCTGCCTTGCGTAAACCATAGGCCCATTTTTTATAGTCGTCTCTGCGATAATTGAATAAAAACCGATAGCGAGAACGTGAAGCCAAAAAAATACTGTGGTCTCGAAACGAAAACATAGGATGGTTGTACTTTCTAAAGCATTCCCCTTTAGCATCATCATCATGAAAATCATACTCACCCTGCCAACCGGTATGGCACTTAATTCCGAAATGGTTATTTGTTTTTTGGGTTAGTGCCCCTTTACCAGAACCGCTTTCTAAAATACCTTGCGCAAGTGTAATACTTGCAGGTATCCCAAAAGCCCGCATCTCATATTGGGCCATCTCGGCAAATTCTTCGATATATTCTCTTGTAGAAGCGATAGGAAATTTTACAAACTTACCTGGGTCTGCAGGTAGTGGATACAATTCTGATTTATTGAATTTAGTCCCCTCAATTCCATTATTCGGTTTATAAACTCCTCTGCTTTGTTCTGTTGTGGCGACTTTAGTGCCTGAAGTAGTTCGCTTTTTTGCCTTGCACCCAACCAACAAAGTGAAAGCCAAAAAGAGATATCCTAAACGTTTTATCATTGTAATAGCGGTAAATTTTTCTTTTTCAATACCATATTCATGCCATGAATGCCTTGTAGGCCCCCACTATGGATTAGCAAAATTTTCGTGCCTTTTTGAAAGTAATCCTTAGCAATTAAATCAAAAAGTCCATAAACCATTTTACCCGTATAAATAGGATCTAATTGAATTTTGGTTTCCCTCTTAAAATTATTGATAAAGGCCACTAAATTGGCATTAATCTTGGCATAACCACCGAAATGATAGTCAGAAATCAATTTCCAATTCTCATTCTTGGCAAATTTACGAATATCGTTTTTTAGAAAATCACCCTTTAAGGCAGGAAAACCTAAAATGGTCTGATTTTGTGCTGCGCTATTGCTCAAGCCGGCCAAAGTTCCTCCAGTGCCTACGCAGCTGCAAATTACATTAAACCCTTTGTCTTTATCGGTTAGAATTTCTTCACATCCTTTTACGGCCAAATCATTCGTGCCACCTTCAGGGATGGTATAAAAGCTTCCAAAATTTTTCTGAAGTTCATTACGAAAATAAGGTTCCTCTTTTTCACGGTAGTTCTCTCTAGAAACAAAATGAAAATGCATGCCCTGTTCTTTTGCTAAGGCCAAGGTTGGATTTGATTCCCATTTACCCGAAAGTTCTTCTCCTCGAATAATACCAATAGTCTTAAATCCGTATTCTTTGCCAACACAGGCCGTGGCCGCAATATGGTTGGAATAGGCCCCTCCAAAAGTCAAGAGGGTATCGTTGCCCAATAACTTGGCCTCTTTAATATTGTACTTAAGCTTACGGTATTTATTTCCGGAAATGATTGGATGAATGGCGTCTTCGCGCTTTATGAAAAGTGTGATTTCTTTTTCACGTAGCAGTGCTAAATCAATTTTTTGATTTTCTACCTTCAAAAGTTATGGCCGAAAAATATAGTTTAAAAAACTGTAGGGTTTTCTGCGTTGCGCATAGCCCAAATCCTTTTCATTGGCATAAGCTTCGCGTTCAAAAGAGATGTTTTGGTAAGCGCGGTAGGTATTTAGGTACAATACCGTTCTAAAAAGCCATTCCCCAACGTACCAAATGTAAAACGGCACTATAAAAAGTTCCAATTGTTGTTTTAAGTGAATCTTTTCGTGATTTATTAAAACCACATCTTCTTTAAGACCATCCTCTTTTACAAAGATGAAGGGCCAAAGGGTAAGGCCTACGTAGTTTCTGCGAAAAAAATGTTTAAATACTAAAACCATTTGCTATTTCTTTGAAACGAGGGATATTCAAATATATTAGTTCAATTCGTTCAATTGTAAGAATATTCGTTGTTGTTACTAACAATATCGGTGGATAACCTATTGCTTACTTTGCCTATTCTGCTTATTACGCCCAAAAAATGTAACTTTATCGTTTTGTTTAGCTGTGAAAAATGAAAGAACTGATACCCATTGAAGAGGGTGACTTTTACCTTTCTCCGGAAGGATACAAAGTATTTACTGAACAGTTTCATCTTAAACGCGGATATTGTTGCGAGAGTGGCTGCAGACATTGCCCCTATGGGTATGACAAAAAAACCAATTCAAGATAAAAACCCGGCATTTTCGGCATAGTCTTTGTGGTTATTTGGATGTGGATTTTGGTTTAACTTAAAAAAAATTGATATGAAAAAAATTAAATTTCTTGCCTTACCGTTATTGGTCCTAGTTTTTTTAAGTTCATGCGTTTCGGTGCGTGTAGCTTCAGATTATGATCGTGAAACTGACTTTAAAGAGTATAAAACCTATGCGTTTTACAAAACAGGTATCGACAAGGCCCAGATTTCAGATCTTGACAAAAAACGAATCTTAAGGGCTATTGATACCGAGATGGCTTCTCGTGGTTTTACCAAATCTCAAAATCCTGATATTTTAGTGAGCATCTTTACCAAAGAGCGTGAACAAGTTGATGTGTACAACAACAATTTCGGCTGGGGTGGCTGGGGTTGGGGTGGCTTTGGTTGGGGCGGTTTCGGCTGGGGAGGCTGGGGCTGGGGTCCTGGTTTTGGCTGGGGCGGCAACAATGTTAGCACAAGAACCGAAGGTTCACTTTACATAGACCTCATCGATTCCAAAAACAAAGAATTGGTGTGGCAAGGGCGTGGTATCGGCACATTGAACAATACCACAAATATTGAAAAGAAAGAAGAACGTATTAAAGAATTTGTTTCTCAAATTCTTGATGCATATCCGCCAGCGCTAGCTGCGAATTAAGACTTAGTTAAGTTGAAGCGAAGTAGTTGTATTAGATAGTTTGAGTGTTTTAAAGCAAATTAATACAACGACTTCGCCTCATTATTTACCTTTTTACTACAATAAAGGAAACGAAGTAGTATTCTTTACTTCGTTTAGAACAAAAGCACTTTTTACAGCACCAATATTTTCTAAGGAGGCAATTTTTGTTTTTGCAAAATCATAATAGGCATCCAAATCCTTAACGACTACCTTTAGTAAAAAATCAAATTCACCACCGACCACAAAGCATTCGGTCACTTCGCTGAATTCATACACTTTCTGCAGAAAATCATCCATAAGGCTTCCTTTTTGCGCTTCAAGAGAAACAAAACTAAAAACGGTAATACTTTGCTCTACCTTTTCTTTACTGATAATCGCTGTGTATTTTTTGATATATCCTTCATTCTCTAATCTCTTTATTCTTTCATACACCGGGGTTTTGGTAAGGTTAAGCTGCTCAGCTATGGCTTTTGCCACTGTTTTTGAGTCTTTTTCCAAAATTTTTAAGATAGCTCTATCAACTTTATCCAACATCGTACTTCAATTTTTCCTGTATTCTGTTAATTATTTTTCTAAAATTACTACTAATTCCTAAAAATATGTTCTAAAAAAGGAATTTTTACCTTTACATTTTCTTTATGAATATAATTAATCCTTTAAACCTATCTTTATTAGAAATAAACGCTTTTTACACGAAGTAAAAATTGGTTTGTTATTATTTATGCTAACCCTCTTTTTAACCAAATAGGCCATGGAAAGCACATACGAAAGCAATCCCATTTTAGATAAACTGCCCAAACATTTAAGGCAGTATATAAAACCCCAGAACTATGAGGATTATACTGCCATAGACCAGGCTGTTTGGCGCTATGTTATGCGCAAAAATGTAGATTACTTAAGCCGAGTGGCCCATAAGTCTTATGTCGAAGGATTACAGAAAACCGGAATCTCCATAGACCATATTCCGAATATGTATGGCATGAACCGTATTCTTAAAGAAATTGGCTGGGCAGCCGTTGCCGTCGATGGCTTTATTCCTCCTTCCGCTTTTATGGAGTTTCAGGCATACAATGTTTTGGTTATTGCATCTGATATTCGACAATTGGAGAATATTGAATACACTCCTGCCCCGGACATTATTCATGAAGGTGCCGGTCACGCCCCTATTATTGCAAATCCTGAATACGCAGAGTATCTAAGACGTTTTGGAGAAATTGGGTGTAAGGCTATTTCAAGTGCAAAAGATTACAAACTCTATGAGGCGGTTCGGCATTTATCAATAATCAAAGAAGCTGAAGGCACTCCGCTAGAAGAAATTGAAAAGGCGGAAAAACATATCGAATACCTTCAAGAGAATATGGGCACACCCAGTGAAATGGCACTCATACGAAATCTTCACTGGTGGACTGTTGAATACGGACTCATCGGAAAGGTAGAAAACCCTAAAATATATGGTGCAGGATTGCTTTCCAGCATCGGAGAAAGTGCTTGGTGCATGACCGATGATGTGAAAAAACTACCTTATTCCATTGAAGCTACCTACAAAGAATTTGATATTACCAAACCGCAACCGCAACTTTTTGTAACCCCTGATTTTGCATTTTTAAATCAGGTGCTGGAAGATTTCGCAAATACCATGGCGCTGCGCACCGGAGGACTCAAAGGATTGAAGAAATTAGTGCATTCACGTGCGTTAGGAACCGTTGAGCTGAGCACAGGAATACAGATATCCGGCATTTTTGATACATTTCTCGAGCACGACGGAAAACCTATCTATCTAAGAACAAAAGGGGAAACCGCCCTTTCTTACCGTGAAAAGGAATTGGTGGGCCATAGCACCAAACATCACTCCGATGGTTTTGGATGCCCTATCGGAAAACTGAAGGGTATCAATCTTCCTATAGAAGATATGGGCCCTCGCGATTTAAAAGCCTACAAGATTTATGAAGGAGAACGGGTTTCTTTAGAATTCGAAGGTGGTGTCATCGTCAGTGGAGAAATTGTGACCGGTACAAGAAACTTGAGAGGAGAAATCATTTTAATCACCTTTAAAGATTGTAAAGTGACCCATGATGGCACAATTTTGTTTCTTCCTGAATGGGGGCTCTATCATATGACGGTCGGTGAAAAGATTGTTTCGGCCTTTAACGGCCCTGCAGACCTAAATAGCTTTGATTTGGTTTCGCATGAGTTGACTCCCGGTGGAAAAGACAAATCGAAAATAGACCCAGAGCGATTACAATTAAAACAATACTACCAGCAAATAAGGGAGTTTAGAAAAGGCACCAACACTACTATTTCTAGAAATAAAGTCTTCAAAGAATTGAAAGAGCACTACCCAAAAGATTGGTTGCTTTCTGTAGAATTATATGAGTTGGCAAAAATTGGTAATGACACTGATTTCGCTGCAGTAATTTTACAGCACCTGGAAACGGTGAAATTAGAAAACCCAAAGGTGGGTCATTTGATTGATGACGGACTGGAATTAATTGACCAAAGTTTGATTAAAAATACTTAAATCTTCTACGGGAATATCATTATATACCAAGGTCCACTCCATAGTATTGGTCAACACCAACAACTTAGAAAGTTCGCTAAGCAGTCTATTTTGAGCATTACTTTTTAAGGAAGAAGCATCAATTTTTTTTAGTAATGAAGCATTGACATTTCTTTTGATTTTGTTGTAATCCGATGCCTCAAACTGGTTAAAATAATCTGCGCTTACATCATAATACTCAAAGTCTGGACTGATTTTTGTTTCAGGCTCCGGGATATTCTTAATTCTAAGCGTTTTGGTTTCCTTTTCTATTTCAAAATCAATCTTACTTAAATCATAGGCTATTGTAACATCTGCATTGACAACGACCAATGCTTTTTTATCGGCAGTTAATAAGGGCCCGAATAGTTCTTTAGAATCTGCATAGGTATAGACCTCAGCAAAATGACCCTCGGTAACAATCAATTTCGAAACATTTTTGATTTGTTGCTCGATGAGCATGGAGTTTTCTTGCAGAATGGTCTCATCATTGGCATCATTAGCGCAAGACCGATACACTAGAATAACAGTCAATGTAATAACTACCCCCGCAAGTACCTTTTTCATGTTTTTGGCAATTATTAAAACCTGACCCTAAAACTACCGCTAGTTACATTTCTCGTAGAATTCGCCGCATTGGCATCTACCCCAAGAAATTCAAAACTACCGGTTGTCTCCTCATTATCGGTCAGTATAGTGATGGAACCAGTACCCCCTTCGTTCGTCGAACTCCAAGCAGAAGACAAATCTGCAAACAATCCCGACCCAGAAAAACTACCATTGCTATTTCCTAGGCCGTATGTTCCAGGGCCTTCGTATTCAGGTACTACGATTACCATACTATTTCCTGCGGCATCAAAACCTTGAACAATAAACGTTACGAATTCTCCCCCGTCTATTTTCGAAGCTGTGGCCCCATTTGCACTGTCAGAAGATTCAAAAGAAAGCGTTTCTACCCTAGCCCTGATAAATTCGCCATCACCAGAACCATCATCGGATGATGAGCAGTTAAGTAAGGCTATACCGAACACAAGCGTCAAAAATAATATCCTAAACTTTTTCATGTCAATTTTACTTTAAATATACTTCTACCTTCTCCAATGCTTCCGGAATTCCCGCCGGATTCTTACCGCCTGCGGTCGCAAAGAAAGGTTGACCCCCACCACCACCTTGAATATACTTGCCTAACTCACGAACAATGGTGCCAGCGTTAAGATTGCGTTCAAAGGCCAATTCTTTAGAAATATAGCAGGACAGAATGGCTTTGCCGTCCTTTTCGGATGCCAATAACAAAAAAAGATTTTCTTTATTCTGACCCATTTCAAAGGACAGGTCCTTAATACTTGCAGCATCTAAATCCACCTTTTTTGCCAAGAACTTTACCTCATTTAAATCGGCAAGTTCATTTAACAACTCCGATTTTAAGTTTTTGGCCTTATCCTTTAACAAGCCTTCGACCTGTTTCTTTAATTGGGCATTTTCTTCTTGTAAAGCGGTAACCGCTTTTACCGGGTCTTGTGAATTGTTCAACAAATCCTTAACCTCAAAAAGCGTTCTGTTGTTCTTAAAATAAAAGTCTTTTACGGCATCTGAGGTAATTGCTTCAATTCTTCTAATACCTGATGCCACAGCGCCTTCAGAGGTGATTTTAAAGTGCCAGATATCTCCAGTATTCTTCACATGGGTACCTCCGCAAAGTTCTATAGATTGCCCAAATCGAACTGTACGCACCGTATCACCATATTTTTCTCCAAATAGGGCCATGGCGCCCTGGGCCAAGGCTTCTTTCACAGGAACGTTTCTATTTTCTTCAAAAGGCAAGTGCCCCTCAATACGAGCATTTACAAAATTTTCCACTTCACGAAGCTCTTCTGTTGTCACTTTGGAAAAGTGTGAGAAATCAAATCTTAGGTATTTTGAGTGCACCGCAGAACCTTTTTGTTCAACATGCTCGCCTAAAATCTCACGCAATGCTTGGTGAAGCAGGTGCGTTGCCGTATGGTTGCTTTCTGTTCTTCGACGTTGTTTTTCATCTACGACTGCCTTAAAAGTTCCTGAAATATCTTTTGGAAGGTTCTCAGAAAAATGAATAATCTCGTTATTCTCTCTTTTGGTATCTATGATATAGGTGACATCTCCATTGGAAGCTTCTAAATAACCCTTATCTCCAACTTGACCGCCACCTTCAGCATAAAATGGCGTAAGATTGAATACCGATTGATATTGATCTCCATCTTTTTTACTACTGACCTTTCGGTATTTGACCAATTTCACCTTAGCCTCTAGGCTATCATAGCCTATAAATTCTTGCTCAGCGTCTTCTAAAAGAATCGTCCAATCTTCTTTAGATGTCTCTGATGCCGATCTGGAACGGTCTTTTTGTGCCTGAAGTGCTTTTTCAAAACCTTCAACATCTAAATCATATCCTTTTTCCTCTAAAATCAAAGATGTCAAGTCTATCGGAAAGCCAAAAGTATCGTACAATTCAAAGGCCTTGTGACCATTGATTGTTTTATCCTTTGAAGATTTTATCACAGAATCCAATAAAACCAGACCTTGTTCTAAGGTGCTTAAAAAAGAATTCTCTTCCTCCTTGACCACATTCTCAATTAACTGGTATTGCTCTTTTAGTTCTGGAAAGGCCTTGCCCATAGATTCTCCCAACACCTTTACCAGTCGGTACATAAAAGGCTTTTTGGTATCTAAAAACGTAAATCCGTAACGGATGGCCCTTCTTAAAATTCTTCGTATTACATAACCCGCACCGGTATTACTTGGCAATTGCCCATCGGCAATAGAAAAAGCCACGGCCCTAATATGGTCGGCTATAACCCGTATAGCGATGTCCGTTTGTTCGTCTTTGCCGTATTTATGATTGGTTATCGTTTCTATTTCCCTAATAAGTGGGGTAAAAACATCGGTATCATAGTTCGATTGTACGCCTTGTAACACCATGCACAAACGCTCAAAACCCATACCGGTGTCCACATGCTTTTCCGGCAAATTTTCCAATTCACCATTGGCCTTGCGGTTGTATTGCATAAAAACCAAGTTCCAAATTTCTACAACCAACGGATGGTCTTGATTGACCAAAGAGGCACCGGGTACTTTAGCTTTTTCTTCGGCCGAACGAATATCCACATGAATTTCTGAACATGGACCGCAAGGACCTTGATCGCCCATTTCCCAAAAATTATCCTTCTTATTGCCCATGATAATGCGGTCTTTGGGCACTATTGCACTCCACAAGTCCAAAGCTTCTTGGTCCATTTTTAAATTATCGGCATCATTGCTTCCTTCAAAAACAGAAACGTATAAACTATCCTTATCAATTTTATAGACTTCGGTTAAAAGTTCCCATGCCCATTGAATAGCTTCTTTTTTAAAATAATCGCCAAAACTCCAGTTCCCCAGCATTTCGAACATCGTATGATGGTAGGTGTCTTTACCAACTTCTTCAAGGTCATTGTGCTTTCCACTTACACGTAAACACTTTTGGGTATCGGTAATACGTTTTGATTTAGAAACCGTATTCCCTAAAAAGAATTCTTTAAACTGGTTCATGCCCGCATTCGTAAACAACAATGTCGGGTCATTTTTCATGACCATTGGGGCGGAAGGAACAATAGTGTGTTCTTTCGATTTAAAAAAGTTTAAAAACTGTTCTCTAACCTTTTGCGATGTCATCTTAAGAGCTAAGCTTTAATTAATTTTAACAGATACAACAAAACAATTTTTATATTTGTTTGTTATCAAAAAAATGAATGACCAAAAATAGGATAAAATCCACTCATGTCTAAAGTAAAATACTATTACGATCCCGATACGCTTTCTTATAGAAAGATTGAACCTAAAAAATCTAAAAGGTACCGTAATCTATTCTTTTTTCTTTTGGGCTCTGCACTTTTTGGTTTTATAGGATTATTGGTCCTTTTAAATACCGATATTTTAAATACACCCAGAGAACTTTCCCTGGCCAGAGAGGTAGAAAACTATGAACTCCAGTTTGACATTTTGAACAAAAAAATGGAGAATATGGAGCAGGTCTTGGCTAATATTGAAGACCGCGACAACAATATTTATAGATTGTATTTTGAGGCCAACCCCATACCTGAAGAACAACGAAGGGCGGGTTTTGGTGGTATAAATCGTTATAAGTCCCTAGAAGGGTTCAACAATTCAAAGATTATTACAGATGCCACCAAAAGATTGGACATCATTCAAAAACAAATGGTGATACAATCAAAGTCTTTAGATGAGATTGCCATACTAGCAGCGGAAAAAGAAAAATTCTTAGAAGCTATACCTGCCATACAACCCGTAAGAAATGAAGATTTAAAACGTATGGCATCAGGTTTTGGGTGGCGGACGGACCCTTTTACAAAGGCCCGAAAGATGCACAAAGGAATGGACTTTACCGCACCGCGTGGAACACCTATCTATGCATCTGGCAATGGCGTTGTTACAAGGGCCGATAGTAATTCATCCGGCTACGGAAAACACATACGTATTGATCACGGCCATGGCTATTTAAGTCTCTATGCGCATATGAGCAAGTATAACGTGAGCAAAGGCCAAAAGGTTAAACGTGGTGATTTAATTGGTTTTGTCGGCAGTACAGGCCGTTCAGAGGCACCTCATCTTCATTACGAAGTATGGAAAGACAAAGAAAAAATAAACCCTATTAACTTCTACTACGGCAGTTTATCACCAATAGAGTTCGAGAATATGCTCAAATACGCTAATCAAGAAAACCAATCTCTAGATTAATGCACGTAGAACTCCCCGAAAAAAGATATTACGGTATTGGCGAAGTGGCCAAAGCATTTGGAGTAAATACCTCACTTATTCGTTTTTGGGAAAAAGAGTTCGATGCCATCAAGCCTAAAAAGAACGCAAAGGGAAACAGAAAGTTTACACCGCAAGACATTAAAAACCTTCAGCTTATTTATCATTTGGTAAAAGAGCGTGGGTTTACTTTAGAAGGTGCTAAAATCCATTTAAAAGAAGAAAAACACAAAACCCTATCTAATTTTGAAGTCATTGAAAAACTTCAAAAAATACGTGCAGAGCTTCTAAAGATCAAAGAACAACTCTAAATAAACACTAAACACTTACGAAAATGAAAAAACTAATTCCTGTAATCATAATTATTGGTCTACTCATGGTAGCCGGTATGTGGTACGTAAATACCAATAACAATTTGGTAGAGATGAAAGGCCAAGCCACTAAACAATGGGCAAATGTTGAAAGCTCTTACCAACGCAGAAGTGATTTAATCGGCAATTTGGTAAAAACGGTTCAAGGGGCAGCAGATTTTGAACGTGGCACACTTAAAGATGTTATCGAAGCACGCTCTAAAGCCACTTCAACTACTATTGATGCCAATAACTTGACTCCAGAGAAATTAGCTGCATTTCAGCAAGCACAATCAGGCTTGTCTTCAGCATTGTCTAGACTCTTGGTTACTGTGGAACGGTATCCAGATTTAAAGTCTAACCAAAACTTTTTAGAATTGCAATCGCAGTTAGAAGGTACCGAGAACAGGATCAATGTCGAACGAAACCGTTTTAATGACCTAGCCGGAGAATACAACATCAAAATCGAAAAAATACCTACTAACATTATAGCGAATATCGCAGGATTTGACGCCATGGCCTTATTCAGTTCAAAACCAGGGGCAGAAGATGCACCTGATGTAGATTTTAATTTTGATTAAGTATGTCTAAAGTTGAAGCTTTTCTAAGCTTAGATGAAGAGCAAGAGATTGTAAACGCCATTCTTGAAGCCGAAAAAAACACTTCGGGCGAGATTCGTGTACACATTGAAGCTTCGGCCAAAATCGACCATTTTAGCCGCGCACAGCAAGTTTTTCATTTTTTAAAAATGGATAACACAAAAGACGAAAACGGCGTATTGCTTTATGTCGCCGTTGTAGATAAAAAGTTTGTTATTTACGGTGATAAAGGAATCGACAAAGCGGTACCAAGGGGTTTTTGGGACGATACCAAAAATATAATCTCAAAACATTTTAAAGAAGGTAATTTTAAACAAGGTATCGTTGAAGGTGTTTTAAAGGCAGGCAAAGAACTGGAGGCACATTTTCCATGGAATCATAATGACACCAATGAACTGAGCGATGCAATTTCGAAAGGTTAGTATTTTACTGGCTTTATTTTTTACCGCCTTAGCATGGGGGCAGTTCACCATACCTGAAAAACCTAAAAAACAGACCAGTGTTTACGACTATGTAAACCTACTTTCGACCCCCGAAAAATCTCGCTTGGAGCAGAAGTTAATTCGATATGCCGATAGCACTTCATCGCAGATAGTTGTTGCCATAATCAACTCAACGGAGGGTGAAAACATTAACTTTCTAGGAGCACAATGGGGGCAAAAATGGGGAGTCGGTCAAGCTCAAAAGGATAATGGCATATTAATTTTATTGGCCAAGAACGACCGCAGAATTGCAATAAATACAGGTTATGGCGTAGAAGGCCTGCTCACCGATGCCATGAGCAAACGCATCATAGAATCCGTTATTATTCCCGAATTTAAAGCGGGAAGTTACTATCGAGGCCTAGACAAAGGGGCCGATGCTATATTTCAAGTACTGTCCGGAACATTTAAAGAAGACCGCACTTTTAATACGAACCAAGATTTTCCTCTAGACTCCCTTTTACCATTTATCATCTTTTTGGTCATTTTCTTTATTCTCATGAATAGAAAGGGTCGTGGCGGAAAAGGAAATAATCGTGGTGGAAGAGGAGGTATTGGTGGTGATTTATTGGATATTATTATTCTCAGCAATATGGGCCGTGGCGGCTATCGTTCGGGCTCATCGGGTGGTGGTTTTGGTAGCGGCGGATTTGGTGGTGGTTTCGGTGGCGGCGGCTTCGGCGGTGGAGGTGCCTCTGGTGGATGGTGATTTAGCTTTAAGCTAAGCAGTTTTAAGTTTTTAAAATTTATTGTTCATTGTAAAAAGCAACTTTTTCATAAAAACTATATCTTTAAATTAAAGCACTAATTATGATGATTAAAAGATTTTTTCCTGTTCTCTTTTTATTGCTGTTGTGTTTTCAATGTGATGAAGATATCGATGACTGTTCGACAGTTTTGTGTGCAGGTCCTCCATCACTTGCACTAAGAATACTTGAAAATGGCGGTAATGTTTTTACAAATGAAACTTATACTTTAGAAGACCTTGTTATCACTGGTGAAAATAGCAGTGAAATTTCTTCGAATATTTTTGAGAGCCAAGACGGGACACCACTTTTAATTCTAGAAAATTTTCCATGGCAATTAGGCGAAAATAATTATACCCTAACTTTTGGGGGGCAAGCTTCGGCAGATTTATCCATAGACATCACACTTTCCGAAAATGACGGTTGTTGTGGTGGCATAGAACAACTCAGAAGCTTTTCTAGTAATGGCAGAGTAACAGAACTAAATAATGGCTCGTATTCCGTTAGCTTAAGGTAGTTTTTTTGACTTGTTTGCTCTACTTGATTTCGCCAAGACGGGTATAAATCAAGTCTTACCTTCCATGGGCAATCCATTGGATAGCGCTGTCTATAACTTTTCCGCTTTTAAGACTATCTAAGTTCAATTCTTCAGATACCAATACGTCAGGAATAACTCCATCATTGTGAACCGTTTTGTCCTTACTCATGAAATATGCGGTCATCGGCGCAAAGACCCATTTATCGGATAACACAAACCACCCATTGGTACTCGATAATCCGCTTGTTTTCTCTCCTATAACTTTTAAACCAGACTGCCCTTTTAAGCACGAAACGACTACTTCACCTGAACTTGCAGTATACTTGCTAGTCAATACTGCAATTCTGCCGTTCTTCTCTTCACTCCCACAGCTAAAATCAGCTTTATAATTAGACATTCCGTTTTCATAAAAGTTACCATCTTTAAAAGCCCATCTCGACTTAAAGTTTTTCCCATCTTTGGTATCTCCGCCTAAATCTGCATTTGGCATCAGTGTGCTGAGACCGGCTAACATCGGGTTCATATTTCCGCCAATATTACAACGCAAATCGATAATCCATCCTTTCGGATTTTTCTTCTTTAAATCACAAATAGATTTTCTAATGGCGTCCCTCGCTATGGCAATATCTTCCCCTTGCATTACGCCAGTCGCCAAAATTTCAATGTAGGCGATGTTCTCAGACTCAAGTATCTCAGCATTCACCTGATATGGTGCGTTTATTTTTGTGGCGCCTATTGCCCTATAAATACTATCATTAGGTGGGCCAACATTCTCTGAACGATGATTGAACGCAACTTTATAATCATACATTAACATACCATGAAAATCGCCGAGTGCTTTAAACATCAGCTCGGCTGGTTTACCCAGTTTTTCTATGGAGTCAGACTCTTTTGAAATAGATCGCATCTTACTTTCCAATTCACCCCAATTAACTTTTGAAGCATAATAAGAATTAGATTTCGCAAGAGAAATCATGCTTTCCAATAGAAACTCATTTTGTTCACTTTGTTCTGAATTATTGGGTGCTTTATCTTGAGCAAGTCCTTTAAGGGTCGTAAAAAATAGACATAGGTATGTTACTACTATAATTTTCTTCATATTTCCATTTTCTAAGGTTATTTGGCCTATCAAAGTTAATAACCGGTAATCTCTTAGATGCTCCCGTGAAACATAAAGGTAACTGTTTGTATGTGATTTTCACGTAGGAAATAAGCAAACAATGAATTATACACATTGCTGGCAACAGGCTACTTATAATTCAATAGCTCTATTGTCTTATCAATCCACTTGTAAGGTTTAATTGTTTTATCAAAATAGTAATTAGGTTGTATTCATTTTCCGCCAATTGTCATTGCAGGGATTACGTAGCTTTTTGACAAACCATACCACAATTTAAACTCTTTTGATGGTGAAGTAACAGAGTAAGATAGTTGAAGTAAAACTATAGGGATAATTATTTATCTCATTTTTTCCGAAAATAAGTATTATCTATATCGTTTTCTTTTTGTTGTACTCTGTAACTTTTTACAGAACCATCGTCGTTTAAGTTGAAGGTAAAACTAACTTCTGGCCTAAAACCAATAATGATAAATTTAGTTTCTGAAATTGGTTTTAATTCATATTCACCGCTATCCCAGAGTCTTCCAAATTCATAAGTTATCTCAGAGTCTTGTTCCTCACTACTATAAGTGCCTACATATTTTTTGAGTACTTCTTCGGGTAAGGTGAAGGGTTGTTCTATGGGTTGATTATATAAAATCTTTCGGGCATATTTAGCTGGACTGGTAGTGATTTTGTTTTCAATGTTCATAAGTTGTATGATGGTCTTATCAGCATCTATATGTCTCTCTATCCAAGTAATATAACCAGCCCAGCCACCTGAATGTAGTACTCTCTTACCATAAATACTATCATTTCTAACGAACCAGCCAAATCCATAATCCGTTTCTTCACCGCTTTCTGTGGGATAGGACGAGAAAATGAGTTTTTTGTCTTCGGCATTTATAAGTTCGTTGCCGTAAAGTGCTCTATCCCATTTAAGCAAGTCGATTGTATTAGAATTTACCATGCCATCTCCAACAATACCGTCTAAATAAACGACATAATCTTCGTCAGGTGAATCATCGGGAAGAATATTTTTCTTTAAGCTATCTGAATAGATATAGCCTTCGGCATAATTATCGATTTTCTTTGGTTGGAACCTTCGGCGATAGACAAAAGTGTTTTCCATCTTTAGCGGTGTAAATATTTTCTCGTTTAAGTATTTTCCAAATGATTTTTCACTCACGCTTTCTATGATAGTACCAAGTATTAAATACCCTGTGTTGCTGTAGCTATATTTTTTTCCAGGCTCAAATTCCTTTTCAGGTTTAAGTTTTGCAAAAATTTCAATCACGTCGTCATTAGTAGCTATTTTTGATTTGTCCCAGTGCTCTGCCATCATACCCATATAATCAGGTAAACCACCCGTGTGTATCAATAGATTTTTAATGGTAACATCTGAGTAATACGTTAACTCCGGGATGTATTTGCTAATGAGATCATTGTAAGAGAGTTTTCCTTCTTTTTGAAGTTGTACGATTCCCATCGCCGTAAATTGTTTTGAGACCGATGCTAATTCAAAAGAGGTATTAATATCCAATTTCTCTTTGGTCTCTTCATTTGCAATTCCATAGCTTTTATGAAATATGATTTTGCCATTTTCTGCGACCAGTACATTACCGTTAAATTCATTTCTATCGTAATGAGCAGAATAAACAGAGTCTAACTGTTGGGTTTTATCATTTTCTTCAACTTCAAACGCAAGGGCACTCTTTGTGTTTTCCTTGTTCTTGCAGGCTAATATTAGGGATACTGCGGCTAAGAGAATACTTATTTTTTTCATTTTTAGATGGTTTTTGGTTTATTACCTAATTCAATGAGTAATGGCCTAGAAAACTACTTTTTCTTTAATATATCGCGTATAATCTTAAGGTGATGTTCAGTATGAATCGTAAGAAACGTAATGGTTTCGTCTCTATTCATAGTCCCAAGAATAGGATGATTAAAGTGCTTCTTTTCTGCAAGCTTAGGTAACTTTTTAACTGTTGCCAGCGCTTCATTATAATGCATTTGCAAGGTATTTTTCGTAATATTTTCTTTTGGTGTTACCGCCTCTGGTGCAGTAGCTTTTCCTCTAGGCATCTTATTAGAAGTAAAGACATAGTCACGTGCCGTGTTGGGTTCCGTTTTATAATCACGTTCATCAGAATACTTGAGCGCTTTGTGTATTTGATTTACCATTAAATAGATGTGATCCATATGCCACGCAACAGCAACTTCTGATACTTTATGGTTTATGGTATCCTTTACAGCAATATAGGATGCTACCTCATTAAGTTGTAATTCTAGATCAGAATGTCTTTTGTCTGATTCCTTACTTGCAGCACTGCTTAATAATAAAATCCCTGCCGTAAAGATTAAGATGATTTGAATGCGATTTTTCATAAGTCTATTTTAGAATTGTTAGCTCAAAAATAGCTTTGAAATCAGTGCGTTACATAAAATTGGGATAGGTGTGACACTTTTGTGATGAACGGGAAAGCTATTTAAAGTCAGCTTTTGAAAAGGACCTAGATACGGGAATACTCGTAGCAACTTTTTCTAGTTGTAGAGTAAGAGATCTTGCATTGCCATCAATAGTTATTATATGTTGCATATTAATAAGATAAGAACGATGACAACGTTTTATTTGAGAAATAGCTTCTAATTGTATTTCAAGCTTTTTTAGAGAGAGCCTAACTAGTTTATAGACAAGCGCATTTTCATCTAAATAATATATCTTGACATAATTCCCTTCTGATTGTGCATATACAAATTCTGATAATTGCATTACAATAGGTGATTCTTTTACACTTTCTTCTTGTATTTGAACTGTAATGGTCTCTTCTACCGCTGCGGGTGGTAACTGATTATAAAGTAATCTTGCTGTCTCGATATTGCGTTTTGAAAGTGTGCGCTCTTTAAAAAAGATTAAACCTATGATAGGGAAAATCCCTATCGAAGTAGTGATTTTAAGAAAAATAAAAAAGTTTTGATATAAATCAATATTACGCCACCAATTGTAATTGTGCAGGGAATTAAAAGCACTTATGATTAAGATACAACAAAATTGTAATAGAATTTCCTTTACTATGGTCCATTTTTCCGAGTGAAAAAACTCCCGAAATAGTTTAGGAAGAATAAAATAAGTAGTAGCCACACCAAGAAAAACTGAAACCCCAAAACCCGCCAAGAATATATATTTGTAAGATATTGACTGAGCTGCTCCAAAAGGTTCAAAAACAATCAAAAATACATAAACAAAAATGCCTGATAATAATGCAAATAACCACTTGTATTTAGTGGATTGCAACAATGGATATGGTAAAGTCAGCCACTTCATAAGGAACTACTATATTTCAGCTTGATAGGTATATAAATCATATCCTGCATTGACATTAATTTACCTAATTTGTTGACTTGAGATTTTGTCATTTTTCAAATGTAAGACAACGTAAGAATTAACAAACTCGTTTGTTAATTTCCATTTTATATGAAATATAAGAATAGTATCATATTTATGGCAAAACAATACTAGTAAAAGTAGATTATCTGTGTAAAATACTTTTATCGTCATGTGCGTACATCTTGAGACATTGGGTATATAAAACATCACAAAGTATTCTTAAAAGAACATCCAGCGGTAAAGCTATGTCCGTAACTACTTAGAGTTTTAAACTCAAAAACCCCATTTTCAGTGAACTGTCTGCCCTCATTTTGGGCTATCTTGCCGTGGCAGAAGAAACCGTTTAATCTTTAATCACCGTAAACATGGGTCGTTTTCCAAAAGTTATCCTTATCTCCTTTCTACTTATACTAAGCTCTTGCAAAAAAAAGAGCGAGAGCAGTAGTACCGATAATCTTTTTAAATTCAAAGATTATGTGAGTTATCATACCAATGGGCAACAAAGTATCGACACACCAATTAAAATTGTTTTGGCAAAACAGTTGGAGCAATTTGAACTAACCCAAGAACTGCCCAATGAATATTTAAAGATAGTGCCCGAGGTTGAGGGTAAGCTTGCTATCGAAAACGGCAGGGAGCTTACCTTTCAACCAACGGAATACCTAAATCCGAATACAGAATATACTGCTACCCTTGCTTTAGGCAAACTGTTTGAAGGTTTAGATAGTGAATTCAAAAAATACACCTTTAGCTTTAAGACCATTGCGCCCAATTTTAAAATCAATCTGGGCAATCTGCAATCGTACAGCAAAGATTTACAATACCTAATGTGCACTTTAGAGGCTTCCGACATTTTAGATGCCAATCAAATAATATCGACAGTATCCGTAAGTCAAGAAGGCAAATCCCTTGCCGTAAAATGGGAAAACACCGAAGAAAATGCACGTTATTTTAACTTTAAAATTGATAGCATACAGCGAAAAGTTGACGATTCACAATTGCAAATCAGCTGGAACGGTGAAAAGCTTGGCGCCAATAATACAGGAAGCGAAAACTTCACCATTCCCGGTCTAAATAAGTTTGTTGTGGTCGATGCCAAAACCTCAACTTCACCCAACGCGGCATTGACCTTAAATTTTTCGGAACCCCTAAAGGAAAACCAAAATTTAAATGGTTTAATAAGCATTGAAAATGCAGAAAACCTACGTTTTGAAACAGATGGCAATATTTTAAAAGTTTATCCCTCTAATCGGATTACAGGGCAAGTTAGGGTGAACGTTTTTGAAGGTATTAAAAGTGCCTATGGCTATACCTTAAAAGGCACATTTTCGGAATGGATTTCTTTTGAACAGTTAAAACCTAATGTTCGTTTAATTTCAAAGGGAACCATTCTACCCGATGCGGCCGCTACCCCAATTTATTTTGAAACCGTAAATCTGAAGGCTGTCGAAGTACGGGTAATTCAGGTTTTTGAAGATAACATGCTTCAATACCTGCAGAACAACAATATCACGCAGCAGTATAATTCAGATGTAAGAACGGTGGGCCGAAGAGTGGCATACAAAGTTATTCCGCTAACAGAAAACGATTCTGAAAACCAGAGCTATTGGAAAGCACATGCATTGGATTTATCTAAATTGATCAAGGTAAATCCAGGTTCTTTATACCGCATAGAATTTAGTTTCAAAAAAGAACACGCTAACTATACCTGTGAAACGGCTTCCGATGATGATGAAGATTATGTCGTTACAGAAGAAGGCCAAAATGCTACGGAACAACTTTTAGAGGAGCGTTATTGGGATAATGAAATTTATTACTGGAGAAACTATAATTACAATTGGGAGGAACAAGATAATCCATGCAGTCAGGCCTATTATAACCCCGATAGAGTCGTCACCACCAATCTTTTAGGTAGTAACCTTGGTTTGATCGTCAAGAAAGGAAAAAATCGCTCTTATCATTTTGCTGCTACAAATCTTTTGAGCACACAACCAGAGGCCAACACTAAAATAAAACTATATAATTATCAGCAGCAATTGCTGACCGAAGTCAGTACAGATGCGAACGGTTTTGCCATTTATGACGGCAATAAAAATGTGGCCTTCGCCGTAGCCGAAAAAGATAAAAATTATGCCTATGCCAAATTAGCCGATGGCCATGCGCTTTCGTTAAGCAAGTTCGATGTTTCAGGGCAAGAACTGCAAAGCGGACTTCAAGGGTTTCTATATACGGAAAGAGGGGTTCACCGCCCGGGAGATACTGCCCACCTGACCTTTGTTTTAAACGATAAAGGAAACCCATTGCCAAAAAATCATCCGGTCGTTTTAGAGGTCAATGATGCCAGAGGAAAATTGGTACAACGTAATGTGCTCAAAGAGGAAAGTTTGAAAATCTCTGAAGGACTTTATGCAAAAAAAGAAGGGGCCTTTTACTACTTCCCCATCCCAACAAAAGCAACCGCCCCTACCGGAAATTGGAATGCCAAAATAATTGTTGGTGGTGCTCAATTCAATAAAAGCCTAAAAATCGCCACTGTAAAACCTAACCGTTTAAAAGTGAACTTTGCTTTTGAGGATGATATTTTAAAAGCAAACGAAAATAATAAGGGCAAAGTGGAAGTACAATGGTTGCATGGTGCCCCGGCTCGAAACCTAAAAATAGATATCAATGCAAAGTTGCAGCCTACATCCACCGGCTTCGAAAACTATAAAGGTTATATTTTTCAAGACCCGGTTCGCACTTTTAACGAAACTGAACTACAGTTTCTGAATACGACGCTCGATGAAAATGGCTTGGTAACAATTGATAAAAAGATCAGTGCCAATAAAAATGCCCCGGGTATGCTGCAGGCCACTTTTACTACTAAAGTGTTTGAGGGTGGTGGCGATTTTTCGATAGACGTATTTTCTAAAAAACTGGCTCCCTTTTCACATTTTGTAGGGTTACGTTCACCAGAAGCAAAACGCTACGGTTCTTTTCTAACGGATGAGAATACCACCTTTGACATGGCATCGGTTAACGCTGATGGAAAACCTGCCGCAAATAGAAACCTAAAAGTAAAAGTGTTTAAGATTGAATGGCGCTGGTGGTGGAACAGGGGTTATGATAATCTTTCACGATATGAGAATGCAACCGTACACAGGCCATTTAAAGAAATGACGGTTACGACAGGAGCAGATGGAAAAGGGAAATTCAATATTAATGTACCCGATGATGATGGGGGGCGCTACCTTATTCGGGTAATCGATGAAGTTTCTGGTCATGCCACTGGTAGAACAGCTTATTTTTACAGAAACTGGTGGAGAAGACCTGCTTCTGGCGACACCGAAAGTTCAAAGATTTTAGTATTCGCTTCAGATAAAGAAAACTATGAACTTGGAGAAAGTGCGGTAGTAACGTTTCCTTCAGATGTAGGAGGGAGAGCCTTATTAAGTATTGAAAACGGCTCGGAAGTACTATCCACCCAATGGATAGAAACTTCGGCAAAGGAAACCAAGGCTACCATTCCCATTACCGCTGAAATGGCACCAAATGCCTATATCAATATATCACTGCTACAACCGCACGGTCAGGTAGCCAACGACCTACCTATTCGTTTATATGGTGTAGTACCCATTTTAGTAAAAGACAAGGCTACGTTCTTAGAACCTCAACTACAAATGCCAGATGTGCTGGAACCAGAGAAAAGCTTTAAAATTTCGGTCTCTGAAGCCAATAAAAAACCGATGACCTATTCCATTGCTGTTGTTGATGATGGACTGTTGGATTTGACCAGGTTTAAAACACCTGATATTCATTCCTCTTTCTATGCGCGACAAGCTTTGGGGGTAAAAACCTTTGATATTTTTGATGATGTCATGGGTGCCTATTCCGTTAGTGTAGACAATATTTACGCCATTGGTGGTGGCGGTATTGCCGAAGGTGCTAAAAATAGAAAAGCACAACGTTTTAAGCCTGTTGTTTCTTATTTGGGGCCCTTTACCTTAAAAGCGGGCGATAAGGCAACACATGAAATACAAATGCCAAATTACGTAGGCTCTGTGCGTACCATGCTCATTGCGGGCAATGAAAAGAGTGCTTATGGTAAAACAGATAAAACCACTCCAGTTCGTAAACCGTTAATGGTCTTGACTTCAATTCCTAGAAAACTATCCCCAGGAGAAACGGTCACTATCCCCGTTACGGTTTTTGCTATGGAGAAAAAAGTAAAAAATGTAAAGGTCAATATTGATGCGGGCAAAGCATTAGAGCCTATCGGTGCTACTTCAAAGAGCATCACTTTTAATACTGTCGGTGAGCAAATTGTAAATTTTGAATTTAAAGTAAATCCGACAAAATCTTTTCAGACTATAAAAGTGACCGCTTCGGGTGCTGGCGAAAGTGCTTCAAGTGAAACGGAAATCGATGTGGAAAACCCTAATCCGATAACTACAAAAAGTTCGTTGTATACGATAACAGAAAATCAATCTCAAACTATTGATTTTTCAACTTTTGGAACATCGGGTACCAATTCTGCTTTTATCGAATTTTCGACCCTACCTCCAATGGATTTTTCGAAACGAATGGAATATTTGGTTCGTTACCCGCATGGTTGCGTAGAACAGACTACTTCGGCCGCATTCCCGCAGTTGTTTTTAGCAGATGTCATGGATATTACTTTTGACAAGAAAAAAGAAATTGAGAAAAATATAAAAAGTGCCATTAAAAGATTAAGTGATTTTCAAGCCCCGAACGGTGGGCTTAGCTACTGGCCAGGATATGGCTATGCAGATGATTGGGGAAGTTCATATGCCGGGCATTTTTTATTGGAGGCAAAACAAAAAGGATATCAATTGCCATTGACTTTCTTGAGCAATTGGTTACGGTATCAAAAAAATGCCTCTAAGCAATGGAGCAACAAAACCTCAAGTTATAATGACGATATTTCCCAAGCGTATCGCCTTTATACCTTAGCCTTGGCCAAACAGCCCGAACTCGCCGCTATGAATAGATTACGTGAAACCAAAAATCTAAGTAACGAGGCTAAATGGCGTTTGGCAGCCGCTTATGCTCTCGTAGGCAAAAAAGAAGTTGCCCAACAATTGACCACGGTTGCCAACATTAATTTTAAACCCAACAACTATGATTATAGAACTTATGGGTCGGTATTTAGAAATCGTGCCATGGCATTGGAGACCATGGTTATTCTTGGAGATAGCCAACAGCGCGATTTAGCAATCTCTTTGGCCAAAAACCTTTCATCTCAAAAATGGTACAGCACCCAAGAAACTTCTTATGCATTGCTGGCAATGGCTAAAATGGTAGGCAAGAACGGTGGAAAAGCTATTGATATCACGTTTACCAACAACGGAAAAGAAAACACGGTCAAGACCGATAGGGCAATCGCCCAACGTTCAATCGTCATTTCTTCTAAAGAAGGGCAGCTATCAGTAAAAAACAATCAAAATAATGTGATTTATGCCACCTTGACCCAAAGTGGAAAACTTCCTGTTGGTCAAGAATTAGCGCAACAAGCTAAACTTAATATCAAGGTAAGTTATTTAGATGCAACCGGTAAGCCGATTGACGTCACCGAGTTACATCAAGGCACGGAACTTCAGGCGCAAGTAAGCGTTTTTAATACTACCAATGATAGTTATGAAAATCTGGCATTGACTCAAATTGTACCTAGCGGTTGGGAAATTATAAACACCTCTTATGTTGATGGGTCGGGTAACAACTCTGGAATGGCAGATTATATTGATACTCGAGATGACCGCACCAATTTCTATTTCGGATTAGGAGCAAAAAAGAGCAAAACATTTGTTGTAAAATTGAACGCTGCCTTCTTAGGCAATTACTATTTACCTGGAACCCAAGTAGAGGCTATGTATGATAATACGAGTTACGCAAGAAATAAAGGACAATGGATTAAGGTGGTTCGATAAAACAAAGTCGTTCGTTTGAATGTACACACACGAAATATGAGCTTATGTTACATTAGGAATTAGGTCTCGGCTCCGCTCGACCAGACAGTTAATTTGTATGATGCTATTGATTAAAATCTATAAAAAACATCGCATAAAATTTTCGGTTTTTGCTGTTGTATTTCTGGTTTGGCTTTTTTGCCTACCTAAAAAGCTATTTACAGCACCTACCTCAACGGTAGTCACTAGTTCTGATAATGTTTTGCTTGGAGCTCGTATTGCCAATGACGGCCATTGCCGCTTCCCTAAAATGGATTCAGTCCCAGAACGATTTAAGCAAAGTGTTTTACTATTTGAAGATGAATACTTTTACAAGCATCCCGGTTTTAACCCAATTTCAATCTTTAATGCCATAAAACATAATCTAACACAAGAATCCAGGCGAGGTGGAAGCACCATTACCCAACAGGTAATTCGTTTAAGCAGAAAGAATAAAAATCGGACTTATTTAGAAAAGGCCATTGAAATTTTTATGGCTACACGACTTGAATTCAAATATTCTAAAGATGAAATCTTAAAGCTATATGCAACCCATACACCCTATGGTGGTAATGTAGTCGGTCTGGAAACCGCTTCTTGGCGGTACTTTGGCATTCCAGCACATGAACTTAGCTGGGGACAAGCCGCAACCCTGTCAGTATTGCCAAATGCCCCTTCACTTATATTTCCCGGACGTAATGAAAGTCTGTTATTAAAAAAGCGTAATCGCCTACTCGATAAACTATTGGCCAAAAAGATAATTGATACGATAACTCATGAACTTGCACTTGCCGAACCATTGCCAATTAAACCACTAAAACTCCCCAATTATACTCCGCATCTTACAGAACGTATAAAAAAAGAACATCCCGGAGAACGCATTATAACATCTATAAATAGAACATTGCAACTGCGAGCAAATAGCATCGCTACTATTCATCATAATCGACTAAAAAGCAATGAAATACATAATCTTGCCATTTTAGTTCTAGATGTAGAAACACGGCAGGTGTTGACTTATGTGGGCAACGCCCCAACGGAGAAGTCACATGGCAACTACGTAGACATTATTACCAAAAATCGGAGTACCGGAAGCACATTGAAACCTTTTCTTTTTGCTTCCTTATTACATGAAGGGCAGCTATTGCCAGATGCATTGGTAAAGGACATTCCAACAATAATTAACGGCTACAACCCGAAAAATTTCAACAAAAAATATTCGGGTGTTGTTCCTGCAAGTAGGGCTTTATCACGCTCTCTAAATATTCCTGCAGTTCGTTTGCTAAGGTCTTACGGACTTCAAAAATTCTACAACAAACTACAAAAAGCCAATTTAACATCCATCGACAAATCTGCCAATCATTATGGCCTTGCTTTAATATTAGGGGGCGCGGAGAGTTCACTTTGGGACGTCACTAAAACTTACGCTTCAAGTGCCTCGGTTTTAAATCATTTTGTGGAAAATTCCAGTACGTACCGTTCAAATGAATTTGTAGCACCTAGTTATATCAAGGGATATAAACCAGCCTTTGGAAAAGAACAATTTGAAGCCCCTGTTTTTAATGCCGGCGCTATTTATCACATGACGAAAGCTTTGCAAGAAGTTAATCGCCCAGAAGGTGGTGAAAACTGGCAGTTTTTTAACGAATCGCAGCCAATAGCTTGGAAAACGGGAACAAGTTTTGGATTTAAAGATGCCTGGGCAGTTGGCATAACTCCTAAATATGCTATCGGTATTTGGGCCGGTAATGCCGATGGCGAAGGCCGACCCGGCCTAACGGGAATTACCGCTGCCGCCCCCATATTATTCGACATGCTGGACGCTTTGCCCAAAAGTGGTTCTTTTCAAAAACCCTTTGATGACTTGGTAACTTTAAAAACCTGTAAAAAAAGTGGCTACTTGGCTTCTTCATTTTGTGATGAAACGGAACAAAAACTACAGCCAATTAATGGCACCAAAACGCAGCAATGTCCATATCACCAGCAAATAGTATTGGATAAATCTGAGCGCTTTAGGGTAAATTCGTCATGCTATCCCTTAGAAAATATGGTGTATAAAAATTGGTTCGGTTTACCAACCGGTATCGAGTATTATTATACTTCTTCTAACACGACTTACAAAAGTTTACCTCCTTATTTAAAGGGTTGTTCTGCTCTAGAACATAGCTTAATGGAGTTTGTATATCCCAAAAAAAACGAAGTGGTCATCTTACCTCGAGATTTAGGAAATTCATCTTCAGAAGTTATTTTTAAATTGGCCCATCAAAGGCCAGAAACTGCTGTTCATTGGTATTTAGATGAAACCTATATTGGTTCTACAACTGATATTCATGAATTAATCTATACAGCCAAACCTGGCCAGTATCTTTTAACTGCGGTTGACGAAAATGGGAATAGGGTTCAGCAGGGCTTAAAATTGCAATTAACTTCGAAATAATTACTTCTTCCTTAGAAAAACTGTTATCGGCACCCCAGAGAAATCATAGTTTTCACGGAGTTTATTTTCTAAAAATCGCTTGTAAGGTTCTCGCACATATTGAGGTAGATTACAGAAAAATGCAAACTGCGGATATGGTGTTGGCAATTGCGTGCAAAACTTAATTTTGACAAACTTTCCTTTATAAGCTGGTGGTGGTCTATTTTCAATAATGGGCAGCATAACATCGTTTAACTTACGCGTCACTATTTTTTTAGAACGATTTTTATAAACCTCAACAGCGGTTTCTATGGCTTTAAAAATGCGTTGCTTGTTCAACACCGAAATAAAGAGAATAGGAACATCAACAAAAGGTTCCATAGCTTCCCTTATTTTTTTCTCAAAATCGCGAACCGTATTGGTTTCTTTCTCAACCAAATCCCATTTATTCACAAGAATAACAATGCCTTTATTGTTCCGTTGTGCCAACCAAAAGATATTTTGTACTTGCCCATCAAAACCTCTAGTAGCATCCAACAATAAAATACAAACATCGGCGTGTTCAATAGCCCTAACGGAGCGCATAACGGAATAAAACTCTAAATCTTCCTTTACTTTGGCTTTACGACGAATACCTGCCGTGTCTACCAAATTAAATTCAAAACCGAAACGGTTGTATTTCGTATCTATACTATCTCGTGTAGTACCTGCAATATCAGTTACGATATATCTCTCTTCGCCAATCAAGGCATTGATAAATGAAGATTTACCTGCGTTTGGTCTGCCCACAACAGCGAACCGAGGTAATTCACTATCGTCTTCAACGGTTTCGGGCAACACTTTTACCAATGCGTCCAAAAGCTCCCCTGTTCCGCTTCCATTAATGCTTGACAAAGTATAATATTCGCCTAATCCTAAAGAATAGAACTCAACAGCATCTGCCTCACGTTGGGCATTATCTACCTTGTTTATGGCCAAAAAAACAGGCTTGTCCACTCTGCGGAGTAATTTGGCCACATCTTCGTCCATTCCTGTAACGCCAGATTCTACATCTACCATAAATATGATGGCATCGGCCTCATCAATGGCAAGCTCTACTTGTTTATCAATTTCTTTCTCAAAAATATCATCGCTACCAACAACATAACCGCCTGTATCGATAAGCGAAAACTCTCTTCCGTTCCAATCACTTTTCCCATAGTGGCGGTCACGGGTAACACCACTTACCGCATCTACGATGGCTTCCCTTCTTTGAATCAGTCGATTAAAAAAGGTTGATTTTCCAACATTTGGTCTTCCTACGATGGCTACAATTGCGCCCATATCAATAAATTAATAGGCAAAGGTAGTACAATCTAAAAAGCTCAAGGTACTTCTGGAACATTAAAAATAAAGAGACCCTATAATTGCCAAATTTGAGTTATAACAAAACTTTAAGTTTTTATAACAAGGCCTTAACGACTAAGCAAGCATTCTAAGACGTAAATTCATAAAAAATAAACTAAATGAAAACCATAAAAATTATTCCGTTAGTGCTAAGCCTTCTTTTAGGGTCAATTGCTTACGGACAAAATGCCAAACAAAAAAAGATTATTTCAGACGCTAAGAAAGCCAAAAAAACACTTTTAAAACAAGATAACGGGCTAGAGAATTTCTTTGAAAACTCTGCGGGTTATGTAATTTTCCCCAATGTGGGCAAAGGTGGCTTTATTATTGGTGGGGCTTCGGGTAATGGTGTTGTTTATGAAGATGGAAATCTTATCGGAATGGCAGATTTAAAAAAATTAAATATTGGACTGCAAGCTGGTGGACAAGCAATTATAGAGGTTATCTTTTTTGAAACAGCATCAGATTTGGATGCTTTTAAGCAAAGTGATTTTCAATTCGGGGCCGAAGCCTCGGCAGTAGCCGTAAAATCAGGAATCGCTTTCAATGCAAAATATAAAGATGGGGTCGCCGTATTCGCACTGCCAAAAGCAGGCTTAATGGCAGACGCATCTGTAGGGGGGCAAAAATTTAAGTTCAACCCTATTCCACAATAAGTTTAAGTTAGTTTTGAGTTAGTTAGTTATTTAGGGTCGGTATTGCCGGCCCTTTTTTATTGATACCCGAAACGTTTCAGTTGATTCGAATTACTGCGCCAATTCTTGTTCACTTTTACATAGAGTTCTATATGCACTTGCTTATCAAAGAATTTTTCTAAATCTCTTCGTGATTCTACCCCTACCCTTTTTAGGGCACTCCCCTTATGCCCTATGATGATGCCTTTTTGCGTATCACGTTCAACCATAATTACTGAACGGATTCTTATGATATCATCATCCTCTATAAATTCTTCGGTTTCTACCTCAACCGAATACGGAATTTCTTTTTTATAATGCATCAAGATTTTCTCGCGAATGGTTTCGTTTACAAAAAAACGCTCTGGTTTATCCGTCAGTTGGTCTTTTGGGTAATACGGCGGTGCATCTGGCAATAATTCCAAAATTCTATTAAAAACTTCTTTGACGTTAAAATTTTCCAAGGCCGAAATGGGATGTATTTCTGCTTTTGGCAATACTTGCTGCCAATGTTGTATCTGTTCTTCTAAAACCTCTTGTTCTGTAGTATCAATTTTATTCAATAATAAAAGAACAGGAATTTGGCTATTTTCAATTTTCTTAAAGAAAGCCTCATCTTTTAAAGCCTTTTCGCCAATCTCTACCATATACAAAAGCACATCGGCATCTTCAAAAGCTGATTTCACAAAATCCATCATCGCATTTTGCATTTCATAGGCGGGTTTTATAATTCCAGGCGTATCGGAAAGGATTACCTGAAAATCATCACCATTTACAATCCCTAAAATACGATGACGTGTGGTCTGGGCCTTAGAAGTTATAATAGAAAGTTTCTCCCCTATAAAAGCATTCATCAAAGTGGATTTGCCCACATTGGGGTTACCAATAATATTTACAAAACCTGCTTTATGCTTTTGCTCTTTCATTCTTCATTTTTTCAAAATACACTTTAGCTGCCTTATTGACTTTAGGCGCCAATAAAAGTACTGCTATCATATTAGGAATTACCATTAAGGCATACGATAAATCGATTAAATTTTTAACTACCTCTAAAGAAGCGACAGCCGCAAAAACAATCATAATCACAAAATACCAATTGTAGAATCTTCCAATTTTTGCATTTGTTAAAAAAGAAAGGCATTTGACCCCATAATACGAATAGGTGAACAGAGTAGACATGGCAAACGCGGCAACTATTATCATTAAAAGAATACCTCCCCAGCTGCCCAATGAGGTATTAAATGCATTTAGGGTCATTACAATACCACTACCCTCTTCAAGATAAGCCCCACTCAATATGATAACTACTGCAGTAAACGTACAAACGAGAATCGTATCTATAAATGGGCCTAACATAGCCACTAAACCCTCACGTATGGGCTCATCATTTTTAGACTGCCCATGGTACATTGGCGCCGAACCTAAACCAGCTTCGTTGGAAAACATGGCCCTGCGAACACCTATAATGACCAGACCCCAAAAGCCCCCGGCGACAACGGTTTTAAAATTCCAAGCTTCAACAATGATCAATCTTAATGATGGTAACACCTGAGAAGCATTCATTATCATCACTCCGATAACGGCAATAAGGTATACCATTACCATAAATGGCACGATGGTAGTAGCAACCTTCGCAATCTTTGTAAGTCCACCAAAAATGACAAATGAGGTAGCGATTGCCAAAACAAAACCTACTGCCAGTTTCCAATTGTAGTCACTCATTTCAAACAGTGTTTCGGCTGGTTGAATAACGCTCATAAAGGTCTCTGTAAACTGGTTCGCGGTAAACACTCCTAAAAAACCGAAGATACCGGCTACACAAAAGAATATGGCCAAAGGTCTATATTTTTCGCCGAGCCCTTTGGTAATATAGAACATGGGGCCGCCTTGTAACTTTCCTTCAGAATCTTCTCCCCGATACATAATGGATAAACTGCAGGAATAAAATTTGATACACATACCTATAATGGCCGTCATCCAAATCCAGAAAACTACACCAGGTCCACCGTCATGTATTGCGATTGCCACACCAGAAATATTTCCTAAACCAACAGTGGCAGCAACAGCAGCTGACAAAGCCTGTAACGAACTTACTTCGCCCTTAGCAGTTACATCATCGTACTTTCCTCTAGTAATGGCAATAGCATGCCTAAAAAACCGGTAAGGCTTGAATTTTGAATAAACCACGAGAAATAGCCCGCCGCCTATTAACAAAATAAACATGGGCCATTCCGTTCCCGAAATCGCTTTGATTAAAAAGTCATTGAGTTGCTCCATGGTTTCGAAGGTACTTATTTCAATGAAAACTCTTAACTATTGTTAAAGATTGAAGCTATTTTAAAAGGAAAGTCATTACTTTTTTGATTTAAGTAAAAAAGCGTTGTATATTTGACGCCCGTTACAAATAGTAGCGTTCTTTTCGTCGGTGTTATGAGCTGAAGTTTTAAAAACAAGTGAAAAGAAATCTCATCGAGGGTAGAGCAGTACTCTTCGACTTCGCTCAGGACAGGGTACCTACTCAACCTGAGAACTTAAAATGGGATTTAGTGTAGCGATGCACTTTTAAACATACATCGCGGGGTAGAGCAGTAGGTAGCTCGTCGGGCTCATAACCCGAAGGTCACTGGTTCGAGTCCAGTTCCCGCTACTTCCTTAATCCATTGAAAACCAGATTTTTAAATCTTATTTCAATGGATTATTTTTTTGGTATATTGCAAAGCGCACACGCGACCGCACAAAAAATGGGCATCAGCAAGAAGTATACCGAGCCTAAACTCTACCACGGAGGAAAGTCTTTCGACACCTCCAAGCGGTGGTACATCTATTACTCTTACCAGCACCCGGAGCAAAAGGACCAACACGGAAATCCCCTTATGGTGCGACAGCCCAATATCACCATGAAGTTCAACCGTAAGTACAAGAGCAAGAAGGAACGTTTGATGCACTTCGAACTGGTCAGGGAGGCACTCCATGAGGCCCTTAAGAACGGCTATTCCCCATATAACTCCAATTTTAAGGCCGAGAATAAATATACTGTGGAGGCAGCGCTGGATTTTGCCTATGGGCTCAAGAAAAAGTCCCTTAGTGGCTCCTCCGAAAGGGACTACCGAAGTCGGTTGGGCCAGTTTAAAAGGTACTTGGGGAAAAAGGCCTATCTACAGCGGAATATATTAGAATTGGACAAGAAACTTGTAAACACTTACCTGAACGGGATACTCAAGAACAGCAGCGCAAGGAACCGCAACAATACACGCGTGGTCCTCAGTGCCCTGTTCGGGGAACTCGAAGCCAACGACATTATCCCGAGGAACTTTGTGGCCAGCATCAAGGTGCTGAAATCGAACCCCAAGCGCAACAAGACCTATTCCCTGGAAGTCGTCGACGGCATGTTCAGCTTCATGGAAGAGCACGACCCAATCCTTTTGCTCTTTATCAAGTTCATATCCTATAATTTCTTACGCCCGATAGAAGCCTGCCGTTTGAGGCTGGGCGACATCAACATCAAGCAAAAACTCCTCCATGTAAGGGCAAAGAACAAATTGGTCAAGACCAAGATTGTTCCGGATATCGTCATCAACGAAATACAGGAACTGGATTTTTCCAATTCCGACCATTTTTTGTTCACGCCCAACGGTATAGGGCCATGGGAATCCTCGGAGGAAAGCAGAAGGGATTATTTTACCAAAAGGTACAAGGACCTGAAGGTCAAATACAATAATTTTTTGAAGGCTCAGGGAAAATCATTCCAGTTGGGCACCGACTATACCTTGTATTCTTTCAGGCATACTTTTATCACCAAACTCTACCGACAGATACGGAAAGAACATTCCCAGACAGAGACCAGGGACAGATTAATGTTGATTACCGGTCACTCCACGCTCAAGGCCCTCAACGCCTATCTCAGGGATATCGATGCTGAGCTCCCAGAGGATTATAGCGGTTATCTTTCCTGAAATAAAATTCATAAGGAATGCTAGAAATCGATCAAGTGATTGGAGATAAAACTTGAATTCCGCATTTTTCTGGCTTGATTCTATCAAATTGTGGTTTTATTTCTTTTTCATCGTAACAAAAGGAATTTTTAGAAGTCTAACACTTATACTCTACAACATAGGCGGTTAAGGTTCATCCACCGACTACTCATTTTTTTCCAACAACCTATCTTCAGTAATAAATAGCCCTTAATAGGACCTAATATTATCGAACATGATGTTTGGATATGCAAGGGTGTCCACACAAGAGCAAAATCTGGAAGCCCAAATAGATTTATTGAAAAAAAGTGGATGCGAAAAGATTTACACTGACGTTGCCAGTGGTGTAAGAAGCAATCGAAAAGGTCTCAACGAACTGATTAAATATATGCGTCAAGGGTAAGGCTGCAACTAGATACAACAAGGATAAAAAAAAGAGAATTGAAATGGTTGCAAATATTGTAAGATTAAGAAAAAATGTTTTTTTTCAGCTTATGTTCTTGGGGACAGGTATAGCAGTCTGTATTCATATCATAGATGAAGTGTACCACTTCGTGTTGGGAGTCGGAGGCCTGCGATGCTCTTCCGGTGTCGGGTACGCCCACCAGGTT